>CALUKY010000001.1 GCA_944321345.1 uncultured Paraprevotella sp.
GCTATATGGCCACTTTATAAGAAAGTTCGGCTATATAGCGATCTTCTGTTATAAAGAGGGTATTTTGACACACCCTCAAATAGAGTATACATATAGGCGTGGGCTTTCTGCATTGCTCGTTTTTGGAAAGGGGCAATGCGAAGGCCTGAAATACGAAACGAGTAAGGTTCGGGAACCCACGCTTTTATTATACCACTAAAAGAATCTATATGATACACATCGGAAAACATATCGAAAAAGTAGTTCACGAGCAAGGAAGAAGTGTTACCTGGTTCGCCAACCAGTTATGCTATAATCGCAGTAACGTATACAAAATATTCGAAAAAAACAGTATAGATATTATTTTACTATGGAGAATATCCAGAATTCTCAACCACGATTTCTTTGCTGATTTATCTTTTCATCTGAAAGAAAACAAAGAAGATTAAATGGATGAGAAATAATTCTGCTGTTACTGAAACCAGCAGAATTATATTCCCCGACTGCACCTTGCCCTTTCTGAAGATTGAAGAAAAAAGATGCATTATTGAATATTTGTCGCATTTTATATTTTATCCTATCTTCGCACACAAAATCATATATTATTTCTATGGCAACAACCCGAATCGCCATCATCGGCGGAGGAGCTGCCGGATTCTTTCTGGCCGCCAATATCCGGAAAAGCAACCCGGATACCCAAATCATCATCTTTGAAAAAGCGGCCAAAGTCTTGGCCAAGGTAAAGATTTCGGGTGGAGGACGATGTAATCTGACCAACTCTTTTACCGGGATCAAAGATCTGGTGCATGCCTATCCACGCGGACACAGACTGATTAAAAAGCTTTTCAAAAGCTTTGATTACGAAGATACTTATCAATGGTTTGAGGACAGAGGAGTCAGACTGACTACGCAAGAAGACCAATGTGTGTTTCCGGTATCCCAAGACTCTGAATCGATCATTCTGTGTCTGAAAAGAGAAGCACAAAGAAATGGTGTAGAAATCAGAACAGGCCATGAAGTAAACCGCATGGAACGTCTGGAAAACGGCACTTTCCGTCTGTCATTCCATTCTGCCGATATCCCTCCATTTTATGCCGACCGTGTGGCAATCACTTCGGGCGGTGCCCCTCTTCCCAAGAATCTCCATTTCTTACAGGAAATGGCTCATGAAACCGAAGCTCCCGTGCCTTCGCTCTACACTTTCAATATTAAGAATGAAGCGGCTCACCAGTTGATGGGTATTGTTGTAGAAGAAGCTACAGCCTGGATTCCGGGCACAAAATTCAAAAGCCAGGGCGCCCTGCTATTCACTCACTGGGGAATGAGCGGTCCGGCTATTCTGAAATTATCCTCCTACGCCGCACGATGGATTCACGAAAACAATTACCGGTTTCCACTGCAAATATGTTGGATTGAGGAAAACAATACAGAACGCGTTACCGAAGAATTAAAAAACATCCAAAACCAGCACGCACAAAAGCAATTGGCCAGTATCCGTCCCTATCAGCTTCCGCAACGTATGTGGAATTACCTGATTGAAAAGTCCGGCACTGCTCCCGACAAAAAATGGGGAGAAACAGGCAAGAAAAGCATCAACCGCCTGGTTACTCTACTCACCTCTGACACGTATGAAGTAAGCGGAAAAGGCAGTTTTCGTGATGAATTCGTTACCTGTGGAGGAATCAGCCTGAATGCCGTATCCCATCAGACACTGGAGAGCAAGCGCTATCCAGGCCTATTCTTTGCCGGTGAAGTGCTCGACATTGATGCTATAACCGGAGGGTTCAATCTGCAGGCGGCCTGGACTACAGCCTATACGGTAGCCCAACACATCGGAAGAACAAATCCAGAATAACATTCAGAACCGAATCATTCTGATTGGATAGAAAGCTATTGAAGGAGTTGTTTAAATGGAGAAACAATACCGTTACAATATCATTGCAAACACGTTTTTCCAAAAGAAATAAAGAAAAACGAAGAGGCTTCATCTTCATAAAAAACTACCTTTGTCCATAAGATTCAAAGGATAACAAAGAATGAGAAAAGCTGTATTACTATTTGCTCTTGCTTGCTACGCCTGGAATGTTTCCGCACAGACAGCACGTGAAGATATCGAAAAAAATCCGCTTCTAAGCGCGGGAAAGTATTTTGCCTATCAAGCGCCCACCACGACACAAACAGCGCCTCCAGCGGGCTATAAAGCCTTTTATTTGTCTTCTTTTGCCCGCCATGGCTCCCGTCATCTTACCAAAGAAAAGAAATATACCGAACCGCTCCAAATTCTGTGGGACGCAGAAAAGGCTCAAATGCTGACTCCGTCAGGGGAAAAGACTCTGAAAATTGCCACAGAACTTTATGATCGCGCCAAGGGACGTTACGGAGAACTGACCGAAAAGGGAGCGCGTCAGCACCGCGAACTGATTCAGAGAATGTTCCGGAACTATCCGGAAGTGTTTGCCGACGGAGTGCACGTCGACGCACGGTCTACCTATAAGACCCGTGCCTTCCTGTCTATGGCTGCCGCCTGTGTAGAACTGAAAGGGCTGAACCCGAAACTGAATATTACCACAGAAAGCAGCAATGCCGACCTGTATTACATCAAATACGAGAATGAGGCTTACGAACAACAGCATCTCGCCGATATGGACTCGGTGTACCATGTAGCGGACAGCATTTATATTCACCCGGAAAGAATCCTGAAAGAACTGTTCCGCAACGCGGATTTTGTGCAGAAACATATTCTGGACACCCGCAAGTTTATGGCCGACCTGTTCGAACTGCACGGAATCAGCCAAAGTTATGACAACCAGCAGGGACTGGACTTTCTGTTCTCCAAGGAGGAGGCATACGACATGTGGCAACGCAATAACTTTGAATGGTATTACGAAAAAGGACCTTCGCCTTTGAGCGGAGGACATATGTATTATCTGGAAAAGAATCTACTGAACAACTTTATCGAAACAGCCGATTCGGTGATCAATCATTCCTGCAGACTGGTGAGCCTGCGCTTCGGTCACGACACCAATCTGGCTCCGTTGGCCACATTGATGGGACTGAACAGCCTGCGTACGGAAACTGCCGACTGGGAGAAAATTGCAGATACTTACCGCACTTATCAGATTATCCCGATGTGCGGAAACATTCAGATGGTATTCTACAGGAACGCAAAAGACAATGTTCTGGTAAAAATCCTGCTGAACGAGCGGGAAGCCACGCTGCCCATCCAATCAAAAACGGCTCCTTACTATGAATGGAACGCCGTAAAAGATTACTGGAAAAACACACTGACTCAGATATCGCTGCCGTGATAATCTGAAACAAACGAAAATCGCTCCACAAAACAGTTCTGTTGCCTGTTTTCGTGGAGCGATTTCTTTTTCTTTACTGACAGCAGTCGCGAAGCACCAGAAGGCTTTCCGGTCCCATATTGAAGAGCAGGTCGGCAATACTCAGATTGGGCAGGAAACCGTTTCTTTCGGCGAACACCTGATAATACGGTACGGCTCGGAAATGGACGTCCTGCTCGACCGGAACACGCGGCTGGATCAGGAACCGGCAATCTTCTGCCGGACCGCAGTTTTCGTCAAGGAACTGGTCGGAACAGCTCATCTGAGGCTGAAGGTCGATCAGACGGCACACCGTGTCCTGAATAGCCAGATTGAAATCCAACAGGAAATCCCACTTTTTCTCATAGAACGGACGGAAATCATCGGCATAATACTCAAAGAACGGACTGTTGCGGTAGGCCGATTCCAGCGCGTTCCAATGCAGATGGCGCCAGTTGCCATGGTCGGAAATGCGGATGTCCTTCATGGGACATTTCAGTCCGTCGTATTTCACGGTAGGCACCGTCAGTGCCAGCGGTCCGTCGGGTGCGGCAATCACGCAGCGGTTCCGGTAAGTCTGCTTCGTATAATGATCAAACTGTTCCGTCACCACACGGGGATAACGAAACAGTTTGGTATAATATTGCACCGGGGCCCAATAAGCGGTTGTGAGCCATACGGTGTCGTTTTCTTCGGTCATAATTCTTGTTTCTGCTTATTTGATATTATCTACCAGACGGAAGAGGCGGTTCCAGCGTACATGGCCGTCAAACCATCCGCGGTCTTTGTCGAGCGACAGCCAGATGATAATCGGTTTGCCGACTACATGATCCTCGGGCACAAATCCCCAGTAACGGGAGTCTTCGGAGTTGTGACGGTTATCACCCATCATCCAATAGTAATCCATCTTGAAGGTATAACTCTTGGCTTCCTTGCCGTTGATATAGATCTTTCCATCTTCCTTTACCTGCAGGTCATTGCCTTCGTACACTCGGATCGGGCGCTCATAAACGGCAATATTCTCCGGAGTCAGGTCGATAGACTTGCCTTTGGCAGGAATCCATACCGGACCGTAATTGTCGCTGGTCCATCCGGTAGCCTGGTTCCAGGGATAGATACCCTCGGTATCGTTGGCCGGCTCGTAAGCGATGCTTTCTACAATATCCTTGCGTTTGGACAGAACGTCATAGGCATGCTGGGTGAGCGGCATCACGCCACCGCGCTGTGCGGCTCCCTGAAGGTCTTCCTGACTGAGTCCTAATTCACGAACCAGTTCGTCGGGAATATTCTGTTTCAGGCTGATGCGGTAGTTATACTGCACATTATCGGGCTCTTTATTCGGTTTTCCGTCCAGATAAATAATATGATCCTTAATCTGAAGAGTCTGTCCGGGCAATCCCACACAGCGCTTCACATAGTTCTCACGACGGTCCACCGGACGCCAAGTTACCTCACCAAACTCGGCCTGATTCTGCGCCACATACTGGCGTCCCAGTTCATAGAACTGAAGCAGATAGGAGCGCTGCTGCATCACGGGCAGTGAGTCGAGCACAGGCACCGGAGCAATCATCTGGTCGTAAATCTGACGACCGTATCCATAGCACAGACGATAATACACAGCCTGATAATTCGGATTGAGTGACACGGTATCTCCGGCCGGATAGTTGAATACGACGATGTCATTCAACTGCACCTTGCCTCCCTTGACACGCTTATACTCCCACTGTGGCCACTCGCTGTAGGATTTGGTTCCCAAAACAGGCATAGTGTGCTGGGTAAGCGGCATGGACAACGGCGTTTGCGGCACGCGCGGTCCGTAACTCATCTTGCTCACAAACAGATAATCGCCCACAAGCAGAGATTTCTCCAGTGAAGAAGAAGGGATGGTATAATTCTGGAAGAAATAGATATTCACAAAATATACCGCAACCAAAGCAAATACAATGGCATCTACCCAACTCATAACCGTTCTGGTAATGGGATTCTCGGCATCTTTCCACCAGGTCCATCGTATTTTCTTGGTGATATAGGCATCAAAAATGAACGGCAGGACGATAATCCCCCACCAGCTTCTGATCCAGATCAGAAAAGCAATGTAGAGCAGGCACACCACGCTCATTTTGATCCACTGTGCCTTGGTCGGCTTCTGATTCTTTCTTTTCATGATGTTTATCTTCTTGAGGTTAGTTGGCTTTTAGAACTGGAAAAGATCGTCCATCATGAGCAATCCGGTGTGGTTTGCCGTATATTCGGCAGCCAGCACAGCGCCCAAAGCGAATCCCTTGCGGTTGTGGGCATCGTGCGTGATGGTAATCTTGTCAGCCTCACTGTCGTAAGAAATGGAGTGAATGCCCGGCACCTCATCACGACGGATGCTGTCGATCGGGAACTCGGATGGCTGGCACTCGTCACTGCCGCTCAAAGTTCCGTCCGGAGCCAACAGAGTACCTTTCACCCATTTGTCCTTGCGGTCCAATTCACTCAAAATGCCTTCGGCCAGAGTAATGGCGGTTCCGCTCGGTGCGTCGAGCTTGTGGATATGATGTACTTCTTCCATCTTCACCTCATATTCCGGGAAACGGTTCATAATGCGGGCCAGATACTTGTTCACAGCGCTGAAGATGGCTACTCCCAGACTGAAGTTGGAACTCCAGAAGAGGGTCTGTCCTTCCTCACGGCACATACGACGCACGTCATCTCCGTGCTCCTCAAGCCATCCGGTAGAACCGGAAACCACTTTTACATGATGCTTGAAGGCTTTCAGATAATTATCGTAGGCCACATGGGGCGCGGTAAACTCTATCGCCACGTCGGCACTACGGAATGCCTCTGAATCGAAATCCTGAGGATTGTCAATATCAATGATGCTTACAATTTCATGTCCTCTGCTCAATGCAATCTGCTCAATCATACGGCCCATCTTGCCGTAACCAATTAATGCTATTTTCATATTCATCTATGTTTTTGTAGGGCAAAGATAGGGATTTGAATTTAAATTCGTTACATTTGTGTAGAAATAAAATGAATATAAAACCGGCATGCCATGGAAAAACTACTGCAATATATTTGGAAACACAAGATATTTCCACTGACATCTTTATGCACAGAAACCGGAGAAAAAGTAGAAGTCATTGATCCGGGAATCCAGAACAGCAATTCAGGTCCGGATTTCTTCAATGCCAAAATAAAAATAGAAAATACTACCTGGGTAGGCAATGTTGAAGTGCATCGCCATTCATCGGAATGGTTTCAACATGGGCATGACAAAGACCCAGCATACAATAATGTGATTCTACATATAACGGAACAGACAGATTGTCCTATAGTTACCTCTGATCACAAGACGGTGCCACAGGTTCTGTTGCCGGTGCCGGAAGAAATTATCCAACAATATAACATATTGAAGGCATCGGACGATTATCCGCGCTGTCACGAAATCATCCGCACGTTAAGTGGCTTCATGATACACAGCTGGATGAGCGCCTTGGTTTATGAAAGGCTTCAAGAACGGTCGGAACTGGTTCTGCAACGCCTCAAACAGCAGAATGGCGACTGGGAACAGGCTTTCTTCATCACACTGGCCCGCAACTTCGGTTTCGGCCTGAATGGGGATGCCTTCGAGCGCTGGGCAAGACGGATTCCCTTCCAGGCCATCGCCAAGCATCGTGACAGTCTGTTTCAAACAGAAGCTTTCTTTATAGGACAAGCCGGTTTATTGGATTCCGATGCCATGGATCGTGAGGAACGCGAAGCGGCTCTGAACGACGAATATTTCCTGCGTCTGCAAAAGGAATATACCTATCTGCGCCATAAGTTTGAACTGACTCCGCTGCCAGCTGACTGCTGGCGCTTCATGCGCACCCGTCCACAGAATTTTCCGCACATCCGTCTGTCGCAAATCAGTCGTATGTATCAGGAGGAAAAGCTGAACTTTTCCATTATCCGAAACATCAGCGATATCGACGAACTACGCCGGAAACTGCAATTCCAGACCAGCGAATATTGGGAAACGCATTTCCTTTTCGGCTATCCGTCTCCGCACAGCATCAAACGGATGGGACGCGGTTCTATTGATTTGATCATCATCAATACCATCATTCCTACCCTTTTTGCTTATGGACGCTACCTGGATGACATGCGTTATCAGGAACAGGCCGTAGGACTGCTGGAACAGCTCAAGGCCGAGGAAAATCACATTATCCGCCTGTGGCGGCAATGTGGACTGGAGGTACAGCATGCGGCCGACAGCCAGGCTCTGATCCAGTTGAAAAAAGAATATTGCGACCGGCACGAATGCCTGCGCTGCCGCTTTGGTTATGAATTTCTGAAATCAAATAAAAAACAAAATAATCATGGAGGATAAATATTGTTATGAACTGAAAATGAAGGTACGCGATTATGAATGTGACCTTCAGGGAATTGTCAACAACGCCAATTACCAACATTATATGGAACACACACGGCATGAGTTTCTGCTTTCTACGGGCGTGAGCTTTGCCGACCTGCACAACCGGGGCATTGATGCGGTAGTGGCACGACTGAACATCGCTTTCAAGACTCCCTTGAAAAGCGGAGATGAGTTTGTCTGCAAACTGCGTTTGAAGAAAGAAGGCATCAAGTTCGTGTTCTATCAGGACATTTTCCGACTTCCGGACATGAAATGTGCCATCAAGGCGCAGGTAGACACCGTATGCGTTGTAAACGGACGACTGGCAGAATCTCCGGAATTGTTTGCGGTTCTTGAAAAATATATCAGCGAATGACCGAACAGGAAATCATCTATACCATGGCTCTCACACGGGTGCCCCGGCTGAACCCCACCAACCAGCGTATTCTTTTGCAGGAGTTGGGTAGTGCCACAGCGGTATTCGAAAACCGGAAAGACTTGAAACAAGTACTTCCGGACGCTTCGGAAAAGCTGGTCGAGGCTGTAGCACACATGGACGAACAAATGGCCCGTGCCGAAGAAGAACTACGTTTTGCTACTGACAAGAAAGTGGATTGCCTGTGCTTTCACGACGCAACCTATCCGCAAAGGCTGAAGGAATGCCCGGATGCCCCCATCTTGCTTTTCTTCAAAGGTAATGTATCGCTGAACCAAAGCCGCATCATCAATATCGTGGGCACCCGACACTGCACGGAATACGGAAAGGACATTTGCAATCGTTTTATCCGCGAACTGAGCGAGCTGTGCCCAGAAGTACTGATTGTCAGCGGTCTGGCTTATGGAGTGGATATTCAGGCACACCGAAGATCCTTGGAAAACGGCCTGTCCACCGTTGGCGTACTGGCGCATGGATTGGACCAGATTTATCCGCGTATGCATCGCGATACCGCCATACAGATGATGACTCAAGGCGGACTGCTCACCGAATTTATGAGCGGAACGAATGCGGACAAGGTGAACTTTGTACGCCGTAACCGCATTGTGGCCGGTATCAGCGATGCCACCATTGTGGTGGAATCAGCCGAGAAAGGCGGGGCTCTGATCACCGCCGACATTGCTTCCAGTTATCACCGGGATGTATTCGCTTTTCCGGGACGTATCGGAGATCCTTACTCACAAGGTTGCAACCGGCTGATTCGTGACAGCAAGGCCGCTTTGCTGGAATCGGCTCATGGATTCATGGAAGCGATGGGATGGCCCTGTAAGAAAAAGGAAGAAAAGAACGGTAAAAGCTGTTTCGATTTATTCCCGGACTTATGCGAGGAAGAACAGCGCATCGTAGACTGCCTGCGCCAGCATGACAAACTTCAGATCAATATGCTGACCGTAGCCACGAACCTGCCCGTACACAAATTGAGCGCCTTTCTGTTCAACCTGGAAATGAAAGGCATCATCAAACAGCTCAGCGGCGGCATGTACCGATTGCTCTGAAGCTTCTATCAAGATACTAAAAAGAAAATGCAGTTCAAGAGTCACTTTTAATAATCTTGAACTGCATTTTTTCTATTTTAACAGAGTATTTCTATTTGACTTGTTTCTCGTTTCCTTATTTTCCTACATAAGGAGCAATATATCAAACATTTACCATCTTTTTAAAGCGCTGAAATTTCATTTTTTACTCGCTTCCCTCCTTCCGTACGAAAATTCTAAAGTCTGATATTCATTTTTAGAGCATGCCCTTAAAGCCTTCTTCAGAAAAAGAGAAGGACAAAACAAAATCCGTCACAAAAGACCAAGTCTTCCATTCTACATCTCTTAAGGGGCCCTTCTTTTCGAAGGTCTTTGAATAGATTCAGATACAACAAAAACAAAAAGCGGAACCACCATCCGGCAGTTCCGCTTTCTTCTTATTTAAACCGTCTATAAGGCATTTTCAGCCCCGTAGAGCGCTTATTAGTCGTTCAACTTAGCCTTGATGAACTCACGGTTCAAACGGGCGATGTTGGCAATGCTTTCGTTCTTCGGACAAACAGCCTCACAAGCACGAGTGTTCGTACAGTTACCGAAGCCCAGCTCATCCATCTTGGCGATCATAGCCTTGGCACGACGTGCTGCTTCAGGACGTCCCTGTGGCAACAGAGCCAGCTGGCTAACCTTAGAAGAAACGAACAACATAGCTGAACCGTTCTTACATGCAGCGACACAAGCACCGCAACCGATACAGCTTGCGCAGTCCATAGCCTCGTCAGCATTCTGCTTCGGAATCAGGATAGCGTTAGCATCCTGTGGCTGTCCGGCACGCAAAGTTACATAACCACCGGCCTGAATAATCTTGTCAAATGCTGTACGGTCTACCATACAGTCCTTGATTACCGGGAAACCGGCAGAACGCCATGGCTCAACAGTGATGGTATCACCATCGTTGAACTTACGCATATACAACTGACAGGTAGTAGCACCACGCTCAGTTTTTCCGTGTGGAGTACCGTTGATGTACAGAGAGCACATACCGCAGATACCCTCGCGGCAGTCGTGGTCAAATACGAATGGCTCCTTGCCTTCCTCAACCAACTGCTCGTTCAGGATGTCGAGCATTTCCAGGAATGAAGTATCGCCCGGGATGTCTTTCATCTCGCGCTCGTCGAAGTGACCTTTGTCTTTCGGTCCGTTCTGACGCCAATATCTAAGTTTAAATGAAATATTTTTTTCCATTGTTTTTGTCTTTAATAATCGTTGAACACACCGTTAATTAGCTCTTGTAGTTACGAGTCTGTACCTTGATAGCTTCGTAAACCAGAGGCTCTTTGTACAATACCGGAGCCTTGTCGTCAGAACCCTGATACTCCCAGCAAGCTACATAGAAGTAGTTCTCGTCATCACGCTTAGCCTCGCCTTCCTCGGTCTGGTATTCTTCACGGAAGTGACCACCACAAGACTCGTTACGGTTCAATGCATCGTAAGCGATCAACTCACCCATGGTGATGAAGTCGTTCAAACGGATAGCCTTCTCCAACTCAACGTTTACGCCTTCCTTAGAACCCGGAACGAACAAGTTAGTTTCGAATTCCTTGCGGATCTCTTTCAGGCGAACCAAAGCTGTCTTCAAGCCTTCTTCTGTACGGCCCATACCTACGTACTCCCACATGATGTGACCCAGTTCCTTGTGGATAGAATCAACAGAACGCTTACCGTGGATACCCATCAGGTGATCGATACGGCTCTGTACGTCTTTCTCTGCAGCTGCGAACTCAGGCAGATCGGTAGAGAAACGAGGAACTGTGATCTGGTCGGCCAGATAGTTCTGGATGGTGTAAGGCAATACGAAGTAACCGTCAGCCAATCCCTGCATCAATGCAGAAGCACCCAAACGGTTTGCACCGTGGTCAGAGAAGTTACACTCACCGATAGCGAACAGACCCTTGATAGAAGTCTGCAACTCATAGTCTACCCAGATACCACCCATTGTGTAGTGGATAGCCGGATAAATCATCATTGGGTTGTAGTACTTCACGCCGTTGATTTCCTTAGCCAACTCACCCGGATTTACGTCGGTAATCTCTTCGTACATATCGAACAGGTTACCATAACGCTGCAATACAACGTCGATACCCAAACGCTCGATACTTTCTGAGAAGTCGAGGAATACAGCCAAACCGGTGTTGTTTACGCCGAAGCCCTTGTCGCAACGCTCCTTGGCAGCACGTGAAGCCACGTCACGTGGAACCAGGTTACCGAATGCCGGATAACGACGCTCCAAGTAGTAGTCACGATCCTCTTCCGGAATATCGCTACCCTTCTTGGTACCAGCCTGCAATGCCTTGGCATCTTCGATCTTCTTAGGAACCCAGATACGACCGTCGTTACGCAAAGACTCAGACATCAAAGTCAGCTTAGACTGCTTGTCTCCATGTACCGGAATACAAGTCGGGTGGATCTGAACGTAAGCAGGGTTAGCGAACCAAGCTCCCTTACGGTAGCACTGCATAGCGGCAGAACAGTTACATCCCATAGCGTTAGTAGAAAGGAAGTAAGTGTTTCCATAACCACCGGTTGCGATAACTACTGCGTGAGCAGCGAAACGCTCCAGCTTACCGGTTACCAGATTACGGGCGATGATACCGCGGGCACGGCCGTCAATCATAACCAGATCCATCATCTCGTAACGGGTATACAACTTAACTGTACCAGCGTTTACCTGGCAGCTCAATGAAGAGTAAGCACCCAACAGCAACTGCTGACCGGTCTGACCCTTTGCATAGAAAGTACGAGATACCTGAGCACCACCGAATGAACGGTTAGCCAACATACCGCCGTATTCGCGAGCGAAAGGAACACCCTGAGCCACGCACTGGTCGATGATAGCGTTAGAAACCTCAGCCAAACGATAAACGTTAGCTTCACGGGCACGATAGTCACCACCCTTTACAGTATCGTAGAACAAACGATAAACAGAGTCACCGTCGTTCTGATAGTTCTTGGCAGCATTGATACCACCCTGAGCAGCGATAGAGTGAGCACGACGAGGAGAGTCCTGAATACAGAAGTTGAATACACGGAATCCCATCTCACCCAATGAAGCGGCTGCAGAAGCTCCGGCCAGACCGGTACCTACTACGATGATGTCCAAGCGACGCTTGTTAGCCGGGTTCACCAATTTCTGATGAGCTTTATAGTTGGTCCATTTCTCAGCTATTGGACCTTCAGGTATTTTTGAATCGATTATCTTAGTCATAATACTTTTTCTATTTAATGATTCGTGAAATTTAATTAGCAGCAGCTACCGCAAAAAGAGAAATACAAAGCCACTACAAGGAACATCAGCATCACAACTGTTGAATAGATGTTACCGATAACTTTCCAACGGTTGAACCAAACCTTACCGTTCCAACCCAGAGTATGGATAGCACTCCAGAAACCGTGAGTCAGGTGGAACCAGATAGCGAACAACCAGATTACATACAACACAGTGTAAACCGGATTGCTGAAGGTCTGCACGATGTATCCGTAACCGTCAGTTGCATTCAAGCCACCCAGATAATGATCACCGATCAACTCAGCAAACATCATGTTGTACCAGAAGTTGTACAGGTGCAGGAGCATACCCAGAACGACGATCACACCCAGAGCCAACATGTTCTGTGAAGCCCACTCTACCTTTTCAGGCTTTGCAGTAACATCGTAACGGTTGTTACCGCGGGCACGACGGTTCTGGATAGTCAGCCAGAACGCATAAATGATATGAATCACTACCAAGGCAGCCAGACCAATGGTTGCAGCTACTGCATACCAGTTTGCGCCCAGGAATTCACAAATCATGTTGTAGCCTTCTGCAGAGAACAGTGCCACAACGTTCATTGACGCATGGAACGTCAAGAACAGGACCAAGGCGATACCAGTTACTGACATCACAACCTTACGTCCAATAGATGAATCACATAACCACATAAATGATTGAAATTAAATTATTTAAAAATTAAATTAAGAAAATAGTATACTTTGTACACTTACTACAAGATGCAAATTTAATCTAAATCCGTGATTGCACAAAAGAAATATCCAATATATTCCTAAAAATACATTACTTTTGCAAACAGTAAAAATATCTCTTTAATAATGGATTTTAAATACGACGTAATTGTTATCGGAGCAGGGCATGCCGGATGTGAAGCTGCTGCCGCTGCCGCCAATATCGGAGCCAAAACCTGTCTGATCACCATGGACATGAACAAGATCGGACAGATGAGTTGCAATCCGGCTGTGGGCGGTATCGCCAAAGGCCAGATCGTACGCGAAGTGGATGCCTTGGGAGGATTCATGGGAATCGTGACCGATCGTAGCTCCATTCAGTTCCGCATGCTGAACCGTTCCAAAGGACCGGCCATGTGGAGCCCGCGCGCCCAATGCGACCGTGGAAAGTTTATCTGGCACTGGAGAGAGATTCTGGAAAACACACCTAATCTGCATATCTGGCAGGACCAGGTAAAAGAACTGATTGTAGAAGATAAAGAGGTTAAGGGAGTACGCACCTACTTCGACCTGACGATTCAAGCCAAATGTGTCGTGCTGACTGCCGGAACATTTCTCAACGGACTGATGCATATCGGCCACACACAGATACCGGGAGGCCGTGTAGCCGAACCGGCATCTTATCACTTGACCGAATCCATCACACGCCACGGCATTACTGCCGGAAGAATGAAAACCGGAACTCCGGTACGTATCGACGGACGCAGTGTGCACTTCGAGGATATGACCATACAGGAAGGCGAGCATGACTTTCACCGATTCTCTTTTATGGAAGAAGAGCGCCCGCTGAAACAACTGACCTGCTGGACATGCTTCACCAATCCCGAAGTGCATGAGGTACTGCGAAGCGGACTCCCCGACTCTCCTTTATATAATGGACAGATTCAAAGTATCGGACCGAGATATTGCCCGAGCATCGAAACCAAACTCGTTACCTTCCCCGAACGGGAACAACATCAGCTTTTCCTCGAACCGGAAGGTGAAACCACTCAGGAATATTATCTGAACGGATTTTCTTCCAGCTTGCCTCTGGATGTTCAGATCCGGGCCTTGAAAAAGATTCCGGCTTTCCGCGATCTGGTAGTATACCGACCGGGATATGCCATCGAATACGATTTCTTCGATCCGACTCAATTGGAACACTCTTTGGAGTCAAAGATCGTTTCCGGACTTTTCTTTGCCGGACAGGTGAACGGAACGACAGGATACGAAGAAGCCGCCGGACAAGGTATCGTGGCTGGTATCAACGCCGCCTTGAAATGTGGCGGATCGGATCCGTTTGTCATGCACCGCGACGAATCCTATATCGGTGTACTGATCGATGATTTGGTCACCAAGGGTGTGGACGAACCTTACCGTATGTTCACCTCAAGAGCCGAATACCGCATTCTGCTCCGTCAGGATGATGCCGACGCCCGACTCACAGAAGTGGCCTACAAGATGGGACTGGCCGGATCAGTACGCTACCAGAACTGGATGCGCAAGAAAGAGAAAATTGAAGAGATTATCCGTTTCTGCGAAAACTTCTCTCTGAAGCCGGCACTCATCAACGCCGGACTCGAAGCGCTTGGTTCTACTCCACTGCGCTACGGTTGCAAGCTGTTTGATGTGATTAACCGACCTCAGATCACTCTGCTCAATATAGCTCCATACATCGAGCCGTTGCAGCATCTGCTCGACAGCATTACCGAGCGTCGTGAAGAAATCATCGAGGCAGCGGAAATCAAGATGAAGTATCACGGATACATCGCCCGCGAGAAAATCATCGCCGACAAGATGCAACGTTTGGAAAGCATCAAGATCCGCGGACGCTTCGACTACGAGAACATGAACTCACTCTCCACCGAAGCCCGCCAGAAGCTGAGTAAGATCAATCCCGAAACCCTGGCTCAAGCCGGAAGAATACCGGGCGTTTCTCCGAGCGACATCAATGTCCTGCTCGTCCTTTTAGGTAGATAAAGGGCAGGTTTCACGTGAAACATTACTTAAACAAACAACACTTAACGTACTGTATATGAATAACGAAACATTGATAAAAAACCTGAGAAACATTCCAGACTTCCCCATTCCGGGAATCCAGTTCAAGGATGTTTCCACTCTTTTCAAGAATCCCAAGTGCATGAAGATCATGGTCAACGAAGTATACGATCTTTATAAGGACAAGGGAATTACCAAGGTGGTCGGTATCGAGTCGCGCGGATTCATTCTGGGTGCCGCCGCTGCCGTAAAATTAAACGCAGGATTTGTGCTCGCACGCAAGCCGGGCAAGCTTCCGGCCGAAACCATCAGCGAAAGCTACATGAAAGAATATGGCAAGGACACCATCGAAATCCATAAGGATGCCATCGACGAAAACGATGTGGTTCTGATCCATGACGACCTGCTTGCAACAGGCGGTTCGATGAAAGCAGTATATAATCTCGTGCAGAAGTTCCACCCCAAAAAGGTATACATCAACTTCATCATCGAGCTTACCGGCGAAGGACTGAATGGTAGAGAAACCTTCGATCCGGAAACAGAGATTACAACGCTAATCAAAATCTAAAAACAAAGGCTGTGGCTCTCCACAGCCTTTGTTTTTCCAGTAGCCTAAATTTATGACGCAAGAAGAAGAAAAAAAAGAGAAAACCGACAGCTATCTGAAGAACATCGTACTGAATCTTCCGGAATGCCCGGGTTGCTACCAATACCTAAATGAGCAGAACGAAATCATCTATGTGGGTAAGGCGCGCAACCTGAAAAGAAGAGTGTATTCCTATTTCAGCAAGGAACACGATAACCGCAAGACAGCCCTACTGGTACAAAAGATACGCGATATCAAATATATTGTAGTCAAGACCGAGGAAGACGCTCTGCTGCTCGAGAACAATCTCATCAAGCGCTATAAGCCCCGATACAATGTATTGTTGAAGGACGACAAGACTTATCCGTCCATCTGCATCACAAACGAATATTTCCCACGCATCTTCAAAACCCGCCAGCTGAATCATAAGGGATATACCTACTTCGGTCCTTACAGTCACATTCCCACACTGAACAGTCTGCTCGAAGTGATAGCCAAACTGTATCCGTTACGCACCTGCTCCTTACCTCTTTCACCCGAATCGATCGAAAAGGGGAAATACAAGGTCTGTCTGGAATATCACATCAAGAACTGTCTGGGACCCTGTGTCGGCAATGTATCCGTGGAACAATATATGAAATACATTCAGGAAGCCAAAGAGATTCTGAAAGGCAACACCGCCGAACTTTGCCGGCAGATGCTGGAAGAAATGCAAACTTTGGCTCAGGAAATGCGCTTTGAAGAAGCACAGGTAATCAAGCAGAAATATATGTTGTTGGAGAATTACCGCAGCAAGAGCGAGATTGTGAGCCGTACCCTGCACCGCATTGATGTGTTCAGCATCGAAACCGACGAACAGGCGGCCTACATCAATTATCTGCACGTAAGCAACGGAAGCATCAACCAGGCTTTCACCTTTGAGTTCAAAAAACGGCTTAATGAAACTGAAGAGGAACTGCTGTCACTGGGTATCATTGAAATGAGAGAACGGTATAAGAATGATTCGCGCGAGATTATCGTACCGTTTGAAATTGACCTGAACCTGGAAAATGTCATCTTTACCGTGCCGCAACGGGGCGAAAAAAGAAAGCTGCTGGACCTGTCTCTGCTCAACGTAAAGCAATACAAAGCCGACCGCATGAAGCAGGAGGAAAAACTGAATCCTGAACAGAGAAGCATGCGTCTGATGAAGGAAATACAGAACAGCCTGAAACTGCCGAAACTACCCATGCGCATCGAATGTTTCGATAACTCAAATATTTCCGGAACAGATGCCGTTGCGGCTTGTGTCGTATTTCAGAAGTGCAAGCCCAGCAAAAAGGATTACCGCAAATATATCATCAAAACCGTAGAAGGACCGGACGATTATGCTTCGATGAAAGAGGTGGTGTTCCGCAGATACCAAAGAGCCGTACAGGAAGAAACACCCCTGCCCGATCTGATCATTACCGATGGTGGCAAGGGACAGATGGAAGCCGTGCGGCAGGTAATCCAAGACCAGCTGCATCTGGATATTCCGATTGCCGGATTGGCCAAAGATGACAAGCACCGCACGAACGAGCTGCTCTACGGCTTTCCGACAGCCACTATCAGTATGAAGGTAGACAGCCCTTTGTTCCGTCTGCTTACACAAATTCAGGACGAGGTGCACCGCTTTGCCATCACCTTCCACCGAGACAAGCGCAGCAAGCATCAGATTGCCTCGGAACTGGATTCCATCAAAGGCATTGGCGAAGCAACAAAAAGTACACTGCTGAAGCATTTCCGTAGCGTGAAGCGCATCAAGGAAGCCGAAGAAAATGAGCTCATCGCCCTAATCGGAGCCTCTAAAACCCGCATCTTGCGCGAAGCATTCGGTTTAACCCGTGCAAACAGTCAGCCAACTTCATCCGGAGAATGACACTTTTATAAGGAATAACGCTTTCGGAAAAATACTGCCTGCACGGTCCCTCCACCAATCGCAGTAATATATGAAAGGCAGATACAAAAAAGTAAATAGCCTTTCCCCTTCTACAAATACACAAGGTGCATCAATGCTCCTATCCCTGCGGACAGAAGTAAAAACGAAGCAAATATTTAAAGGAATATAAAAGGAGAAGCAACGAAACATAAAAGCCGGAAGGCCGCTTGCATATCTCCTATTTTTTCACGAATATTGTAATTATAAGTTTTTCAAAAACCTATGAGAGTAGTTATACAAAGAGTAAAACATGCGTCGGTCACCATCGACGGAAACTGCAAATCATCCATCCAGAAAGGCTATCTCATCCTGCTGGGCATTGAGAATGCCGACACACAGGAAGACATCAGCTGGCTCTGCAAAAAGATCATCGGCCTGCGCGTTTTTGATGACGAAAACGGCGTGATGAACAAAAATATTCTGGATGCTCAGGGCGACATTATCGTGGTGAGTCAGTTCACCCTGATGGCCTCTTACAAGAAAGGAAATCGCCCTTCATACATCCGTGCCGCAGGTCACGAAATAGCCATTCCGCTCTACGAACAGTTCTGTACAGTTCTGAGCGCAGAATTGGGAAAACCGGTTCAAACGGGCGAATTCGGAGCTGATATGAAGGTGGAATTGCTGAATGACGGACCGGTGACCATATGTATGGACACTAAAAACAAAGAATAATTCCTATGACCATTCAAGAAGCGCAACAAGCCGTAGACCGTTGGATCAAGGAATACGGTGTACGGTATTTCAGTGAGCTGACCAATATGGCCTGTCTTACCGAAGAAGTAGGCGAACTGGCTCGGGTCATGGCCCGAAAATATGGCGACCAGTCCTTTAAAGCCGGAGAAAAAGAGAATCTCGATGAAGAAATGGCCGATATACTCTGGGTACTGATCTGTCTGGCCAACCAGACCGGAGTAAATTTGGAAGAAGCATTGAAAAAGAGCATCGAGAAGAAAACCAGCCGTGACAAAGAACGACATAAAAACAATTCCAAACTATATTAGTTATGAAACCATACGAAGATTTTGAGCAGGATCAGGAAAATAAATACCTGCAGGCACTGGAACAGTACAACACCTCTATCAAGGATGAGGATGTGAAAAAGGCGGTAGAGAAACTGATTGCCGAACGAGTGCCGGAAAACGATACCAAAGAAGTAAAGAAATTCCTTTTGGGAAGTGTAGAGCTCACCACCCTGAAAACAACCGACAGCGACGAAAGCGTCCTGAAGTTCACAGAAAAGGTGAATGAATTTGAAGAAAAATATCCCGATCTGCCACACGTAGCAACCATCTGCGTATATCCGTGCTTTGCCTCAATCGTAAGCAAATCACTCGAAGTTGAAGGCGTAGAAGTAGCCTGCGTTTCGGGTAGTTTCCCTTCTTCACAGGCACTCTTAGAGATCAAAATCGCCGAGACAGCACTGGCCCTGAAGGATGGTGCTACAGAGATTGACATGGTGATGTCGGTAGGCAAATTCCTGAGCGGAGATTACGAAACCGTATGCGACGAAATCAGCGAACTGAAGGCTACCTGCGGCGACCGTAAACTAAAGGTTATCCTCGAAACCGGTTGCCTGAAAACTGCGGAAAACATCAAAAAAGCCTCTATCCTGTCTATGTATGCCGGAGCGGACTATATCAAGACCTCTACCGGTAAAGAATCACCGGCCGCTACTCCTGAAGCAGCATATGTAATGTGCCAGGCCATCAAGGAATATTATGAAAAAACCGGCATTCAGATCGGTTTTAAGCCAGCCGGAGGTATGAACTGTGTGCATGATGCCTTGGTATATTATACCATCGTAAAAGAGGTTCTCGGTGAAAAATGGCTCACCAATCAGTGGCTCCGTTTAGGTACCAGCCGTCTGGCAAACCAGCTGCTGAGTGATATTCTGGACGAAGAAGTGAAGTTCTTCTAAAAACAAAAATCATCCTAAAAGGAAACCATAACAAAAAAAGGTTCGATATACCAGAAACAGAGTGAAGGAAAATGCATAGCCCTTCGCCGTGAAAATTGAAGTGCGTTGCCCGAAGTATCAAATTACTTTGCTCGAAGTACTGGATTACTTTGCCTGAAGTAGTGAATTACTTTGCCCAAAGTATTGATCACTTTACGAAAAGTATCCGAAAGAAGGAACCTTCAAGATAATCAAAAACAAATAAGAAGTCCCATTACCTTTTGCCTGATGCAATCCGGTAATGGGACTTCTTATGTATATTCAGATTCTAATTCGCGATAAAAACATCCGTCAGGAAACACGTTTCAGGACAAAATCCAGATACAGACGGAGAGCTTCATTTACGGACTCATCACCGTTATTTCCCAACAAACCGAATGCTGTTTGACGGATATTTTCCATTTTCAGACGGGCATACTCTATTCCACCGGATTCTTTCGTAAACTCTATCAAAGCCGCAATTTCTTCGTCATTTGCCATTAAGGAACGTACCTTATAAGCCAGCTGTTTCCATCGTTCATCGTCTGATTTCAATACGGAATAAATCACCGGCAGAGTGAGCTTTCCTTCTTTCATGTCATTTCCGGTAGGTTTGCCTACTTCCTGATCCGTATAATAATCAAAGATATCATCCCGAATCTGGAAACACAAACCGATATATTCACCAAACAGACGGGCTTTCTCAATATCCTCCTCAGACCCACCGGCCAGCATGGCTCCTATCTGGGCGCTGACAGCAAACAAGGATGCCGTTTTTTTACGGATCACCTCAAAATACTGCTCTTCTGAAATCTCTTCCGACTGGATATTGGCCAACTGCTGCAATTCGCCGTCAGACAAAGCCTGACCTAGCCAGGATATCAGTTCTACCACCCGGATATTTCCGGTCAGCGCGGCGTGCTTCAGGGCCGTAGAAAGCATATAATCGCCAACCAGCACCGCGGCCTTGTTATCCAATAAGGCGTTTACAGATTTCTGTCCGCGTCGCTCGGCGCTCTCGTCTACCACGTCATCATGCACCAGACTGGCCGTATGAAGCATTTCCAGACTTACTGCGGCATGCAAAGCCTGGTCGGTAACCGGACCGCACTTTTTGGCGGCCAGAAACAGTAATATGGGACGCATCATCTTTCCCCTACGCCCCAGAACGTGGCGCAAAGCTGTCTCCAAAAGAGGATTCCGGTGCTGCAAAGTAAAATCAAACAGATTCTTGAATGACTCAAGTTCTGCTTCAATCGGTTTTCTGATCTGTGATAAAACGTCCATATAATCGGCTAATTTATAACCACAAAATTACATAAAAATCAAAAGCAACTCATATTTTTTATGTAATTTTACGGAGAAATATATCAATAATATGGAGAAATTATTCTTATTGGATGCCTATGCTCTAATTTACAGAGCATATTACGCTTTTATAAAAAATCCCCGTATCAATTCCAAAGGTCTGAACACATCAGCCATCTTGGGTTTTGTCAATACCCTGGAGGAGGTACTCACCAAAGAGCAGCCTTCGCACATCGGCATTGCCTTCGACCCTGCCGGACCTACTTTCCGACACGAAGCCTACGAACAATATAAGGCACAACGCGAAGAAACTCCCGAAGGAATACGTACTGCTGTACCGTATATAAAGGATATCATCCGCGCATATCGAATCCCCATTCTGGAGGTGCCGGGCTATGAGGCCGACGATGTTATCGGTACGCTGGCACGCCAGGCTGACGCCCGCGGTGTGGATACTTTCATGATGACTCCGGACAAGGACTACGGACAGCTGGTGACAGAGCACGTCAAAATGTACCGCCCGAAATACGGCGACAAGGAGTTTGAAGTTTTAGGTGTAGAAGAGGTAAAAGAGAAATACGGGCTCTCCTCGCCCGCTCAGGTCATCGACATGCTGGGACTGATGGGTGACTCGGCCGACAACATTCCGGGCTGCCCGGGTGTAGGTGAGAAAACAGCCACCAAACTGATCCAACAGTTCGGAAGCATCGAGAACCTGCTTGCCGGAACCGATCAGTTGAAGGGAGCACTGAAAAGCAAAATCGAAAACAATAAAGAACAGATAGAGTTTTCAAAATTCCTGGCCACCATCAAAACAGATGTACCTATCGAACTCGATATGGAACAACTGAAGAAAGAGGATGCCGACGAGGAGAAATTGCGCAGCCTGTTCGAAGAACTGGAATTCCGCACCCTGCTCGATCGAAAATTCAAAAAGGAAACCCAACAGCCGGTAACTGACCTTTTTCAGGGCACTCTCTTTGCAGATTTTACGGCCGATTCCCCGGAAGAATCCAAAAATTCAAGTCTCACGAAGTATAATAAGGCTGATTTTGACTATCAACTTATTGATACAGAAGAGAAAAGAAAGAAAATTATTGATTTATTCTTGACAAATAATTTTCTCAGTCTGGATACGGAAACCACCGGAACGGACCCGATCTCGGCAAAACTCGTGGGTTTGAGCTTCAGCATTCGCGAAAATCAGGCATTTTATGTGCCGATACCACAAAATTATAAAGAAGCTCAAAAAATCGTTAACGAATTTAAACCGGTTTATGAAAATGAAAATATTCTAAAAATTGGTCAAAATATCAAATACGACCTGTTGGTGCTGCAAAATTATGGTGTGGAACTGAAAGGAAAAATTTTCGACACCATGATTGCCCATTATCTGCTCCAGCCGGAACTGCATCATGGCATGGACTATCTGGCAGAAGTTTATCTGAACTACCAGACCATCCACATAGAAGAACTGATCGGCAGCAAGGGAAAGAACCAGAAGAATATGGCCGACCTCTCTCCTACTGCCGTTTATGAATATGCGTGCGAGGATGCCGACGTGACACTCAAGCTGAAGAATGTACTGGAACCGCTGCTGAAAGAAAACGACTGCGACCGCCTGTTTTGGGAAATCGAAATGCCGCTGATGCCGGTACTGGCCTATATGGAACGTAACGGTGTGTGCATCGACCGTGAAGGGTTGAAAGAAACGTCACGCCTCTATACCGAGGAGATGAACCGCATAGAAAAGGAAATCCACGAACTGGCCGGAACGGACTTTAATATCGCCTCACCGAAACAGGTAGGCGAAGTGTTGTTCGACCGTCTGAAGATCGTAGACAAACCCAAGAAAACCAAAACGGGACAATACGTCACTTCGGAGGAGGTTTTGGAAAGCCTGCGCACCAAGCATCCGGTGGTAGAAAAGATCCTGGAGCACCGTGGCCTTAAAAAACTGTTGGGCACTTATATTGATGCGCTGCCGAAGCTGGTAAATCCGGTCACCGGACATATCCACACCTCATTCAACCAGACCATCACCACCACAGGACGTCTGAGCAGCAGCAATCCGAACCTGCAGAATATTCCAGTACGCAACGAATATGGCAAGGAAATCCGCAAGGCATTCATTCCCGAAGAAGGCTGTCTGTTCTTCTCGGCAGACTATTCACAGATCGAACTGCGCATCATGGCGCATCTGAGCGGTGACGAACACATGATCGAAGCCTTCCGCAACGGACAGGATATCCATACGGCCACCGCAGCGAAAATCTTCAAGAAAGAGCTGGATGAGGTAACTAAAGAAGAAAGAAGCAAGGCCAAAACAGCCAATTTCGGCATCATATACGGCATCACGGCCTTCGGTCTGGCCGAACGCATGGGAGTGAGCCGTACGGAAGCCAAAGAGCTCATTGAAGGCTATTTCCAGACCTATCCCAAGGTGAAGGAATACATGAACCGAAGCATTGAGATGGCACGCGAAAAAGGATACACAGAGACCGTATACCACCGCAAATGCCATCTGCGCGACATCAACAGCCACAACGCTGTGGTGCGCGGCTATGCAGAACGCAATGCCATCAACTCTCCGATTCAGGGAAGCGCGGCCGATATCATCAAGATTGCCATGATCCGCATCTACCGCCGTTTCCGCGAAGAGCAGTTGCGCTCCAAGATGATCCTGCAGGTGCACGACGAATTGAACTTCAGTGTCTACCCCGAAGAAAAGGAAAAAGTACAACAAATTGTCATCGAGGAAATGGAGAACGCCTACTCCATGCTGGTACCTCTCGAAGCCGACTACGGATGGGGAAAAAACTGGCTTGAAGCCCATTGACAAAATGCTTCTCCGGCAGAAATACGGAGAAGCATTTTCTGTATACGGGATTTATTCTTAATTTTGCAAATTGTTTGGAAACAAAAGCATATCATTAAAAACAAAATAACATTATGGCATTAAAAGCAGGTATCGTAGGCCTCCCGAATGTGGGCAAGTCTACCCTATTCAATTGCTTGTCCAGCGCAAAGGCACAAGCAGCAAACTTCCCGTTCTGTACCATCGACGCCCAGCTGGGACAGATCTCCGTTCCCGATGAACGACTCACCAAGCTGGCCGAACTGATCAATCCGGACCGTATCGTACCGGCCACTTGCGAGATTGTAGATATCGCCGGACTGGTAAAGGGTGCCAGCAAGGGCGAAGGACTGGGTAACCAGTTCTTGGGTAACATCCGCGAAACGGATGCCATCATCCACGTGTTGAGATGTTTTGACAACGATAATATCGTGCATGTAGACGGTTCTGTAGACCCGGTGCGCGACAAGGAAATTATCGACACCGAGCTCCAGCTCAAGGATCTGGAAACCGTAGAGAACCGTATCAAGCGTGTAGAAAAGATAGCCAAAGTGGGTGGCGACAAGCAGGCAAAGATTGAATACGAAGTGTTGCTGAAGTATCAGGAAGCCCTGCTGAAAGGAAAATCAGCCCGTACCGTATCTTTCGACACCGAGGAAGAAATGGCAGCCGCCAAGAATCTGTTCCTGCTGACAACCAAACCGGTACTTTACGTGTGCAACGTAGACGACAAGTCTGCTGCCAACGGCAATAAATATGTAGAGGCAGTACGCGAAGCCATCAAGGACGAGAACGCGGAATTGCTGACCATCTCTGCACAGACAGAAGCGGACATCTCCGAGCTGGAAAGCTATGAAGAGAAACAGATGTTCCTGGAAGATATCGGTCTGAAAGAGTCCGGTTGCGACCGTCTGATCAAGGCAATTTATCATCTGCTCAACCTGCAGACTTACATCACTGCCGGAAAGATGGAGGTGCGCGCCTGGACATTCCGTCGCGGATGGAAGGCTCCTCAGTGCGCCGGTGTGATCCACACAGACTTCGAGAAAGGCTTTATCCGCGCCGAAGTCATCAAATATGAGGACTACATCAAGTATGGCTCGGAAACAGCCGTACGAGAGGCCGGAAAGATGAGCGTAGAGGGTAAAGACTACGTGGTGCAGGACGGCGACATCATGCACTTCCGCTTTAACGTATAATCCGTAAGACCATGACTGCCCTCCAGTATATTCTGTGGAATCCTCCGGTGGAGGCATTTCACATCGGCGGACTCAGTATCCGCTGGTATTCCATCTGTTGGTGCTTAGGCCTTTTGGCCTGCTATGTGATTGTGCAGAAGCTCTATAAGAAGCAAAACATCAAGGAAGAACTGTTTGAGCCTCTCTTCTTTTACTGCTTCTTCGGCATCCTGATCGGTGCCCGTCTGGGCCACTGTCTGTTCTACGAACCGGGATATTTCCTGAGTCATCCTTTAGAAATGATTCTGCCCATGCGCCACACCATGAACGGATGGGTGTTTACCGGCTACGAAGGACTGGCCAGCCACGGAGGAACCCTTGGTCTGATGATAGCCTTGTGGCTTTATGTGCGCAAGACCAAAATCAATCTGATGCGTATTCTGGACAACATTGCCATAGCCACTCCTATCTGTGCCTTCTTCATCCGTATGGGAAATCTGATGAATTCCGAAATTATCGGAGACCCTACCACAGTTCCTTGGGCTTTTATCTTTGAGCGTGTGGATATGATCCCGCGCCATCCGGGACAATTGTATGAAGCACTCTGCTATCTGGCCTTTTTCTTCATCGGTCTGTACCTGTATAAGAAACGTCCGGAACAGGTGGGCAGCGGTTTCTTCTTCGGATTCTGCCTGACCACCATCTTCACCGCACGCTTCCTTCTGGAATTCACCAAAGAAATCCAGGAGGCTTTCGAAGCCAATATGTTGCTGAATATGGGACAGTTACTCAGTATCCCATTCGTTATTTTAGGAATATATTGCATGGTGGGCGGTAAGCTTTGCCGCAAACTCGGCGAACCGCAGTTCAGAAAATAACATTAGAAACTATATTCATATAGCCATATCCGGCATTTACGCTTTGGATATGGCTATATTTTTTATCAAAAGCTTCTCCCCTATCTTGCCGTTATTTCTTGCAGACAGGAAGCAAAAGCCAAAGCAGAGTTCTTGCGATAAATTCCCTGAGGCCAGAACAAACAAGCCTTGGAAGTCGTCTGATCGGCACATAAAATCGGAATACAAACCAGATTCGGTTCCCCATGAACCGCCGCTTCACTTGTCATCGTAGCCCATTTTCCTCCGACAAGCATATGCAAAATAGTATGCACATCGTTGATTTCAATATCGACATGCAGCTCCAAACCGTTACGATGGCATATAGCATCTACTTTCTTGCGCGTGGCAAAACCTTTCTCCGGTAAAATAAAAGCAAGCTGCTGCAGTTTTTTGAGCGTTATGGAAGAAAGTCCGGCAAAAGGGTGCGTACGATGTACCACTACAAAAAGATGCGAAGTAAACAAAGCCAGACGCTCCATCTCCTTCCACTCCTCTTCCGCATCAAAAGACAATACAAAATCCAAAGCATTACTTTTTAAACTCTCCATCATTTGCGCCGAAGTGCCGATGGTAACCATTATTTTCACTTTGGGATGGCTTTCTGAAAAACGATTGATGGCCGCAATCAGAAGAGGCACCAGGCTATGCGTGGCACCTATATGCAGAGTACCTGTCTCCACTCCTTTCAGGTCACGGATAATCTGCCGGCCGTCCTCGGCATCCTGTATGGATTTGCAGGCAAAAGGCAAGAAAGCCTTTCCGGCTTCCGTAGGTACAATTCTTTTGCCGATACGGTCAAAGAGCAACACATCCAGTTCATCCTCTAACTGCTTGATTTGCTGCGAAAGTGTGCTCTGAGAGATATGAAGCACCCGGGCCGCCTCGGAGAAATTCTGCAACTCACAGGCCTCTTTAAAATATTTCAATTGTCTTAATTCCATCCCAACTTATCGTTTTCATCAATATGGCTTATCGAAAAATAGCGGTCTGCAAATATAATATATTTTTTGTACCCATTATACATTTGTGAAATTATCAATTAAAAGGATGAAAGCAACCGTTGTCTATTATAGTCATAAAGGAAAAACCGCCGGTTATGCCCGCGAAATCGCCATGTATCTATGGTCTAAAGGATGGAATGTAAGCCTGAGTTCCCTATCCGATCTCAAGCCGGAACGCATTCGGGACACAGACTTGCTGATTACCGGATGCTGGACTTGTGGTTGGTTTGTCGTGGGACAGCATCCGCACCGCACATGGGTAGATTTAAGCCGACCGCTTGCCGGTATGGTACCCGCAGAACAGACTCTGTTTTTCACCACTTACAAGATTCATACCGGAAGCATGTTCCGAAAGATGAAGAAAGTGATGCAGATTCCTCGCAAAAGCCATTCTCCGGAACTGAAATCAAAAACCGGACGACTGACTGAAAAGGATAAACATATTCTGGATCAGTTCATTAGAAATAAGAGATTTAACTTTTAAAATAGAGTAATATGGAGAATAAAAAACTAACAAGCGCTTCTGGAGCACCAATTGCCGACAATCAGAATGTTGCCACTGCCGGACGTCGTGGTCCGATGCTTCTTCAGGATGTATGGTTTCTCGAAAAATTAGCTCACTTTGACCGTGAAGTCATTCCGGAAAGACGTATGCACGCCAAAGGTTCGGGCGCGTTCGGAACCTTTACCGTAACACACGACATCACACGTTACACCAAAGCAGCCATTTTCTCGGAAATCAGAAAGAAAACCGAACTCTTTGTCCGCTTCTCTACCGTGGCCGGAGAACGTGGTGCGGCCGACGCGGAAAGAGACATCCGCGGCTTTGCCATCAAATTCTACACCGAGGAAGGAAACTGGGATCTGGTGGGTAACAACACACCGGTATTCTTCCTGCGCGACCCACTGAAATTTCCGGATTTGAATCATGCTGTGAAGCGAGATCCACGCACCAATATGCGCAGCGCACGCAATAACTGGGATTTCTGGACCTTATTGCCTGAAGCCCTTCATCAGGTAACCATCACCATGAGCGACCGCGGTATCCCTTATTCTTACCGTCACATGCATGGTTATGGCAGTCACACCTTCTCGTTTATCAACGCCGAAGGCGTACGCCATTGGGTAAAATTCCATCTGTTGACGCAACAGGGCATCAAGAATCTCACAGATCAGGAAGCTGAAGCTCTGATCGGTAAGGATCGTGAAAGTCATCAGCGCGACTTGTTTGAAAGCATCGAAAAGGGAGATTTCCCGAAATGGAAGATGTATGTGCAGATTATGACCGAGGAGCAAGCCAAACAAATGCCTTACAACCCGTTTGATCTGACTAAGGTATGGTCACAAAAAGAGTTCCCGTTGATCGAAGTAGGTATTCTGGAACTGAACCGTAACCCGGAGAATTATTTTGCAGATGTAGAGCAGGCGGCTTTCAATCCTGCTAATGTGGTACCGGGAATCGGCTTCTCACCCGACCGCATGCTGCAAGGCCGACTGTTCTCTTACGGAGATGCCCAGCGTTATCGTCTGGGAGTGAACCACTATCAGATTCCGGTAAACCGCAGCCGTTGCCCCTTCCTGAATATGTATCACCGCGACGGACAGATGCGTGTAGACGGTAATCATGGTGGCACTTTAGGGTATGAACCGAACAGTTACGGAGAATGGAAAGACCAGAATGAGTATAAGGAACCGCCATTGGAACTGGATGGCAGCGCTTATCAGTGGGACTACCGTGAAGATGACTGCGACTACTATTCACAGCCGAGAGCCCTGTTCCGCCTGATGACTCCGGAGCAACAGCAGGTGCTGTTTGAGAACACCGCCCGCGCTATGGGAGATATTCCGGAAGAAATCAAACTCCGCCATATCAGAAACTGCATGAAAGCCGATGAAAATTATGGTATGGGAGTGGCCCGTGCCTTGGGATTAGAACATTTAGTGAACGATATCTTGTCCGAATCGGACACTTCAACCAAACAGTAAAAACTATTCTATTCTTTTAAATAATCATGAAAAAAACATATCCTCAGTCTGTCTGACAGGATATGTTTTTTGTATATTTGTAAGTGTATAAACTTTCATTAAGAACAAACCTCTATATTTATTAATCTGCTTTTACCGTGCGCTTTCGCACGATTTTTGTGCGTTTTCGCACAATAAAAAGAAAGAAGAAAAACAACAAAAGCCTAAAAATAAAGTATTTATAGTTTGGCATATTTTTTGTACCGATAACGATAGAATTATATTTATTTTTATAAAAGGAACCATGAAAAAGATATTAATTATTTTTTCCCTTATACTTGTAAACAATACCATATGGGGACAAAAAACGATTTGATACATTGGACACAAACCGTACAAAACACCGGAAAGGCGTTCCCCCAAGAAAAAGTATACCTACATCTGGACAACAACTGCTATTTTCTGGGAGATACCATCTGGTACAAGGCATATGTGGTCAGAACGGACCGGAAAGTGCCTACAGACCTGAGCCGCATTCTGTATGTCGAACTCATGACACCCGACGGATATCTTGTGGAAAGACAGCAGATACCTCTCGAAAACGATACAACAGGATTCGGAAACTTTGCACTTCAGGACTCCTCTACGGAGGATATTATGAGGTCAGGGCATACACCAGATGGATGCTGAACTGGGGAAGATACCAGACGGAGTTAGATTGGGGACTCAAAAACATGTATGCCAACGCCTTCTATAACAAGGGAATGATGAAGGACTTCTTCACCGAGTACGAAAAGATTTACAGCAGGGTCGTGCCCGTTTATGACAAACCTCAGGAGGCAGGAGTGTATGAAAAGAACATGACCATGCGACCCATGAGAAGATATTACAAAAAGAGTGGGGAAAAGAATGTCCCCATACTCTCCCTATTTCCCGAAGGAGGTAACCTCATACAGGACGTACCCTGCACCCTTGCCTTTGATCTGGCAGACAATCAGGGAAAACATCTGAACCTGGAAGTTGTATTCAGAGAAAGCAAAACCGGAAAGGAGATATTACGCACCCAACCGCAATACGTCGGAAGGGGAAGCATCCTGTTGCCACCCTTAAAGAAAGAAACAGAATATGAGGCGGTTGTACGAAGCGGAGAGGAAGAATACACCTTTCCGCTGCCAGAGATTCAGGAAAGGGGATGCGCCCTTTCTCTGGAGAGTGCACCGGACAGTATCCGTATCCGTACAAACACGGCAGGACTGCCCGAAAACTTTCCCTTGGGGATACATATCATGCATGATGGGATCATGGAATACAGCAAGGAAATAACCGTCAGAAAAGGCACATCAGAATATATCAGTCTTCCCACAGAATCGCTACCAGCAGGCGTAAACCAGATTATCCTGTTTGATACTAAAGGGGAAGTCTTCGCCGACAGACTCTTCTTCGTTTGGCCGGAAGGAAAGGACCTGAATCCGGACAGACAGAACCTGGTGATGGAAGGTATCAAGGAAGAATACAAGTCCTTTGAACCTGTAACCCTAAGTCTGAAAGCACCGGATATTCGAACTACCGCACACCTTTCACTTTCCGTGAAGGATGATGCCGCAGACGAAAGCATCTACGATGACGGAACCATGCTCACGGAAATGCTGCTGGCAAGCGAAATCAGGGGATTCGTGGAAAGGCCCGGATACTACTTCGAGAAGGATGACTCCGCGCACCGGAAGGCATTGGATAACCTGCTGCTGGTGCAGGGATGGAGAAGATGGAAATGGAACGATCTCGCCGCAAAAACGGATTTCTCCATACGCTATCTGCCGGAGAAATATCAGACCATTGCCGGGGCTGTATATCCGTTCCATAAATTAGATGGTAAGTCAAATTATGACAAGGATGAGATTCTGGCTAAATATGCAAGAATCAAAAAGGAGAACAAGGAAAAAGCCGAAGAATATTACCGGAAGAATTACCCCACTCTCGGCCATGAAGTATGGCTCAGTGCCGACTATGTGCAGGACACGATCTTAGTGGAAACCCGGCAGAAGACAGAATTCGGATACTTCTATCTGCCCACTCCCCGGTTCTTCGGGCAAGCAATTCTCTTTATGAATGCGTCAGACAAAACAGAAGAAGAGGAAAAGAAAGAAAAGGAAAAACAGGGAGTCATCAAACGCTTTTTCAATAAACTGGAAAACAAATACAATAATTTCGGGGATGAACTGGCTTATCCCGACTATTATGTCAAGCTGGATCATTTCTTTCCCTTGTGGCCTCTGCCCTACAGCTATTACCAGACCTGCAGTCCGGAAGATCCTTTTGAAAAAGCATCCTTTGACGGAAGTATCAAAAACGGAATATTACCTACACTTACCGTACGCACCAAAAGAGGGGGACCCAGAAAACTGGACAGCAGTAAACCGGCCTTTGTGGTCCATGCATACGATGTATTAAACCGACAGATTGATCTCGGCATGAATACTGGAAGGTTCGGATTCAACGGGTTATATCGGGATGCTACCACAGACTCCCTTGAATTAACAGAACTGGCAAGATTCGTCAGACCCAATAATACCAAAGCTGATCTAACCGGATATATCATAGACCGTAAATATCCACCAAGTAAAGGTGCGGAAAACGCTATAGCCCGAAGAGGATTTATTCCCAATATAACCTCTTTTTGCTATATAGGAGATATGGGAGTAGAGAAACCGGATTACTTCATTCAGGTACGTTATGACGGAAAAGCCATTAACGGGAAACCGGATTATATATTGAAAAGAAGATCCATCCGGATGAAACAAATACAGAGATGTTTGATCCAGACTTCGGTGGGAAAAAAGAAATTGAAAGCTACCGCACCTTGGCTTATCTGGACAAACTCTATTTCTACACAGATTACTGCCCAAGAGAAAGAAGAAGCTGGAAATATGAACAGTCCAACATACCAGATATGGTGATTGACCTGCACAAATATCCGAATGGTGCAAAGAGACAGACCTATCGCGACCGGTGGATTCTGCTGGACGGATTTGCCGTATGTGACACCTTCTATTCGCCGGATTATTCCAAGCAGCCGTTGCCTGAAGTAAAGGATTACCGACGCACCCTGTACTGGAATCCAAACATAACGCTGAAACCCGGAGAAATCAAGACCATCCGTTTCTACAATAACTCCAAGACAACCATACTGAGTTATGAAGCTGAAGGAATCACAAAAGACGGAAAATTTTTAGTTCAAAAAAACGAAAACAACAGGCAAAAATAGAAGTCATTTAACAAGGCTGAAAATTCCAACCTCGCAGATAAAAACAAATGGTCCCGACGTTTTTCGAAAAACGTCGGGACCATTTGTTTAAAACCTCTCGATAATTTAAATAAAACGATTTCTGGAGGTTTAGAATTATCTTCCTAACACAATTCGCTTGATTTCATTCAGTTTGTTCAAGGCCTCTATCGGAGTCAGATTATTGATATCGAGATGAAGAATCTCATCGCGCACCTGACACAATACCGGATCGTCCAACTGGAACAGGCTGAGCTGAACCGGCTGTGCTTTCTTGGGATCTTCTTTCAAGGAAGCAGCCAACTGTTCCTTGCCACTCCCCGACTCCAATTCCTTCAGAATCACATTGGCACGCTTCACGATACTCTTAGGCATACCGGCCAGTTTGGCAACATGAATACCGAATGAATGCTCGCTTCCGCCACGCTCCAGTTTACGCAGGAAGATCACCTTGCCGTCTACCTCGCGCACGGAAACATTATAGTTCTTGATGCGGGGGAATATCTGCTCCATCTCATTCAGTTCGTGATAGTGAGTGGCAAAAAGCGTACGTGCCCTACCCTTCTTGTTCTCATGGATATACTCCACAATGGCCCAAGCAATGCTGATGCCGTCGTAAGTAGATGTTCCACGGCCCAACTCGTCAAATAGTACCAGACTTCTGGACGACAGGTTGTTCAGAATGTTGGATGCTTCGTTCATCTCTACCATAAAGGTACTTTCGCCCAAGGAAATGTTGTCGCTGGCTCCCACACGTGTAAAAATCTTGTCCACCATACCGATACGGGCACGTTCAGCCGGAACGAAAGAACCGATCTGTGCCATCAGAGTGATCAGAGCAGTCTGACGGAGCAAAGCCGATTTACCGGCCATATTCGGACCTGTAATGATGATAATCTGCTGTTGGTCGCAATCCAGATAAACATCATTGGCCACATAGCGCTCTCCTACCGGTAGCTGCTTCTCGATAACCGGATGACGGCCCTGAATGATTTCCAGCACATCGCTGTCCTCTATTGTGGGACGGATATAGTTGTTTTCTTGAGCTACCAAAGCAAAAGAAAGCAGACAGTCCAAACGGGCTATCAAATTGGCGTTGATTTGAATGGCAGGAGTAAATTCTGCCAAAGAAAGAATCAGATCATTGAAAAGTTTCATCTCCAAAGAGAGAATCTTGTCCTCGGCTCCCAAAATCTTTTCCTCGTATTCTTTCAGCTCCTGAGTAATGTAACGCTCGGCGTTGACCAAGGTTTGTTTTCTGATCCAACCCTCTGGTACTTTGTCCTTATGAGTATTTCGTACCTCAAGGTAATATCCGTAGACATTATTATAACCTATCTTCAAACTGGGGATTCCGGTTTCTTCGGTTTCGCGCTGCTGAATCTGCAACAGATAATCCTTGCCTTCGTAGGCTATGTGACGCAACTCATCAAGCTCGGCATTCACTCCTTCGGCGATTACCCCACCCTTATTGACCAGCAAAGGCGGATCGGCCTTGATTTCACGGGCTATACGGTCGCGGATGGAAGCGCACAGATTAAGCTGTTCGCCAATACGTTTCAAAGTCGGGTCCTCGGCCTGCTCGCAGACGGCCTTGATTGGTTCGATGGCCTGAAGCGCCACACGCAACTGAACCACATCACGGGGAGAAACTCTTCCCACGGAAACTTTGGAAATGATACGCTCCAAATCTCCGATCAGATGCAACTGCTCTTCTATAATTTCTCTGAAATCCAGATCTTTAAAGAAATATTCCACCACATCCAGACGCTCGTTGATAGGCTTTTCATCCTTCAAAGGAAAAATGAGCCACCGCTTGAGCAAACGGGCTCCCATCGGAGTAATCGTGCGGTCAATGACATTCAGCAAGGAATTTCCGCCTTCGTTCATTGAACCCAATAACTCCAAGTTGCGCACCGTAAACTTATCCAGGCGCACATAGCGCTCTTCCTCGATGCGGGAAAGCGAAGTGATATGCCCGATCTGGCTGTGCTGCGTCATTTCCAGATATTGCAGAATGGCTCCCGAAGCAATGATTCCGGATTTGAGATGATCTACGCCGAAACCTTTCAGGTTTTTTACCTCAAAATGCTTCAGCAACTTCTCGTTGGCAGTCATCTCGGTAAATACCCAGTCCTCCAACTCGAATGTAAGATATTTTGTTCCGAAATTTCCTTCAAACATTCCTCGCTTACCTCTTTCATAAAGCACCTCTTTAGGAGAGAAATTGGCAAGCAGTTTGTCGATATATTCAAAGGTTCCTTCAGCGGTCAGGAACTCACCGGTACTGATATCCAGGAAAGAAACGCCACAGTTGTTCTTTCCGAAATGAACTGCGGCCAAGAAATTGTTTTCCTTATAATTCAGCACATTATCTCCCATAGCCACACCGGGAGTAACCAATTCCGTAATGCCGCGCTTGACCAATGTCTTGGTCAGCTTCGGATCTTCCAGCTGATCACAAATAGCGACACGCTTTCCGGCACGGATCAGTTTGGGCAGATAAGTATCCAAGGCATGATGCGGGAAACCGGCCATTTCAATAGGTTCCCCACCCTTGCCTCCGTTATTTCTTTTTGTAAGAGTTATTCCTAATATTTCCGAAGCAGAAACGGCATCGCTGCTGTAGGTTTCATAAAAGTCGCCACAGCGAAAAAGCAGCACCGCATCGGGATGCTTTGCCTTCAAATCGTAAAACTGCTTCATCATGGGGGTGAGCCCGTCTTTTGCCATAACCAAATGATTTATAAAATAAGTTCGCGCAAAATTACAAAAAAATACTCTTCCCAAAACCAGGAAGAGCCAAGTTGTAGCTTTTTTACACAGATTGATAAAATAAAAAAACGGGACCACTTTAAAAGCGCCCCGACAATCAATCCTAAATCTCTCAATTTCTATCTAAAACCCTAAACATTAAAAACATTGTATCCCTACAATGACAAATTACTAATTATCAACTTACTAACAATCTTTTTACTTATATTTTCCTGTTGTTCCTTTGAACACTGCAAAGGTATGGCTAAATTCATTTTCCTGAAAAAAAAGCCGTCGAAATTAGAAAAAAATATACTATTTCTTGACCTATGTCAAGCAAAACTCCATTTTCTGCCCCAATTATAGAATTTTATACACGGCAAACATATCGTTTTTAAAGCAATAATACACTCTTGGTCATAGTTTTTTTATATCTTTGCACCTTATTATAATAGAAAGAAAAATGAAACAGATAGAAGTCTCTGCATTCAAAGAAAATATCTTTGAAACAATCGGTAAAGAATGGATGCTGGTTACCGGCGGCACCAAAGAAGATTTTAACATGATGACCGCCTCATGGGGTGGAATAGGATGGCTGTGGAACAAACCTGTAGCCTTCATCTTTGTCCGCCCGGAGAGATATACTTATGAGTTTCTGAAAAAGAACCGCAAATTGTCGCTTTCTTTCTTAGGTAAGGAAGAAGAGGCACGGAAAATTTATTCTTTCTGCGGTTCAAAATCGGGTAGGGACCTGGATAAGGTAAAGGAAACCGGACTGAAACCGGTATTCACGGAAACCGACGGCATCACTTACGAACAGGCACGCATGACTCTGGAATGCCAACAACTCTATGAAGGAGAAATGCGCGAATCGGATTTTCTGGATCCGGAAATCCTGAAAAACTGGTACGGAGAAAAGAAAGGTAACCTGCATAAAGTGATCGTTGCCGAAATTGAGCATATCTGGATCAACGGGTAGGGGAGTTATCCTAATATTTGCAGACAACATAATAATTATCATAAACAAAACTCACAATGGAATACAATTTCAGAGAAATTGAAAAGAAATGGCATCAACGTTGGGTTGAGAACCATACGTACAAAGTGACAGAAGATGAATCGAAAAAGAAATTCTATGTACTGAACATGTTTCCTTATCCAAGTGGAGCGGGTCTTCATGTAGGACATCCGCTGGGATACATCGCTTCGGACATTTATGCCAGATATAAAAGACTACAGGGCTTTAACGTACTGAACCCGATGGGATATGATGCCTACGGACTGCCGGCAGAACAGTATGCCATCCAGACCGGACAGCATCCGGCCATCACAACAGCCGCCAACATCAACCGTTATCGCGAGCAGTTGGACAAAATCGGTTTCTGCTTTGACTGGGACCGTGAGATCAGAACCTGCGAACCGAACTATTATCATTGGACGCAGTGGGCCTTCCAGAAGATGTTCGGAAGCTTCTATTGCAATGACAGCCAGAAGGCACAACCTATCGAAAAACTGATTGCTCACTTCGAACAGCAGGGTACAGAAGGCTTGAATGTGGCTTGCAGTGAGGAACTCACCTTTACTGCCGACGAGTGGAAAGCCATGAGCGAAAAGCAGCAGCAGGAAACTTTGATGAATTACCGTATAGCCTATCTGGGCGAGACTATGGTTAACTGGTGCCCGAAACTGGGAACCGTATTGGCCAACGATGAGGTAGTGGACGGCGTTTCTGAGCGTGGAGGTTATCCGGTAGTCCAGAAAAAGATGCGCCAGTGGTGTCTGCGTGTCAGCGCTTATGCACAGAGGCTGCTCGACGGACTGGATACCATCGACTGGACCGACTCTCTGAAAGAGACTCAGCGTAACTGGATCGGCCGCTCAGAGGGTACTGAAGTGGAGTTCAAGATCAAGGACAGCGACCGTTCATTCACCATCTTTACCACCCGTGCGGATACCATGTTCGGTGTGACCTTCATGGTATTGGCTCCGGAAAGCGAACTGGTTCCATTGGTTACTACAGCCGAGCAGAAGGCCGAAGTGGAGGCTTATCTCGAGGCAACCAAGAAGCGTACCGAGCGTGAGCGTATTGCCGACCGCCGTGTTACCGGTGTGTTCTCCGGTTCTTACGCCATCAATCCGTTTACAGGAGAGGCCAACCCGATCTGGATCAGCGACTATGTATTGGCCGGTTATGGTACCGGTGCCATCATGGCCGTTCCGGCACACGACAGCCGCGACTATGCTTTCGCCAAGCATTTCAACCTGCCGATTGTTCCGTTGGTTGAGGGATGCGATGTGAGCGAAGAGAGCTTCGATGCCAAGGAAGGTATCGTAACCAACTCACCGAAAGAGGGAGTGACTCCTTATATCGACTTCTCTCTGAACGGTCTGACCGTGAAAGAGGCTATCGCTGCTACCAAGAAATATGTAAAGGAACACAACTTAGGACGCGTGAAGGTTAACTTCCGTCTGCGTGATGCCATCTTCAGCCGCCAGCGCTATTGGGGTGAGCCGTTCCCGGTATATTACAAGGACAACATGCCTTATATGATTCCGGAAAGCTGTCTGCCTCTGGAATTGCCGGAAGTTAGCAAATTCCTGCCTACCGAAACCGGTGAGCCTCCATTGGGACACGCTACAAACTGGGCTTGGGACACCGTAAACAACAAGGTGGTAGCCAACGAACTGATCGACAACAAGACCATCTTCCCGTTGGAATTGAACACCATGCCGGGATTCGCCGGAAGTTCGGCTTATTACCTGCGCTATATGGATCCGAAGAACGACAAGGCACTTGTTGATCCGAAAGTTGACGCTTACTGGCAGAATGTAGATCTTTATGTAGGCGGTACAGAGCATGCTACCGGTCACTTGATCTACAGCCGTTTCTGGAACAAATTCCTCTATGACTGCGGTTACAGTGTGAAGGACGAGCCGTTCCAGAAACTGGTAAACCAGGGTATGATTCAGGGACGAAGCAACTTTGTATATCGTATCAAGGACACCAACACCTTCGTTTCTCTGGGTCTGAAAGATCAGTATGACACCACACCGCTTCACGTAGATGTAAACATTGTCAGCAATGATGTTCTGGATGTAGAAGCCTTTAAGAACTGGCGTCCGGAATACAACAACGCCGAGTTCATCCTCGAAGACGGCAAGTACATCTGCGGATGGGCCATCGAGAAGATGAGTAAGAGTATGTTCAATGTGGTGAACCCGGATATGATTGTCGAGAAGTTCGGCGCCGATACCCTGCGTCTGTACGAAATGTTCCTGGGTCCGGTAGAGCAGAGCAAGCCTTGGGACACCAACGGTATTGACGGTTGCCACCGCTTCCTGAAGAAATTCTGGTCACTCTACTTCAGCCGCGACGGCAAGTTCCTGCCGGAAGAAGGCGAGGCTACCAAAGAAGAACTGAAATCGCTGCACAAGCTGATCAAAAAGGTAAGCGCCGACATTGAGGCCTTCTCATACAACACTTCAATCAGTGCATTCATGATCTGTGTGAACGAACTGGGACAGCTGAAGTGCAAGAACAAGCAGGTATTGGAGCAGCTCGTGGTGCTGATTGCTCCATTCGCTCCGCACATCGCCGAAGAACTGTGGGAGCAGTTGGGCCATAGCACTACGGTTTGCGACGCACAGTGGCCGGAATTCAACGAGAAATATCTGGTAGAAGACAATATGCGCCTGAGTATTTCGTTTAATGGTAAGACACGCTTTACCATGGACTTCCCGGCCGATGCCGACCAGAAGACCATCGAGGAAACCGTTCTTGCAGACGAACAGACTCAGAAATATATCGACGGCAAGCAGATTGTGAAAGTGATCATTGTTCCGAAACGAATTGTAAACATCGTAATCAAATAGCAATGTTCAACGACATAAAAAAGCTAAAGCCGAAAAAATTGACCAAAGCGGCTGTAATGACCGAAGCCAAAGACTTCGTAGCCATTAACTTTGGATTGATTTGTTACGCCATCGGTTGGGCAGCATTCTTGCTGCCCTACAAGATGACAACAGGTGACTTGACGGGTATGTGTGCCATCTTGTATTACTTGACAGGCATTCCCATTCAGTTATCCTATTGTGTCGCCAACGTGTTCCTTTTGGTATTTGCCATCAAGGAACTGGGATATCGCTTTGTACTGAAAACTACGTATGCCATCTTTGCCTTGTCATTCTTCCTGGATGTGGCGCAAAACATCATGAAAGACGATCAGGGACAATTCCTGCAACTGCTTGGTCCAGGCCAGGATTCCATGGCCTGTGTATTGGGAGCCATTATCTGCGGATTCGGTATCGGTACGGTATTTGTCAACAATGGTAGTACCGGTGGACTGGATATCGTTGCGGCTATCGTAACCAAATACCGCAATATCAGTTTGGGCCGTGTGATGATCTACATCAACATTCTGACCATTTCTTCCTGCTACTTTTTCTTTGACAGCTGGAGAATGGTGGTGTTCGGCTACGTAGTTCTGGTTATCTGCAACTACACGCTCGACATGATTGTCAACAGTTCACGGCAAGATGTGCAGTTTATCATCTTTACGAAAGACCATGTTCAGTTAAGCGAACGCATTATCAACGAAACGAGTCACTCGGTAACGGTAATTGACAGCGAAGGCTATTATAGTCATACGCCGACTAAAATATTGATTACCATCGTACACAAGAATGAATCCATTCATATCTTGCGCATGATTCACGAAGTAGATCCGAATGCATTTGTTTCAACAAGTAGGGCAGAGGGTGTTTACGGAAACGGATTTAACCAAATAAAATTAAAATGAAACACTTTAAGATTAATGCATGGCAAGAAACTAAAGACTATGCGCTCATTATGATCGGGCTTCTTTGTTATGCCCTGGGAGTTACCATTTTTTTGCTTCCCTATGAAGTGACCACAGGAGGTGTGGCAGGTATTTCATCATTGATTTACTTTGCTACCGGTATCAAGGTACAATATTCTTATCTGATCATCAACTCTATTTTGCTCATAGCTGCAATCAAAGTGCTGGGTTTTAAGTTCTGCGTCAAAAGCATCTATGCCATCATTGCTCTTACCCTATTACTCGCAGGCTTTCAGGAACTGATTGCCGATGAACAAGGAAACTTGCCTCGTATCATCGGTGATCAGGCCTTTATGGCCACAATAATCGGTGGTGCTCTGGAAGGATTCGGATTGGCTATCGTATTCCTGAACAACGGAAGTACCGGAGGAACGGATATTATTGCCGCTATCGTAAACAAATACAGAGACATCACCATGGGGCGTATTCTGATGATATGTGACTTTATCATTGTTTCCTCCAGCTACATTCTTTTCCATGATTGGGAAAAGGTTGTATGCGGTTTCTTTACATTGCTTGTAGCCAATCTCATGCTGGATTACGTTATGAACTCTTCCAAACAGTCTGTCCAGTTCCTGATTTTCTCCAATAAGTATGATGAAATAGCAGCAGCTATCAGCCATGATGTATCACGCGGAGTAACCGTACTTAACGGCGAAGGCTGGTATAGTAAAGAACCAAAGAAAGTTTTGGTCATTCTGGCTAAAAGAAGAGAAAGTGTATTGATCTTCAGATTAATCAATCAGATTGATCCCAAAGCCTTTGTATCCCAAAGCAATGTAGTAGGCGTTTACGGCGAAGGATTCGATCAAATTAAAGTAAAATAATCTATGGAAAAAAGAAAATTAGTCTTTGCCACAAACAATAAGCACAAACTGGAAGAAATCCGTGCTATCCTCGGATCTGAAATGGATATCCTTTCTTTGGATGATATCCATTGCCATGAAGATATTCCAGAAACAGCTGATACCCTGGAAGGAAACGCGCAAATCAAAGCGCAATTTGTATATGACCACTATCATTTGGACTGTTTTGCCGATGATACCGGACTTGAAGTAGAAGTCTTGAACGGAGCTCCAGGAGTTTTTTCTGCACGTTATGCCGGAGGTGAAGGCCATGATTCAGAAGCCAACATGAAGAAACTCCTTTCAGAAATGCAGGATAAAACCAATCGGAAAGCCCGTTTCAGAACCGTTATAGCCTTTATTGAACAGGGAGAAATTCACCTGTTTGAAGGTATTGTCAAAGGATGTATTACAGAAGGAAAGCATGGTGACAGCGGATTTGGATATGATCCTGTTTTCCGCCCAGAAGGTTTTTCGGAAACATTTGCCGAAATGGGTAATGAAGCCAAAAACAAAATAAGCCATCGCGCCAACGCCGTAAAAAAACTTTGTGAATATCTATCCAAATAAAATCTTAAAACCGTTGTTATGAACAGACTACTTATCCATTTCTTTTTGATAATCGGATGCCTGCATTTACTCCCTGCTGCAGCTCAGAGAATGTATCAATGGGAGATTTATCCATCTTATCATAACTCATTGAAAAATGTATCCAGCAAAGAAAAGGTTTTTTCTCTTTGTAACAACGACCTGATCTCCTACAAACCTGCCGATCAGGAACTTTATCTGTATGACAAAACAAACCTGTTGAATGAATTTCAGATATCCTTCATCAAATATAATGAGGAAGTGAAAAAGCTAATCATTGTCTACTCTGATGGAAATATAGACATTCTGAGAGATAATGAGACTGTAATCAACTTACCTCAATATAAAGATAAAAACATCAGCAATAAGGATATCAATGGCGTGAATATCAGTGGAAAGTATGCTTTACTTTCTACAGGATTTGGTATTGTCATGCTGGATATGGATAAAGAAATCATCACCAATACTTATATTCTGGACATAAAGACACGCACTGCCACTGTATTTGAAAACAGTGTTTATGCGTCTACATCTTCAGGAGTATATAAGGGAGATCTGACTTTAAATTTGTTAGATAAGAAAAACTGGAAAAAAATATCCGGATATTATCTGACCGATCTTCTGGTGTTTGACAACAAGCTTTACGGAAACAACAGTTCCGCATCTTTATTCCGTCTAAATGCCCAAGGTACAAATTTTGATGTAATGGATGAAAAGAACATCAACATATTCCAGGTATCTAACGGTATCATGATTGCTGCCAACAGTTCCCAAATTCACCTTTTCCAAAAGTCGGACCAGAAAACTGTGATCACACAAAAGAATACATTTACAGATCTCAGCTACAGTAACGGAACCTATTGGGCCAGTATGGGATATGAAGGCCTGCAACCTTACAGACTCAACAGCCAGAATCAACTGGAAGCAACCGGCGAGGCTATTATACCCAACAGTCCGGTGCGGAACTATTTCAATTTCATCAATTACACAGGCAACCGATTATTGGCTGTGGGAGGTAATCTGAACTACAATAACGTAAAATACGATGGTACTGTTATGTACTACGATGCTGGAAAATGGACGAATTTTCAGGATGGTAGTGACATTGTATCTGCAACCAAACTGCCTTATGTCAACACGGTAAATATAGCTCAGGATCCGAAAGATCCGAATCACCATTTTGTAACCTCAGCCCGTATGGGTTTATATGAGTTTCAGGATGGAAAACTGCTGAAACATTATTCTTATGACAACAGCCGTCTGAATTCCATAATTCCCAACAATAAAGAATATGTCAGCACTGCAGGTGCCATTTATGATGAAAACAATAATCTTTGGCTGATCAACAATCAGGTGGATACCATTATCAATATTATCAAAAGCGATGGTACATGGACAAAAATTTATGATGAAAAAATAAAAGGATTTCCTACTTTGGATTTTATTCTTTTTGACAAAAAAGGAAGAGTGTGGATTAATTCCCGAAGATATTATCCGGGACTATACATGTTGGATTACAACAAAACAATCCATGAATCTTCTGATGACCAGTCTATCTTCAGAAGTACCATTACCAATCAGGACGGTACTACTTACTCACCAGACTTCTTCTATTGCATGGCCGAAGATCATAATGGAGAAATTTGGGTAGGTACGAGTTTGGGACTTTTCGTTATTTCCAATCCGGATGAGTTCATGAGTGATAATTTCCACTATACACAAATCAAGGTTCCAAGAAATGACGGAACCAATTATGCGGACTATCTGCTGAACAATGTAAGCATAACCTGTATTACGGTAGACGGTGCCAATAGAAAATGGATCGGTACAACAAGTGGAGTATATCTGGTCAGCGCAGATGGCCTGGAAACCATCTATCACTTTACCACAGACAATTCTCCATTAATATCCAATAATATCAATTCCATAGCCATTGATCCGAAAACAGGAAGAGTCATGATCGCTACAGACAAAGGTCTGGTTGCCTATAACAATGACGCTTCCGAACCGGAAGAAAGTTTAGAGAAAAATAATGTATTGGCCTATCCGAATCCGGTAAGACCAGACTACAACGGCTATATTACCATCAAGGGACTGACTGCGAACAGCAGTGTAAAAATCACCTCTTCGAACGGACAACTTATCACTTCGGGTACTTCCAACGGCGGAATCTTTACCTGGAACGGACGCAATAAACAAGGTAAACGCGTAGCCAGTGGCACATATAGTGTTATGGCTACTGACGAAGAAGGTAAAGAGAGTGTGGTAATCAAAATAATAATAATCCGATAAATGATAAACAAGAATCTCGTCATCCCCCGAAAAAACGGAGTAAATTTTATTCGTTACGTCTTTGCTTACGCATTGATTATCTTTCATTATAATATACTGTCGGGGCATGATGTGTTCTGGCTACTTCAAGGAGGATACCGTATCAAGGCATTCTTTATCCTGACCGGATTCCTCACTTTTTATAGCTATTTCAAACATCCGGGAGCCAAAGAATTTGCCAAAAGACGCTTCAAACGTTTGGTTCCGTCATATGTTTTTGTGGTATTATTATGCTTTTTAGGATGCTCACTACTCAGTACATATTCTTTTTCTGAATATTTCACGTCGTTGCACAGTTACAAATATCTTGTATCCAATCTGCTGTTTCTGAACTTCGTCTGCCCGGATCTTCCTGGAGTATTTACAGAAAATCAAAGTACAGCAATCAATGGTTCTCTATGGACCATGAAAATAGATATCATGTTCTATGTCACCGTTCCCTTACTTTATTATTTATTTAGAAAACACCATAAACGATGGGTTCTTTTAGGAATCCTGATAACCACGATCATTTATAACGAAACTTTTGAATATCTTTATATACAATCAGGAAATGATCTGTATCAGATGCTGAAAAGACAACTCGGCGGACAATATATCTATTTTCTGGCTGGTATGTGCATTTACTTTTATTACCTGCAGATACATAGTCAGGTAAAATGGCTGCTACCATTATCCGTAGTTATTTTTCTCACCGGTTCTTATTATCAGTCCTGGGAATATCTTACAGCCTTCTGTTATGCGGTAATTATCATGGAGCTGTCGCTCAATGCAAAAGTATTGAGTCGTTTCAGCGAAGTCCCCAACATAACCTATGGTCTTTATCTATATCATTTTCCGGTGATACAGATTCTTTTATATTACAAAATCAATGAATGGAGTCATACGGGATGTTGCCTGCTCTGTTTAGGTATTGTAACTCTTTTATCCATCATGAACTATCAATTCATTGAGAAACGTATCAAATAATCTCTCTGTTATGGATGTCATTATCTTAGATAAGCAACAGATCACGCGCGAAGGCTTGAAAAGCATCCTGATCAGTCAGCCGGAAACAGGACAAATCTGTCTGCCGGAAGAAGACCGGCAACTGATACAGGAGCTGATCCGTTTTCCACAAGCGGCGGTTTTTTTGGACTATACCCTGGTAAACTTTACCGCCGAACAACTTCTGGTACTCAATCAGCGTTTTCCCAAGGCACATTTTATACTGTTCTGCGACAATCTCAGTAAAAAATTTGCCCGACGCATGTTACTTACCAGCAAACGTTTTCACATTCTTCTCAAAGACTCAACTCTAGATGAAGTCAAACAGGCATATGGTGATCTACAAAACAATCGGCAATTTGCCAATCAAAAACTATTAGTATGGATGGAGGCTGAAGAAAAAGCCGAAAAATCAGCACTCACGACGACAGAAAAAGAAATACTGAAAGCTATGTCGCTAGGGAAAACAACCAAAGAGATTGCTGCCGAACGCTATTCCAGTGTCTATACCATCATGACGCACCGCAAGAATATCTTTCGCAAACTCGACGTCAATAATGCCCAGGAAGCTATCCGATATGCCGTTCAAGCCGGCATTGTAGATGTAATGGAATATTATATTTAACAACATTGGATTTACAAAATGTCCGCTTTAATCCATTTCTCTTGACTGGATATGGATTAAAGCGGATTTTTTGTCGTACTATCACAGCACAACAGCATCTGTAAAAATTAAGTATGGGTTAAGTTAGTATTAGATGCGTGTAAAGGCCTGTTCCAGATCGGCAATCAGATCATCAATATGCTCTGTTCCGATAGAAAGACGGATGGTTCCCGAAGTGATATGCTGTTCGGCCAGTTCCTCAGGCGTCAATTGAGAATGGGTTGTCGTTTCCGGATGAATAACCAGAGACTTCACATCAGCCACATTGGCCAATAGCGAGAATATCTGCAATGAATCGATAAATCGGTGTGCTTCGGCTGTTCCACCTGCAATCTCAAAGGTAAAGATAGATCCGGCTCCTTTCGGAAAATAACGCTGGTAAAGCGCATGATCAGGATGCGACGGCAACGAAGGATGATTTACGGTCTTTACCTTAGGATGCTGCTGCAGGAAAGCAACAATCTTCAGCGCATTTTCCACCTGACGCTCCACACGCAGAGACAAAGTTTCCACGCCCTGCAACAACAGGAAGGCGTTGAACGGGCTGATGGCTGCACCGGTATCGCGCAGCAGAATGGCACGGATACGGGTGATATAGGCCAGTCCCGGAGCGGCATCTACAAAGCGGACTCCATGATAGCTCGGATCCGGTTCGGTGAATTGCGGAAACTTTCCGGATGCCTTCCAGTCAAAACGACCGGAATCTACAATGATACCTCCCAAACTGGTACCATGACCACCGATAAACTTGGTAGCCGAATGCACCACAATGTCTGCTCCGTGTTCCAACGGACGGATCAGATAAGGAGTACCGAAAGTATTGTCTACTACCAAAGGAATTCCATATTTATGGGCCACAGCCGCCACAGCTTCCATATCAATGATATTGGAATTCGGATTCCCCAAAGTCTCGATGAAGATCAGCTTTGTGTTCTTCTGAATGGCCTGCTCGAAATTATTGATATCCGAAGGGTCGACAAAAGTAGTGGTCACTCCCGACAAAGGCAGGGTATTGGCCAGCAGATTATAAGTACCTCCATAAATGGTATTGGCCGAAACCACATGATCGCCTGCCAAAGCCAGATTCTGAATGGCATAGGCAATGGCTGCCGCTCCGGAAGCTACTGCCAGGGCCGCTGCACCGCCTTCCAAAGCCGCTACACGCTCTTCGAGCACGCTTTGGGTAGAATTGGTCAACCGGCCGTAGATATTGCCGGATTCGGTCAGATTAAAGCGGGCGGCTGCCGACGCGCAATTATCAAATACATACGAAGTGGTCTGATAAATAGGTACGGCACGCGCTCCGGTTGCCGGATCGGCCTGCTCCTGGCCCACATGAAGCTGAAGCGTCTCAAAATGCAGTTTTCTTCTTTCCATAAGCATTATCTTTTTTTGCAAAGGTAAGAAGAGATTTCCCCCACAACAATACCCTATATAGGGTATATTTAGAAATCCGACTGATAGGCCAGCCGCTCCGTTCCGTTTGCCACACGGATTATCCCGCAATATCGGAATCCGTTCTTTTGCAGAATGTGCTGCATGGTCTTGTTGTCCTGATGGGTGTCCACACGCAGGGAACGACAATGCCGGCAGCACCAGTTCAGACAAAAATCAGCAGTACCCTTTATTTTACCGTTGGAAGCGATACGATGCACTACATAATAAGGTGTATCAGAAAGCCATTCTCCTTCTATATGCGCATATGTAGGGTCCGGTCCCGGAATAAAACAGAATGTAGACACAACTTCACCATTTTCTTCGCACACATAGCACCATTCCTGCTTTATCTGTTGCGAAATCAGTTCGGCCGAAGGATATCCCTGAATCCACTGATTGGGATTACCGTGGGCCACCATATATTGTTTGGCTATTTCAAAAAGTTCCATTAGAGTATTCAGATCCTCCTGAGTCGCTTTTCTAACTTTCATGGATTGTATTCCTCTTTAATAAGTACATTATAAAAAAGGAGAGGGGTAAGCAACCCTTCTCCTTCATTTGCATTGAATTATTATAATCCGAGTTTTTCGGAGATTTCCAACATTTTGTTTATCGGTTTGATAGCCTTCTCCGCAACCGCAGGATCCACCTCTATTTCAGGCCATTCATATTTCAACGTGTTGTACAGCTTTTCGAGAGTGATCAGGCGCATGTAGTTGCATTCGTTGCAGGCACAGTTGCTGTCCGACGGAGGAGCCGGTATAAAGGTCTTTTCCGGACAGGATTTCTGCATCTCGTGCAGGATACCGCTCTCTGTAGCCACGATATACTCTTTTGCGGGCTGTTCGATGGCATATTTTAGCAAAGCGGCCGTAGAGCCTACTTTGTCTGCCAGCTTGGCCACAGCTCCCTTACACTCCGGATGCACCAGAATTTTGGCTTCCGGATGCTGTTTCTTCAGTTCGATGATCTTTTCTACGGAAAAACGCTCGTGTACATGGCAGGCACCGTCCCAAAGCAACATGTTCCGTCCGGTCACAGAATTGATATAACCGCCCAGATTCTTGTCCGGTCCGAAAATGATCGGTGTGTCCTCGCTAAAGCTTTCTACAATCTGCTTGGCATTGCTGGAAGTAACCACCACATCGGTCAGTGCCTTCGTGGCTGCCGTGGTGTTTACATAAGAAATTACGGTATGTCCCGGATGAGCCTTGACAAATTCTTCAAAACGATCGGCCGGGCAGCTTTCTGCCAGAGAACAAGTGGCATTGAGATCCGGAACCAGCACTTTCTTGTCCGGACAAAGAATCTTATTAGTTTCGCCCATAAAATGCACGCCACACATCACGATAATATCTGCAGTGGTATTTGCTGCCTTTTGAGCCAGTGCCAAACTATCCCCCACAAAGTCCGCCAAATCCTGTACGGCACCGTCGGTGTAATAGTGCGCCATAATCACAGCATTCTTCTGCCGGCACAAATTTCGGATTTTCTGCTTCAGATCCAGTGTTGCATCCACCGATTCATCCACATAACCTTTTTTCAACCAATCTTCTTTAATCATATTATTAATATATTTATTCTTTTATTTTTTAGAAAAACCTTATGATGATATGTATTGCTTGTTGAAAGTGTTCAGAAAAAAAAGTCCGATTATTTGCTTTTTACGTTATAATCTGTAGAGAATAAGTAATGAACATTTTATCGACAATTTTATTTTTTGCTTAGTCTTTGATTTTTATGCTTGTATCTGACACTTTATATCTGTTTTCAACGATCTGTTGATAAAGTGCAAAGTTAAAAACTTTAATAGAAAAAAGAGGTGAAAATCAGATGAAAATCTCGTTCAAATTCTGTTTTAAGTTTTTGATAACTAATTTGTCCATATCCTGAAAAAATATATTAACCAATTGATTATTAGGATGCAAATTTATTTTTTTAATTGTATCGTTTATTTATAAACGGGTTTTAAACAGGTTTTAAACGCGTTATTATTATCTTTGTGAACAATTTATTGATAACTGTCATGAGAAAGCTAAAAATTACGGAGTTGAACCGTGTTTCCAAGGAAGAGTTCAAGAATATCGACAAGCTTCCGTTGGTCGTGGTGCTCGATGAGGTGCGAAGTTTATATAATGTTGGATCGGTGTTCCGTTCTTCTGATGCCTTTGCCGTTTCGGCTGTTTATCTGTGCGGCATCACGGCGGTACCGCCTAATGCGGAGATTCATAAAACGGCTCTGGGAGCCGAGGATTCGGTGGACTGGAAGTATTTCAAGCATACGCAAGATGCTGTGAATGAACTGAAAGCTGATGGTTATGAGGTGCTTGCCATCGAACAGGTGGAACACAGCACCATGTTGCAGAATATGACTCTGGATCCACAGAAGAAATATGCCATTATTTTGGGAAATGAGGTGAAAGGAGTGCAGCAGGAGGTTGTGGATATGTGTGACGGCTGTATCGAGATCCCTCAGTTCGGAACCAAACATTCATTGAACGTATCCGTTACCGCCGGAATTCTTATCTGGGAATTTGCGCGACTGCTCAAACTCGGTTGATAACTGTTGATAATTCTGGAATGAATTTATTTGTTTAACTTGTAATAATTTGTATATTAGTATTTTATAATATCAGATACTATTATTGATAGCTGTTGATAACTTCTGTTGATAATTTATTTTTTATAGATTCTATATGAGAAATAATTCCTTTGGAATTTTCTTTAGAAGGTAGAAACAGGAATCATTTAATTACAAAATGACTTGTAATCGGTTGACAGGAATTTTTTCTGGTAAAATATAATGATCCCCATCTTTATGAACAGATATTGTTGATAACTGCTTCAAAAGATGGGGATTTATATTTTAATCGGTTTATGAATCATTAAATGGAACCGGATTCCACCAATTTGACTACACGTTCCACCATGCGGTCATCGTATTCCGGATCATATTCTTTTTTCAAGCTGGCACCAAAAAGCCAGGCAAAGCTTTGATAAAAGCCTGCTTTAAAACTACCGAAGAAAGCCTGTACGATATGAAATGAGGATTGGTTACATTCTCGGTCTATCAGTTTTATGAGCAGTTTACCTTGAGCATAAGTCAGCTTTTTCATTACTGGAGTATATTCGGCTTTAAGCTCCTTTTCCACTTTTTTCATGTAGGCATCCCTTTGCTTTTTGGTCGGTAATTTTTCCAACTCTTCATAAGTTTCCATAATCTTTCGATTCACTAATTTTGCATAAGGCAAAGTGCGTTTTACATTTCTCACCAGTTTGTTGTAACGGACTATTTCTCTTTTGTTTTTGAATTTCAGCGGAGGATAGACCGGAAGTTCCGGCATGACAATGACTTCGATGGAATCGCCTTTATAGAATTCTTTCTGTATTTTTTTGTAAAAGACCACACGCAATTCTAACTCAGGAGCATTTCCTAAGTCATCTTCTTCGTTTTGTGCATAAGCAGAAATCGAAGGTATCAGCAGCCATATCAGAGGAAGAATCCATTTCATAATCTCATTGCAAATTTATAAATTTAATTGTTTGGTAGACATATGTTTTTGTGAATATCTTTTTTGTTATGGATTTTAAAGACATCTGATGATATGAAGTGTTGGTTCGTTACCATATCAAGTTATCAACAGCACTTGTTGAAAATGTTGGTAATTATTTGTTTATCAATATTATACTTTGTTGATAACTTGTCGGCACAATCTCTTTCCTGGGATTATTATCTAGAAAAATTCTCTCAGGAAGATTTATATGAACATTCCGTTTCCCATGAAGATATAGTCGATTTGTATGATATCCGCGAGCACCCTTTACCGATTAATACGGCAACTAAAAATGATTTGGAGCGTTTGTTTTTTCTGGAATCAGTCCAAATAGAAGATATTTTAGCTTATCTGTATCAGTATGGACCTATGAAATCCTTAGGAGAACTGCAGTTTATCGAGAGTTTGGACTATGATACCCGTGAATTCCTCAAATTCTTTTTTTATATTGATGATAACCCTGTTGAAAAATCACCAATAACGTTGAAAAACTTGTTGAAAGAAGGAAGGTATTCGTTCACAACTCGTTTGGACATTCCTCTTTATCAGAGAGATGGATATAAGAATTATCCGGATAGTGTTCTGTTGAAAACTCCTGATAAAAAGTATTTGGGAAATGCCCTTTATCACTATATCAAACTGCAGTATGATTACCGTAACCGTCTGTATTGGGGACTGACAGCGGTGAAGGATGCCGGAGAACCTTTTGCCAATAATCTGAACAAGGGATATGATTCATACAGTTTTCATCTGCTGTTGAAAAACTGGGCGTTTTTTGAAACCTTAGCTCTTGGAGATTATCGGGTGCGTACAGGCGAAGGATTGGTTTTCGGTTCCGGTTTTTCCATGGGAAAGGAGTTTGATATCACTATGAGCCGACAGGTTATCAACAAGCATACTTCTACAGATGAATATTACTTTATGCGTGGGGCGGCGGCTACGATGAAATGGGGAGATCTGTGTTTTTCTCCTTTTGTATCCTTCCGGAAAACGGATGCCTCGCTCGATGATAATGGTAGGATTGAAACCTTGAAAACAGACGGTTATCACCGTACGTGGACGGAATATTTCCGCAAGAGAAATGTTTTCAACGGTCTGTATGGAGCGCATCTTTCCTATAACCGTCCTCATTACAAAGCGGGAATGACGGGGTATTATCAGCATTGGGATCATGAGTTTTCAACAGGTACCCAACTTTATAAACGCTATGCCCCTAAAGGAAGAACCTTTTGGGGGCTTTCTGTCGATTACGGGGTTGCTTTTGGAGATTGGGCTTTCTCGGGAGAATCGGCACATAGCGGACTTTATCACGGTTGGGCCACGGTAAACAAGCTTCTTTACCGTCCTTTGCCGGATTTGAAACTGTTTGCCCTGTATCGCTTGTATTCCTATCGGTATTATGCCCAGTATGCCTCTGCTTTCTCCGAAGGAAGCAAAACACAGAACGAAAGCGGTTTTTATTTGGGTACGGAATATCAGCCCTGGCGGTTTGTCCAATTGAAAGCGGCATTTGATTATTACTATTTCCCATGGCCAAAGTATGGATTGGATCATAGCAGTGACGGATACCAGATCCGCCTGCAGAGTGACATCAGGCAAAACGACCGGATGCGTTATTCGGCAACATATTCTTTCAAGAAGAAAGAGAAGTTCAATGTGTTTCATTATACGCACCGTCTACGTCTGAAATACATATATCAGCCGGATGAACGTATGGTACTGCAAACCGAATGCTCGGGAGTGGGAGCCAATAAAGCCGGCGGAAAACGGAAATATGGTGCGTTGGTAGGCGAATCATTTTCATGGGTTATCAACAATCTGTTGAAAACTACGCTGACCTGTGCCTATATCCATGCCGACGGCAGTCTGTGCAGTCTGTCGCTTTATGAACCCGGTTTGCTGTATTCCTTCTCTTTCAACAACTATTATGATCCGGTGTTACGGCTTTCGGGCATGCTTCGTCTGGATTTAGGTCCGCGTTATCTTCTGTTGTTCAAATACGGCATGAGCCGTTATTTTGGAGTGTCTGAAATATCTTCGGGCCGTCAGCGGATTTCCGGTTCCCTCAAGCAGGACCTTTATTTGCAGTTGCGCGTCAAAATCTAAATTAATAAGAGTATTCATCTGCAAGAAGAAAATAAATCATTAATTTTGCGAGATTGATTAACAAAACAAGGATTGCTATGTCTACAATTATTTACCCTTCACCGGTGTTCGGGCCGGTTCACAGCCGCAGGCTGGGAGTTTCTTTGGGTATAAATCTGTTGCCCGAAGATGGAAAATTCTGCACTTTCGACTGTGTTTATTGTGAATGTGGCTTTAATAAGGACCATAGGCCTCACCGTCCGCTTCCCACTCGTGAGGAAGTATGTGCTGTGCTTGAAGAGCGCTTGAAAGATATGCATGAAAACGGTCCGCATCCCGATGTGTTGACTTTTGCCGGCAACGGAGAGCCTACTTTGCATCCGGAGTTTGCCGGAATCATTGATGATGTGGTGCGTCTGCGCAACCATTATTTTCCGGAAGCGAAGATCAGTGTGCTGAGTAATGCCACGCAAGTGTTGAAACCCGAAGTTTTCAACGCTCTGTTGAAAGTGGATAATAATATCCAGAAGCTCGACACGGTGAATATGTCTTATATCGAACTTGTGGATCGTCCTACCGGGCATTATGACGTACAGCAGATTATCGACCAGCTGAAAGCCTTCTCCGGTCATGTGATTATTCAAACCATGTTTATGACGGGCAGTACGCAGGGATATTCAGTGGATAATACCACTCCGGAATTTGTGGAGCCTTGGTTGGAAGCAGTTAAGGAAATCAATCCACGGCAAGTGATGATTTATACCATTGACCGTGAGACTCCGGATCATGAACTCCGCAAGGCCGGAAAGGAAGTGCTCGACCGTATCGGACAACAGGTGCGTGAGGCGGGCTTCGAAGTTTCCGTATCTTATTGATGTCATGATTTCCTTATAAGAATATAAAGAAGAAAAAAACTATTCTATGAAATCGAAGATTTTTGGAATTCTTATTCTGATGGAAGCGGTCTTTATGCTGCTTTCTTCGGGAGTGTCTTTATTTTATAAGCATCGTTGTGGCGATCAGGATCTGGAAGCATTGTTGTATTCCACATTGATTACTTTTGTGATCGGAGCCGGACTTTTTCTGATCGGAAGGCGAAGTCCGAAAACCAAACTGACGCGTAAGGACAGTTTCTTGATCGTGGCTCTGGTATGGGTGATTTTCTCGTTTCTGGGTATGTTGCCTTTTCTGTTCTACGGAACGACCACAACTATAGAAGATGCTTTCTTTGAAACGATGTCCGGTTTTACCACTACGGGAGCTTCGGTGCTGAATAATATCAATGATCAGCCGCATGGTATTCTTTTTTGGCGAAGCATCATACAGTGGTTGGGAGGTTTGGGTATCGTGGTTTTTTCGTTTGCTCTGATTCCTGTGTATGAGTTGAAGAATACGCAGATCTTTTCTGCCGAGGTTACAGGATTGGATGTAGATAAACTCCGGCCCAAAATTGGAGATACGGCCCGCAGGCTGCTTGTGATTTATATGCTCATTACAGCTTTGTGTACGTTCTGTTATTGGATTGGTCCCATGAATTTCTTTGATGCGATTTGCCATGCCATGACTACCATAGCCACGGGTGGATATGGTACGCATCAGAACAGTTTGGCCTATTTCAACTCTCCTTACATAGAGTATATGTGCAGTTTCTTTATGTTTATTGCGGGAGTGAACTTTTCACTTTACTATTACTTGAGTATCGGAAAGAGAAAGGTGTTCTATCGTAATGAAGAGTTACGCTGGTACACATGCTTCACTTTGGCTGCTGTGGCTGTGTTTGCTGGACTGTTCTATTACACCCGCTATCAGATGTCCACCACACCCGAGCAGTTGGCTTCGCTTCCCGAAGGTTTTGAGGACACGTTCCGTACTTCGCTCTTTCAGGTGACCACTCTGCTCACCTCCACCGGATTTCAGGCGTCCAATTATGATTATGTGGCATGGGGCCAGGTGTTCTGGATGCCTACACTCATTATTCTTTTCATTGGAGCCTGTGCCGGATCGACAAGTGGTGGATTTAAGGTTATCCGCATGCTGGTGTGTCTTAAAGATGCCAAGAATGAATTCAAGCAACAATTGCATCCCCGTGCCGTGATTCCTGTGCGTCTTTCCGGCTACGTGCTTCCGGAAAATAAGGTGCTTCGTGCGTTGGCTTTCCTGTTTCTTTATCTGGTTATCATTGTGATCGGAACTTGCTTGCTCACGATGATGGGACTGGATATGGATTCGGCTCTCGGTTCGTGCATCACGAGTTTGAGCAATGCCGGTCCGGGATTAGGATCAACTGGTCCGGCTTCGAACTTTTCTGCTGTGCCGGCCTTTGGAAAATGGTTGCTCAGCTTTTTGATGCTGGTAGGTCGTTTGGAGATCTTTACGGTGCTGTTCCTCTTCATGCCAGACTTCTGGCGTGAGAAAGCATAAAAACTTTCTATGGTAATGATTTTTACTTTGCAAATTATTATAAATTAGTGGACATTTATGGACACAAAAGCGTTAATTTGTAAAATTAATAAATTGAAACTATGACATTTAAAATGGTCGTATCAGGCTCAATTCTTTTGAGAAATGATCGACCATTTTTTGTTACTTGAATTCAAATCTAAAACTTATATTATTTGTTATTTGGATTTTTGATTTCATCTATGTTTTACATATTTTTAGAAAGTAAAAACTGGTTTTCTATTTTAATAGAAGATATTACTAATTTTATTAAGAAAATTGATTGTTAGATTTTATTTTTGACTATATTTGTTTTTCATAAATACTTATCGTTATGGGATATAATGGAGGTACAAATAAAAGAGGGTATTATAGACGTAATCATGGGATGAATTCTAAGTCTTCGATGAAATATGGTTCTAATTTTTTAGCCAATATTTTTTCAGGAGGTTTAGAATTAGTGGATGCTTTAGGAAGAAGTTCATTAGGATTTTCATCTGAAATTCCTAATTTAGAGGATATAAAGATAAAACATTTTAATCCCATTCATCAAAGGATTAAATATATAATATTCGGTATTATTGCTATATTATGTCCAATTTTAGGTTGTATACTCTTTGAGTTTTTTAATTGGTGGATATTCTTTTCAGTGTTGATTTGTGGATTTATCGAAACTTGTATTTGTTTACCTATGACGTTTACTAATAGAAAAAATAATTATATATATAAAGATGAAGAACAATATGTAAAAAAAATATGTAGAGGTAATTTGAACATTCTTAGAGTATTATTTATAATACTTTTTATATTGAATTTATATCCATTTCTTTCACATGATTTGTATCTAATATCTTATATTTTTGTATGTTTGAAATTATGGGTTAATATGGACCTAATTAGGGCATCATTTAAGAATGAAATAAATACAGAAGTATATGCTAATGTAGTAATGAATCGTCCGGCTACAACATAAAATTAGCTTTTTGGATATGAAATACAAAATTGTCTATTAATTTTTGTATCATCACTTCTAAGGCAAATTGGCCTCAGATATACTCTGTGAAACACTACCCGCTAGCTTGTTGCTTTCTGGAAATTAATCTTAAAAAAGATAATCTTTCATATATCAGGAAGCCTACTGAGGACTCAGTTGTTTTTGATTGCTCCGGTTGGCCAGTTTATGATGTACTAAGATAAAGGCCGGAATGAGGAAAACATCGGCTGCCAGCCATGCTGAAGGATCGCCGTAGCACACTCCGGTATAGCCCAACATCGGCACCAGGAAGAGACTCACGGCTACTCGGTCTACCATCTCAAATACGCCGGAAAGCATGGCCAGACGGCTGAATCCCAATCCCTGGATACTGTATCGCAGAATGCAGAGCAGTCCGAGCGGAATGTAATACGTGCTGGATATTCTCAGAAATTGAGAAGCCTTGCTGATGATTTCAGTTTCATCGGGCGATACAAACATCAGCAGCAGGGTTTTGTCCACACTGTGTAAAATCACCAGACATACCAGACAGTAGGCGATAATCATGGAGAAACTGGCCCGCACACCCCAGTTGATACGTTTCAGCTGTCCGGCTCCCAGATTCTGTCCGCAATAAGTAGCCATGGCTATACCCATATTCTCCAACGGGCAGATAAAGAACATTTTGATGCGCACAGCCGCAGTAAAGGCGGCCACACAGGTGGTGCCCAGCGCATTGTTCGCGCTTTGCAGCATGATGCTTCCGATGGCGGTTATGGAAACCTGCAGGCCCATAGGAAGTCCCATTGCCAACAGTCCTTTGGCATAGTGCCAGTCATACCGTTTGTCCTCGGCATCCATTTTCAGGAGCGGAAACTTACGGAACATATAGATGAAGCACAACACGGCAGACACGGCCTGAGAGAAGACGGTGGCGATAGAGGCACCCATTACACCCCAGTCGAGCACCAGAATGCAGAACAGATCCAACAGAATGTTCAGTATGGCTGCCAGAATCAGAAAGTTGAATGGGGTGCGGCTGTCGCCTAATGCCCGGATGATGCTTGAGAGCAGGTTGTAGAAGAACGTGAACGGGATGCCGATAAATGTTACCAACAGGTACAGATACGCGTCGCGGAAGATTTCATCAGGTGTCTGCATATGCTCCAGAATGGTGTGACACAGCAATGAAGTGACAATCATCAGGAAAACAGATATGCCCAATGCCAGCCACAGACTGTTACAGATATAGCGCCGCATGATTTTGTAGTCGCGCGCTCCGAAAGTCTGTGCCACGGGGATACCGAAGCCGCAGCAGCATCCCAGACAGAATCCGATGATGAGAAACACTACCGAGGTGCTGGCACCTACGGCTGCCAATGAGTTAATGCCCAGATATTTTCCTACAATGGCTGCATCGATGAGGCTGTAGGTCTGTTGCAGGATACTGCCTAAAATCAGCGGGAGGGCGAAATTGAAGATCAGTTTGAAGGGCGAGCCTTCAGTCATTTCCTTTACCATAAAAAAACTGTTATACCTTGAAAACAATATAAGAACCGAAAGACTATCCCGGTTCCTCCCGGATCCGGAATAGTCTTTCAGTTTATCTTATCTATATCATGTCTTGAAGTCGGGATAAGTTCATGTCGTTATCTCCTTTACTTCGTTAAATTTCAGTTTTGTGATTGTGTCCTATTTCTGGTCGTAAGCGTGCTTCGGATAGTCGATGGTGTAGTGTAGTCCGCGACTTTCCTTCCGCTCGATGGCCTGACGGGTAATGAGATAACCCACATTGATCATGTTGCGCAATTCGCAGATGTCCTTAGTGGCTTTAACCCGTTTGAAGAGTTCTTCGGTTTCTTCGTAGAGCAGGTCCAGACGGGTCCATGCACGTTTCAGACGCAGGTCGCTGCGCACGATGCCCACATAGTTGCTCATAATCTGTCCCACTTCTCTCATATCCTGGGCGATGAGCACCTTTTCTTCGTTGCTCATTGTGCCCTCGTCGTTCCATTCCGGAACCTGTTCGTTGAAGGTATATCCGTCGATATTTTCCAGACTGTGTTTGGCTGCCGCATCAGCATAGACCACAGCCTCGATGAGCGAGTTGCTGGCCAGACGGTTACCGCCATGCAGGCCGGTGCAGGAACATTCGCCCACGGCATACAGACGGTGAATGCTTGATTCGGCATTCAGGTCCACTTTGATTCCACCACACATATAGTGGGCGCACGGAACTACCGGAATATATTGCTTGGTGATGTCGATACCGATGCTGAGGCACTTGGCGTAGATATTCGGGAAGTGCTTCTTGGTTTCTTCGGGATCCTTGTGGGTTACGTCCAGACAGACATGATCCAGACCGTGGATTTTCATTTCCTTATCGATGGCGCGCGCCACGATGTCGCGCGGAGCCAGACTGAGCCGCTTGTCATACTTCTGCATGAACTCCTCGCCGTTAGGCAGACGCAGAATGCCTCCGTAACCACGCATGGCCTCGGTAATGAGGTAGGCCGGATGAGTTTCTCCCGGGTGATACAGGGCGGTAGGGTGGAACTGTACGAATTCCATGCCCTCTACCGTACCTTTTGCACGGTAAACCATGGCGATACCGTCGCCTGTAGAGATATTCGGGTTGGTGGTTGTGGTGTAAACGGCTCCTGTTCCTCCGGTGGCAATCAGAGTCACTTTAGACAGGAAGGTGTCGATCTTCTGGGTGTCTGGATCGAGAATATACGCACCGTAGCACTCAATGTCCGGAGTACGGCGGGTCACCTCTATGCCCAGATGATGCTGCGTGATGATTTCTACGGCAAAATGGTTTTCCAGAATCGTGATGTTCGGTTCGTTGCGTACCGCCTCCATCAGTCCGCGCTGGATCTCAAAACCCGTGTCATCGGCATGGTGCAGGATGCGGAATTCAGAGTGTCCTCCCTCGCGGTGCAGGTCAAACTCGCCGTTTTCCTTCTTGTCGAAGTTCACACCCCATTTCAGCAGGTCCTTGATACCCTGCGGAGCATTCTTCACGACCATTTCCACTGCTTTCGGGTCGCTGATGTAATCACCTGCGATCATGGTGTCCTGGATATGTTTCTGGAAATCGTCTACTTTCAGATTTGTTACCGAAGCGATTCCACCCTGCGCTTTGGCCGTATTGGCCTCGTCGAGCGTTGTTTTACATACTAAGGCTACTTTGCCTTTTCCGGAACGGGCCACTTTCAAGGCATAACTCATGCCGGCTACACCCGAACCGATAATCAAGAAATCAAATTTGCGTATCATGTCTGTTAGCGTTTACGACTGCAAAGCTACAGAAAAACTCGCTTCGTTGTGCCGCCGGACTTCCGGTTTTTTGTAAAATCCTTTGTCGGAGTTCCCAAAAGGGCAGATTTTGCGGTCTTAGTGCAGTCGGTTGATCCATTCCGCAATGTCTTGCATCACCTCCGGTGCGAGCGTTTCCTCTATCTGATGATATTCGGCAGGCGAACTGCTTTGGCAGTGTTGGAACAGGTGATTCAAGCCGGGATATTCCTTAAAGGGTGGTGATTGCAGTTCTACAAGTGTATCGTTCAGTTGTGTGATATGTATCCGGAAGTCTTTGAGGCTTTGTTGGGGAACATCCATCGTGCAGATTCTTTCTCCGTTTACTTCTTTAAATTTAAAGATCAACTCGAGTTTCTGTCCTCCTACATAAAGAGCTCCATGCCAGGAGCCGTCCAGATGTTGGGCATATACGGAACAGAGTGCCGAAAGGGCACAAAACAGGGAATATATTCTCTTCAGATTCATAGGCATGGTTTGGATTTACAGGTGAACTTGTGGTTTATAATAACTGTTTACAATATTAGTAAAAATATATGATTATTACAACTCCCTTTTGACATTCTGTCATTTTGCTTTTTATACTGTCCGAGAATCCGGTTTTTCTAACCCAAAGGACAGCTGACTGAAAAATAAAGATTCTCAGACGGTGTTTTTAGAAGTAAGTGTTTGATTCTTAATTGTCTATACGGAGAAATAAGTCTTTTCTCGGACTTCCATCCAGCTGAAAACAAGGCAAGAAAAGAGGGCTTTTCATCATTATTCTGAAAACTCCCTGATGTCTTTCAAAAGACAACAGGGAGTTTTTTAGAAAACATCACGGTGTTTTTTTACTTTTTTGCTTTCGTAACTCTTAATTTTTGAAGCTCTATTTTGCATAAATACTGCATATATACCATTTTTATTCCTGTTTTATATGTATATATATGCATTTTCTTTTCTAGATTGCATTTTCTTATTAAAAATATATTTTGTAATTCTGCTAATAATTGATCTTTTTTTAAGTAAAACTTTGATTTTACTTTCATTTTGTCTTTTGGTAAAGTGCTTGATAAGGGTGCTTTTGTGTATTTTCCTAGTGTATTTTTGTTTTCATAAGATGATTTGATGTGAGGTTTGGTGAATGGGCAGTCGTTAGAGCATCTGTATTAGTTTTTTAATTTTGTTCTATATAAAATAATAATATACTAAGATATATTTATAATATTCTGTATTACACTTTATTATTGTAGTTGTATTTTAAATAAATCATTTTTTATTTTGTTTTTATAAATAAAATGATTTATATTAGCATGTGAATCATAGACGTTTCTATGTCTGTTTTTATAGATTACATAAATCAGTAATTCTGTCTTGGTATGTTTTGAGGATCACTGATTTTTGCCTTTTCAAAAGCCAACATCGCACTTTTGGTGAATGACTACTTTAATAAAAAGAGAGGATAAAATATATGAGAAAAAGTCTTATTTTATTTTTGCTGTTTTCTTTAGGGCTACAGGCACAACAGAAGCAAGGACATGTTAATCGTCCTGCTTCAAAAGGAGTAGGAGAATTAACGGAAATCGGTCGGGCACAAGTGGAAGTCATGTATGCACTCAATGCTGAGGATATTCATGACGAAAGCACTTATATTGATCTTCAAGTGCTCCGTGCTGGGATGGGGATCAGCAAGTACTGTAGCCGTTTTCTGGAGTTGAATGACTCGCTTTATGATGATTTCTGCAAACGCAATCCGAATGCTCAAAGCAGACCGAAAGTTTTTTATTCAGGAGGTCGTGAACGAGACTGTTGGAGTGAATATCAGTTTACCGATATCTATACGGAGAATGACCAACGTACATGCTATGTATGGATGCCCCGATACTTGGAGCGGTATAATGCTTATTATACAGAGCCGGTTCAATATCAGCAATGGACATTGGAGGATAAATATCAGGTGATACTTGGCTATAAGTGCCAGTTGGCTACATGTCATTGGCGGGGGCGCGATTTTGAGGCGTGGTTTGCAGCTGATATTCCCGTGCGTCTTGGACCTTGGACATTTGGTGGCCTGCCAGGTTTGATATTGAAACTCAATGACACACAGAATCTTTACACTTGGGAAGCTGTAGAGTTGCGTTCCGGCGATTTTCCCATTACCAAACGCAAATATGAAGGCTTTCGTAAGAACAGCCGTAAAAACATATATAGTCTGCAAGTGGCTGTCAATCGTAACTATCTGAAGTTCGGAGGGGCGCGTGACCGAACAACCGGACTTCTAAAATCGAAAAACTACCCTTATGATCCGTTGGAGTTAGAATAGAAACAATATAATTGAAGAGCTGTACAGTACTGGTCCTGATTCATTTCATGGTTAATATAATCTGTTTCCTTATGAGCTTATTGAGTTGTAATGGGGAATCTGCTATATCTATAAGAATTATGGAAAAATTGGTTGTTATTTTCTGTTTCCTTGTGGCCTTGTGTGGAAGATTGGAAACCCAAACTGTTATCACGGGAAAAGTAATTGATACTCAGGGTCGGACTGTGGATGCTTATTTAACAGTCTCGTTAAAGGGTAAGAACAGTATTCTTGGCTATGCCGGAACAGATGGCAAGCGATATTATAAACTGGAATTCAAAGCCTAGGGAGATTCTCTTGTGGTGACTGTGGCCGGACTGGCTATTGGCCAACAGGCAAGAGTCGTAGCCAACCGTACGCAGCAGTTGGATTTTCATGTAAAGAACAAAGGTATCAAACTGAAAGAAATAAGTGTACGGGCACCGAAAATAAGCGAGCATGGAGACACGTTGAATTATAATGTAACCTCCTACCAGCAGCAGGGAGATCGCGTTATCGCCGATGTGCTGAAGCGTATGCCCGGTATCGAGGTGTCCAACAATGGAGCGATTAAGTTTAATGGTAAGAGTATTTCCAAATTCTATGTGGAAGATATGGATTTGCTGCAAGGCCGTTATGGTTTGGCCACAAATAACGTCAATGCTCAGGATGTGGCTACGGTACAGGTGCTGCAAAACCATCAGTCCGTGAAAGCACTTCAGGGACGCGTTTTTACCGATGAGGTGGCCATAAACCTGAAGCTGAAGAATTCGGCAAAAGGCACCATGGCTGTGAACACGATGTTGGGAGCCGGAGGCCAAATGTCGGGCGGATGGGGGATAGGAACCACTCCGCTGTCCGACGGCATGACTGCAATAGGGCGCAATCCGTTATGGACTACAGAACTGGTGGGTATGTATTTTGCCAAGCAACGGCAGAACATGACCTTGTACAAAGGAAACAACACGGGTGATGATGTATCCAAGGAGCTCATACAGCATTATTCCAGCATCAACGGGGTTGGTCTTAATGCTTTTTGTTCCATGAATGCGGTGATGCCGTCGGGCAGCGGGCTGCCTCAGAAACGCAGTTTCGACAATCATTCGCATATTCTTACGACGAACCATCTGGAGAAACTGGGTAAAGATTCAGAATTGACCCTAAATGTGGCTTATCACAACAATCGCATACGGAGAGAGGGAAAATCGGATGTAGACCGCTTTATTAGCGAAGACCAACGGTTGTTGAGTAGTGAAACGTTGATTTCACAGACCAATCAGAACAACCTCAGCACCAATCTGCGCTATTGTCGTAATGCGGCGAATGTTTTCACGGCAAATGTCTTTCAGTTTGACGGTGGATGGAATGATGACAACGTGTCCGGCCAACTGTCATCGGGTCTCATGGGGGAATATCCGATGGAATATGGCGACAATAGGGTCAGCCAGCATTTTCACCGTCCGTCGTTTTCGGTGAGTAATACGCTGAACACCATACGCAATTTCGGCAAGCATACATTAGACCTGAATTTCTCGACAGGTTATGCCCAAAGTCCCAATACCCTTGTGGTGGATGTTGACAGTCTGCAACAAGGTACGGCCGTACGTTATCAGCAGGATTTGACTTCGCATAACATAGCCGGTAACATTCATACAAGTTACTCATTACACCTTGGCTCTTTCTCACTGCATTATGGTGTGGTTGCCCATGCCAGCCTGCATGGGATAAAGACAGATCTTGATGGTTTTGTACCTCCCGTAGAAGAGGCTTCTCTGCAAAATGATCTTTGGTATAATACCTACGAACTGGCTCTGTCTCAGTTATATAAGTTTGAAAAAAGCGGTTGGAGGCTTTCTTTGGGATGTCCGCTTAATCTTTATACCCAGACATTGGATGACCGTATCCGTCGCGACAGGCAAAGTTATACTCATCTGCTTGTATCTCCATCGGTATCTGCCAGTTACGAGTGGCTGGACTGGAGCGGAAATGTCAGTGCTTCCTATTATAGGAGTGTAGGTGACCCCAGTGGTATATACAGTGGTTATATTATGAACAACTATCGTTCGTTCCAGCGTTCGTATGTGGAGCAGCTGTCTGAAACAGACCGTATGAATGCAGGTGCCACGCTTGCCTACCGCAGTGCTCTTTATGCCACTTTTTTCCGTATCAATGCCAACTACACCCATACTCGTGACAATCAGATTTACGATTATGACTATCAAGGAGCCACTAGTGTAGTGCAGGCTGTAGATCAGGAAACTTCTTCCGACCGTTATAGTCTCGGTTTCGATGGCAGTAAGGGCTTTGATTGGTTGCAGACTTCCATCCGTGCTTTTGCAGGTTATAGTTACAGTCAAAGCGAACGTCTCATAGCCAAGGAACTTTATCCTTTCCATGCGCAAACAGTCAGTATAGGTGCAGGCGGTACCATCACTCCCTGGCCGTGGTTCAATATTGTAGTAAGCAGCGGGTATGCATGGAACGTATCGGCAACGGATCGTAGTAACGAAGATCTGGCACAGACGGTACGTACCGCCACCCAGCGTATCAAACTTAATTTCTATATTACCAAGCAACTTACCTTCACAGCTTCTGCCGAGGACAATTATAACAACCTGACGGAAAAGAACCGGCATGCCTGGTTCGGTGATCTGTCTGCCAAATACAAACTGAAGCATGTGGATCTGGAGTTGCAGGCTAACAATCTTTTCAATCAAAAACAGTACACACGTGTAAATTATAGTGGACTGGATATATTCACCTCAACCTCTCAGTTGCGCCCGCTGAATGTAATCCTGACATTACGTTTCAAGCTTCTATAAATGATTGTGTGTCATCCTGTAGTGGTCATATTGAAAGAGGATAATCTCTATAATGATGGAGAAATATGAAGATATAGATTTTTAAAAAGTCAGCTTTTTCTGATTTTTTAAAAGGTGTCATAGCTTTTCAGGTATACTTTAGTATACTTTTCCTCAAAAAATGTCTTTAAATTTTGGGGGTGCTACATGAATTGTTTACATTTAGGAGCGAAAGCGAGCAACTTATGTTGTTCGCCATGTTTCATCTTTAAAAGATACAGCCATGAAGAAAACAAGTCTGATGCTGCTTTTGCTTGCCGGTAGTTTCTGTATGCCGGCTGCAGCTGAAAATAAGCAAGATGCCTGCAAGATACTGGATTTAAAGAGAGTTTCTTCGCAATTGAATCTCAATCCACAGTCAAAAGAAAAACAAATGGCTTTTCTGGAGGCTTTTCCGAATTCGTGGGAAGAATTTATAGCCGTTTACCATCATTATGATCCTTTGACCGGCTCGTATGACCGGCTGTATCAACAGGCGCCGAAGCATATCGAATATTTGAAGTCTTTGGATCAGGTAGACGATGCGCGGCTGATACCACATTTGGTGAGCCTGACTTACGGCAGTAGTTGGGCTGCTGATGCCCCCAATTGCCTTCAGGAGGTATTGCACGAACTGATGACCGGGAAAAAAGACGCTTTCTTTGCGGAATTGTCTAAAAGAAGCAAGGCAGCGCAGTTTGATTTCTGGGCCTTTTATTGGTCAAAACCGGTAAAGAACGGAACGGACTCTCCTTATGAAAAAGAAAAGAAAGCACTTGAGTCTGCCATGAAAGACAAGTATCCGCAGATTGTGCGTGCCCTGTCGCTGGCTTATGAATATTATTATGGGGAGGCCATGCCTCTTTAAAGGATATATGTTTTTTGAAGCAACTCCGGAAGCCGTTTGAAGATCTTTCGGGGTTGCTTCAACCTTTTATTTTGCGCAACATGATGAAAAAGACAGTTCTTTTATTTGGGTTACTGAATTTTATACCGGCTTTGAGTAGTATCTCTTTGGGAAATCCAAAACTTTCCAAAGACACTTTGTTCTTTCAGAACGATACGATTTCCCAGACTCTGATTTGGGAGAAAGTGAATGATCTGAAAATATCATTCTGGTTGTCTTCAAAAGACGCGCACCAGCAGAAAGCGTGTATCTTTCAGGGAGAAGCGGAGCGGCCGGATGGTTGGGACTTTGGTGATGAAATTGATATGGATGCGGATGGAAGCATTTATCCGGCTTCAGAATATTGGTATCACGGAAAAGATGTGGAGTTTTCCGTAAGAATCAGCCATGATCTTCAGAAAGCACGGATCTATTTCTTGAAAAACCCCTCCTTGCCGTTTATCTATACCTTGCGCAAGAAGTCTGCGCCGGCTTGTCCTCCTGCTTCGGCCTTAACGCTTTACGAATCTGTCCGGAACGTAGCCTATCAGCATTACAAATCGGGCTTTGAACCGTGGAAGGGCAAGGAGTTTTCCTTAGATCTGTTTGGCCAGGGCGGAATCAATGAGACGAATGTAGCAAGCGGTTTCGATACGCTGTTTTTGCCCAAGATGATCGATGAGGATTATGAAGGTGCCACTATCGTGCACCTGAAAGGTTCAGTCATTTCTTACAAGAATCTGGATGTGGCCTTTTTCCGTATAGATTGCGAACTGAACCACAAGGGCTGGAATTTTACGGACTACGTGATGGCCACTTATACTCCAACCGGTTTCCCATTGGATTATCGGGTATTGGGGCGCGAAGGCTTTGCCCCTTGTATGGGCGATGTGTATTATTTCCGCTTGAAAGGCAATCTGGACAGCATGGTTTTTGTGTCCGATCAGGCTTCTTGTCTGAATGAACAGCAGTTGGCCGACTTTGGAAACCAGGATTTTGAAGTGCGCCGCATGCGTTATGAGATTCGTGGCGACGGCCGGATTACCGGCGTACAGACTCAGAAAGCCTGGAAGGAAATAAAGGAACGCGATGCGGAGAATGTGTCTGTTTCCTTTACTGATTATCTGTCTCTGTTCCGTCCTTTCGGTGATCGGGACGATGTGAAGAATCTGTTTTCTTTAGAGAGCCGGAAGAAAGCATCTGCAGCAGAAGGCGGACCTTCTTCGGCCTCGGAGGAGCCGTTGAGCGTGGATTACGTCCGTCGCTTCATTCCCGACGGAATAGACCCGACCTGTGAGAAAAGGACCATTGGGTGGTATCCATTATATACCTTCCGTGCCGGTAAATATGTGGTTTGTTCCCTATACAAGTTCGGTGACGTACCGAAATCCTATAATTATCCGAATCGGGAAGGTCTACTGGTGGTCTATACTCCCGAAGGTAAGATTGTAGATGCCTGTCCTTTGGCGCGTGAGGGAGATTTATGGTCGTATTATATTCCCCAAGGTACCGTCCGTCCTTTCTGTCTGCAAGTACGTCAGAATGTTCCAACCAATTCCGAAAGCTCACATAATAGTGTGGTGAGTGAATATACCTTGGATCAGGACGGACACATTCAGGTTCGTCTGATTCGGACAGATTAGCGGATGCGCTTTATGAAAATATGATTTGATCCGTATCATTATAAAGATCATTTTATTGGTTTAAGCTCTGTTTTTTTAGAAAGAACAGAGCTTTTTTGTGTAAAAATTGCGATATTTGCTTGAAAAGCCGCACGAGTGTAATATAGACATAGAATGAAAGAAAATTATACGATACCTTTGCTGCCTCTGAACTTTGATTTGGAATCGAATATTGTTTTAAAGCAGTTGAACAAATCACATAGAAGGCTCGCAGAATTGAAAGGAATAGCCCGAACAATTCCTAACGAACGAATCCTTATCAGTACATTGACCCTACAGGAAGCAAAAGACAGTTCTGAGGAAGATCGGACTGGTCCATCTGTTTATGAATCATTCCGAACCGGCAAGTGAAGCACCGACCATTGAATCCATAAGGGAATAGAATGTACATAAAATCATATTTTCATGCACATAGCCTAAGAGGTATGTACATGAAAATGCTCTTTTGTACACATACTTTGGTCTGTTTGCATATTGGAAATATAAAGTAAGGTGAATAATAACATAATGATCAATTCAAATTTATAGAAATCAATGATACGTACTTTTCATGCCAAGATAGATCCGGTCCTGTTGGTCGGATGCCTGTTGCCCAGCACCGTGCTGGCCGTTGTCTTCTTTTGGATCAAGCAGCCCATTCCGGCACTGATTTTCCTGGTGCTGATGGTTTTGATTGTAGAACGCCTGATTCACACCTCGTATGTACTGACCGATGACGGTGTGCTGTGGATAGACAAGGGCCGTTTTGTCCGCAAAAAGGCCGTGCGTCTGGAAGAGATCGATCGGGTAGAGCTGTTTCAGTTGCGCTCCTTCTTTCTGATACGTCGCCGCGATGCCGTGATGCTGACACTGAAGGACGGTTCCCAACTGGTGGTCAATCCTTTTCCGGCCGAAGAGTTCTGTCATGTCTTACTGAAAAGGATGGGAAAATGAAACAGCACGTAAACCGATATCTGTTCCGTCTGTTCGGAATGCTGGTGCTGCTTGCCGTCTGTCCGCTTTCGGCTGTAGCGGCCGATAAGGAAACCGAAGAGCAGGAGTGGCGCGATGAGCTGTGTCAGGAACTGGACCGCCTGTGTGCTTCTCCCTTGTTCGAGACCACCCAGCTGGGACTGTGTGTTTACGACCTTACGGCCGACACGATGCTTTATAGTGTGAATGCCCGCCAGCGCATGCGTCCGGCTTCGACCATGAAACTGCTGACTTCCATTACCGCTCTGTCGGTGTTGGGAGGATCGCATACTTTTCAGACCACGTTGTATCATACCGGAGCCGTAAATAACCGGGTGTTGCAAGGCGACCTTTATGTGGTGGGAGGTTTCGATCCTCGTTTCGGTAAGGATGACTTATATGCTTTCGCCGAAGAAATCAAGCTGATGGGGGTGGATTCCATAGCCGGAACCCTTTATGCCGATGTCAGTTTCAAGGATACACTCCGTTGGGGCGAAGGCTGGTGCTGGGACGATGAGGCCGAGCGCCTGACTCCATTGCTCTATCAGGGTAAAGACTGTTTTATGGAACAGTTTGTACGTGCCCTTGGCGAGCAGGGCATTGCGTCGGCTGGTGTGACCGGACAGGCTGTATGTCCGGATGATGCCTTTTATATCACCAAGCGGGCGCATGCCATAGATCAGATTCTGATGCCCATGATGAAGGAAAGCGACAATCTTTATGCCGAATCCATGTTTTACCAGCTGGCGGCTCAGACCGGTGTGCCCTATGCCTCTGCCCGTCAGGCGGTAAACTATATCCGTACCTTGATCCGTGAATTGGGTTATGATGCCGACCTGTATCGCATTGCCGACGGTAGCGGACTTTCCCTGTATACTTATCTCTCTCCGGAGCTTGAAGTGGCTTTTCTCCGCTATGCCTATCAGCATAATCCCATCTTTACCCATCTTTATCCTTCGCTGCCCATAGCCGGCCGAGACGGTACGCTGAAATCGCGCATGAAGCGTGGAAAAGCCTATAAGAATGTACGTGCCAAGACGGGGTCTGTAAGTGCCGTGGCTTCTTTGGCCGGATATGCCCAGGCTTCGAACGACCACATGCTGGCTTTTTGTATCATCAATCAGGGATTGGTCAAGCTCAAGTCGGGCCGCGACTTTCAGGATGCTGTATGTGAGGTACTTTGCAGATAAAAGAATCCGACCGCAGTTTGAAGTAATAAAAAAGTAGTCTGTATTGTCTGTTTTTCATTTTCTATTTCTTATATTTGTAAACGACAACTTTTAAAAAGAATAGGCTATGAAGTACAAATTATTGGTTCTCGATGTGGATGGAACCTTGCTGAACAAGGCAGGCGAAATCACGAAACGCACCCTGACCACTCTGCGCAAAGTACAGCAGATGGGAGTACGCATCATGTTGGCATCGGGCAGACCGACGTATGGTTTGTTACCGTTGGCCAGAATGTTGGAATTGGGCACTTACGAAGGCTATATCCTCTCTTATAACGGCGGGCAGATTATCAGTGCCCAGAATGGAGAGGTGCTGTTTGAGCGCCGCATTAACCCCGAAATGTTGCCTTATCTGGAAAAGAAGGCCAAGAAGAACGGGTTCTCTATTTTTACTTATAACGAAAACCGCATCATAACGAATAATGCCAGTGATCCTCATATTGTTGACGAGGCATTCATTAATGATATGGAGATTCAGCAGGGCGAGGAATTCTCGCTTGCCGTGGACTATCCGCCTTGCAAGGTGGTACTGGTGAGCGATGATGAGGAGTCGCTCGTGAGTCTGGAACACCACTGGAAGCGCCGCCTGAACGGTGTACTCGATGTGTTCCGCACCGAGAATTTCTTCCTGGAAGTAGTTGGTTGTGGTATTGACAAGGCAAGTGCTTTGGCTGCCTTTATGGATAAGGTGGGAATCCGTACCGAAGAAGTCATTGCGATCGGTAATGGAGTGGCTGATGTGACTATGCTGCAGATGGCCGGACTGGGTATCGCGATGGGAAATGCTCCTGACTCCGTGAAGCGATGTGTGGATTATGCAACCTTGTCCAACGAAGAAGACGGTGTGGCTGTAGCTGTAGAAAAAGCCATTATCTCAGAAGTTCACTTGTCAGAGATCCCGCTTGATGCCCTGAACGAGCAGGCGAAGTCTACGCTGATGGGCAATCTGGGCATTCAGTATACCTTTGCATCGCCCGAGCGGGTGGAGGCTACGATGCCGGTGGATCACCGCAACCGTCAGCCGTTTGGCATTCTGCATGGCGGAGCTACGCTGGCTTTGGCCGAGACTGTTGCCGGACTGGGTTCCATGATCGTTGCCAAACCCGATGAGTTTGTGGTGGGAATGCAGGTCAGCGGAAACCATATCTCTTCTGCTCATGAAGGAGATACCGTACGGGCTGTGGCTACCAGTGTGCATTTAGGCCGCTCGTCTCACGTTTGGAATGTGGATGTGTTTACTTCTACCGGCAAGTTGGTTTCTTCCGTGCGGGTGGTCAACAGTGTGATGAAAAGAAAATGATTGAAGAAAACGAAAAAGAATGGAGTCATATAGAAAGGTGGCTGGCGCAGGGCGCTTCCTTTGCCCTGTACCGCATGCCTCAGGATGATGTCTGTCACGGACTGATGCAAAACGGAGCTGTGGAGCAGCTGGAAGATATCTTCCAGCTGAATGGAAAAGCCGGCTTTGTGTTTGCCCCCTTTCGAATAGATTCCCAGAATCCTTTATTATTATTGAAACCTGAGGAGCGGATCTGCTTCTCTCTGAAAGCCGAACAAGATTTCGACCGGACGATTGCTGAGGAAGTATCCCCGTTATCGGAGTCTTATTCGGCTTGCTTTGCATCGTTTCTGCAGGAACTCCGTGAAGGCGAATGCCGAAAACTGGTCCTTTCGCGTCGTGCCCGTATCGGACGGGAGGAAGGCTTTTCCGTGCTGCGTGCTTTCCATGCGGCCTGTTGCCGTTTTGAGTTCTCTTATGTGTTTTTGTTCTATACTCCCGAAACAGGTTTCTGGTTGGGCTGTACGCCCGAGATACTGCTTTCCGGCGGACAAGGAGCTTATCACACGGTGGCACTGGCCGGAACACAGAGTCTGCAACAGGGCGAACTGCCGCGACAGTGGGATGACAAGAACCGTGCGGAGCAGAATTATGTGACCGAATATATTCTGTTGCAATTGGCCCGAAAGGGAATCCGTGCCGAAAAGAACGGTCCTTATCCGGTACGTGCCGGAGCATTGGCGCACCTGAAAACCGATGTGCACTTTGCGTTGGCAGTAGGTGAGGGACTGGGTGATTTGCTGAAACTGCTGCATCCCACACCGGCCGTGTGCGGAGTGCCCAAGGAAAAGGCCTTTCAGTTCATCCTGGAGCATGAAACGACTCCCCGTACCTATTACACCGGCTTTTTGGGTTGGCTGGATCCGCAGGGACAGACCGATCTGTATGTGAATCTGCGCTGTATGCAAATACAACCGGAGGCGTTTGTGCTTTATGCCGGAGGGGGAATCCTTTCTTCTTCACAGGTGGAAGATGAATGGCAGGAAACGGAAAAGAAGATGGGAACGATGCGCTTTGTGGTGCATCATGGTTATGCAAAATAATTTATGTACTCAGAAAAAAAGAATATCCTACAGTTAGTGTCCTTGCTCGAACTGCATGGGGTGCGCACGGTAGTGCTTTGCCCCGGAAGCAGGAACACGCCGCTGATTCATACTTTTGTCACTCATAAAGCCTTTGAGTGCTTTTCGGTGACCGATGAGCGGAGCGCGGGTTTTGTGGCGCTTGGTCTGGCTCAGGAGCGGAACACTCCGGTGGTGGTTTGCTGCACCTCGGGCACCGCGTTGCTGAATATCCATCCTGCTGTGTGCGAGGCCTTTTATCAGCATCTTCCGCTGATTGTGGTTTCGGCCGACCGTCCGCAGGCCTGGATCGGACAGATGGACGGACAGACATTGCCGCAACCGGGCGTGTTCGGTCCGTTAGTAAAGAAAAGTGTGCACCTCCCCGAAATCCTTTCCGAAGAAGACGAATGGTATTGCAACCGCATGGTGAACGAAGCCATATTGGAATGCACGCATCGCGAGTGTGGACCGGTACAGATTAATATCGCTCTGTCAGAACCTTTGTTTCAATATGGAGCAACTGCCATGCCTGAAGTGCGCTGCATCCGTCGGGTAGAAGCAGACCGGATATCCGATTTGGCCACTGCATTTCGTACAGCCGAGCGCCGCATGCTGATTTGCGGACAGCTCACTCCGGCTCAGGCCGCCCGTCTGCAACCTCTGTTGCAGCAGTTTGACGGTGTGGTGCTCTCGGAACATCTGAGTAACTTGCATCTGAAGGACGAGAAAAGCAGTCTGTGCTATTTTGACGCTGCCCTCTCTACTTTGGGTGAGGCACAGCAGAAGGAGTTTGCGCCTGACCTGCTGATTACGATGGGCGGACACATTGTGTCCAAACGGTTGAAGAAGATGTTGCGTAAATATTCGCCTCGTGAACACTGGCACATTACGCCTCAGGGCGAAGTGGTGGACCTGTTCTGTGCGCTGACCCATGTGGTGGAAATGAAGCCTGAAGACTTTCTTTGTGCTGTTTCTACAGCCGCAAATGATGAAACTTCCGGTTTCCTGAAGCAATGGGCAGACCTCTGTCGGGTGCCTCAACCGGCTCCGGAAACTTTTTCCAGTCTGATGGCCGTGGGGCATTTATTGGGAGCCTTGCCCAAATCCTCCTGTCTGCATCTGGCCAACAGTTCGGCTGTGCGTCTGGCGGCTCTGTATCCGATTGCATCTGGCATCCGGGTGTTCTGTAACCGGGGTACCAGCGGAATAGAAGGATCTCTGTCTACGGCCATCGGTTATGCTTCGGTTTCCAAGGAACTGAACTTCGTACTGATTGGAGATTTGAGCTTCTTCTATGATATGAATGCCCTCTGGAACGGAGCCATCCGCTCGAATCTGCGCATTCTGTTGCTCAACAATCAGGGAGGCGGTATATTCCATACTTTGCCCGGAATGGATTTGGAAAGTCCGTCGTGCCGGTATGTAGAAGCGATACACGGAGCAACGGCCCGTGGTTGGGTCAAGGACTGCGGACTGGTTTATTTCAAGGCCGAAACCCGGGAGCAGCTGGCAGAAGGCATCCGTCTGCTTACGGACCCGCATCTGGATGCTCCGGTGCTTGTAGAGGTCTTTATCGATATAGAGCACGATACTGAGGCGTTTAAAGCCTTTTTTGATTCACTGAAAAATTAAAAACAAAATAGATTTATGGCAAATAGAGAATGGAAAGTCTTGAAGACTTATGAAGACATTATTTTTGATTTCTATAACGGAATAGCCCGTATCACCATCAACCGTCCGCAGGTGCGTAACGCTTTCACACCGCTCACTACGGCCGAAATCAGTGATGCTTTGCTGGAGTGCCGTGAGCGTCAGGACGTGCGTGTGGTGGTTCTTACGGGAGCCGGTGACAAAGCCTTCTGCTCGGGAGGAGATATGCATGTAAAAGGTCGCGGCGGATATGTAGGTCGTGACGGTGTTCCTCGCCTGAACGTGCTTGATGTTCAGAAGCAGATCCGTTCGCTGCCGAAGCCGGTCATTGCCGCTGTAAACGGTTTTGCGATTGGCGGTGGTCACGTGCTTCATGTGGTGTGCGACCTGACGATTGCTTCCGACAATGCCATCTTCGGACAGACCGGTCCGCGTGTGGGCAGTTTTGATGCCGGATTCGGTTCATCTTATCTGGCTCGTGTGGTAGGACAGAAGAAGGCGCGCGAAATCTGGTTCCTTTGCCGTAAATACAATGCTCAGGAAGCATTGGAGATGGGATTGGTCAATAAGGTCGTACCTTTTGACCAGTTGGAAGACGAATATGTGGCGTGGAGCGAAGAGATGATGACGCTGAGTCCGTTGGCTTTGCGTATGATCAAGGCTGGCCTGAATGCCGAACTCGACGGACAAGCCGGTATTCAGGAATTGGCAGGAGATGCCACCATGCTGTATTATATGACCGATGAGGCTCAGGAGGGTGGACGTGCCTTTTTGGAGAAACGCAAGCCTAACTGGGACGATTGTCCGCAAATGCCTTGATGATTATGGAGAAGCTTACCGTACAGGAAGAAGATGCCATGGTGCTGATCTGGCAGCATGCCCCTTGTGTGGTGCGCGATGTGCTGGCTTTTTATCCCGAACCTCGTCCGCCATATACCACTTTAGCTTCTGTTTTCAAAAATCTGGAGCGTAAAGGATATATCGAAGCCCGCAAGGTGGGTATTGTTTACGAATACACTCCTTTGTTGAGTATGCGTGAATATAAGAGTGTATTTCTCGAAAATTGGGTGCAGACTTATTGTGAGGGTTCTTACAAGCAATTGCTGGCTTTTCTGGTAAACGACCAGCGCTTGTCGCGTAAGGAACTGAAGGAGATGTATAAAATGATGGAAAAAGATGGAAAGAAATCGTAATGTCGTATCCGGATATTCTGTAAAGGACGTATTCAGGTCTTGTCTGTTTTTCGTTTTCTTATTGTTCGGATGTTTGTCCGGATTACAGGCACAGACTTCGGTAAAAGCAGAACTTCAGTTGGAAAAGGCAGATCAGACTCCGGAATATAAAGGTGGAGAGCAAAAGTTTGTTGAGTTTCTGCAAAAGGAGATTCATTATCCGGCCGATGCCCGTATGTATGGAGTGGAAACTCAGGTTACGGTTCATTTCATCATTGACGAATCAGGAAAGATTCAGAATCCCAAAGCCAAAGTCGGCCGTTTGCATCTGCGCAAGCAACACACTGAGGTGGACGGATATACCGGAGCCACGCAAAAGCGTGAGTCTGAGCGTTGGTGGGCCCAGATCCGTAAGGAAATCGGCGGCCAGATGGAAAATGAAGTGTTGCGTGCTTTATATAAATCGCGGAAATGGAAGCCTGGAAAAAAAGATGGTAAGAAGGCTGAAATAAAGGCTGTTCTGAAAGTTTCTTTTTTATATTCAGAGAGTAACGGAAAATAGAATGTATTGATATGTGTAGGAATGGAGGTTCAGAAATGGATCTCCTTTTTTTATCTTCAAAACAAGATTTTTATACTTTGGAACAACCTTGTTTTCAATAAAATACCTTGGTTTAATCTATATCTTTGCAAAAAAATAGTGCCATAAAAAGCATTTTATGAGAAAGAAAAATAGAATATGAATCTTTAATAAAACCAAGAATGATGAAAGTAAGTTTATTTTCCAAATGGACGATTAAATAATATGGGAAGGTTATTATAAATATACTCCCAACTTGCTTTAGCAGGCTGGGAGTATGAAAAAAATTATATGTTAGCTATATTATTAGAAGTAGAAATTGAGTGTCAAAGCACCTCCAATAGATTCTGTTCCTAGATGAAACTCACGGCTTCTAGGCTTAATTCTTTCTGTTTTCTCTTCTATAATCTCTTTTTGAGGATTATATTCCTCATATACACTTCTTCTCTGAGATCGGAAAACATAGTAAGCACTGAGATTGACTTCTGCTCCTAAAGAAATTTTAGGTGCAATAAAATATTCTACACCAGCACTTCCGGTAATTCCTGTATATACATCTGCACCTTCTCCATTAGTCATCAGAGTTCGTTTTGTTCCATTTAAAGCTCCAATAGAGGAAGTGCTAGGAGTTTGATTCACTGTTGTCATTTCATTACCGTAGGTATAAATAGTTTTGCTATTTTGTAATGCAAATAGTAATCCCATTCCGAAAACACCCTGAATACGTTTTTCTCCTTTACGATACTCTCCACCAACCATAATGCTTACACCATTTTTGGTGGTCTTTGTCTGGTCGATGACTTTGTCTTCGCTTAATCCATTTTGAGCTATCGCTTTGTCATCTTGAACATATTCTCTATCATAGATGGCACCTAAATTTAAACCAATATTTGCACGCAATCCCCATTCATCTGTAAGCATATATTTACCCATAATGGAAACATCTGGCAAAAGATCTTTGTCTTTAAAACTTCCCTGATATTTAGCAAAAGGTTCACCACCTAATGATTCTAAACTGTTATTGTCGGAATTGTTGAAAGCGTTACCAACATATTTAAGGATAGGATTCAAACTAACGCTAAGTCCAAAATCTCCTTCTTCTGGAACGTATTGCTTTTTTGCCGGAGCAGTAGCTTCCTGTGCCATCATTGTAGTTGCAAACATACAACTGACAAATATAGTAGATAATATCTTTTTCATCTTAATTTAGTTTTAGTTAATGATTTCTGGCAAATATTCTAAGTCGCGAATATAAATAGCCTGATTTGATACCGGTACTACTATAGGAGATACTTTAAATGAACGGTCAATTGTTTCTATGTTATATAGAAAATTTACAGAATTAAATTTAGGTTCAGAATATTTAGATACGAAGTCTTCTGTTTTTATGGTCACTTGACAGCCTTCAGCTACAATAGGGATTGTGATATTATAGAAACCGTTTACATCTGATTGCGTTGTAAATCTCTGTACTCCTGTACTACCGTCTTTGTAGCTGGAATTAGGAACTTCAACAAATACTGTTTTGTTCGGTACTGGTTGATTGCTTATCTTACTAACAGAAGTAAGATCGCTTGAAGTTTGATATCCTCTGCTATAAAATAACTGTCCTTGAATTTTTACGGTTCCAGTTGCGTCTTCTGGTTTCATACTACTTATTTCATCAGAACAACTTACAACAAAGAAAGATGCGACTAATGCATATGCTGCATTTTTAAAAATTGACATAACTTTCATAACATTCATTTTTTTAGTTTATAATTAGCTGTTAATTTTTACTGAATATGCAAATATACTTAGATACTTACATCTTCCCAAAAAAACGATGTAAAAATGAATGTGAGTTACATTTTTTATATATTCATGTCTAAATGTTTATTTTTTTAGTTTATTTTAATGATAATATTGACGCTGTGTATTAGAAGAATTTGTTTTTCTTTTATTTATAGAATCATATTTTTTATAATATAATAGAAATATTTTTTCAGTAAATAAAATATGTTTAATGATAATCTTAGAATTAAAAGTCTGTTTTTTTTATATCTTTTATTTTTATATAATGTTTAAATCCGTCGACTGTATTCTTAAAGAAGATTCCTTCCTGGGCGGCTTTCTGGTTGTCTATCATCAGATTTCGTGGATGCTCCGGAAAGCGCTCCTCATCAGCCAGAATCCAGGAAGCAGGATCCGGCAGTTGCATCAGTTCGGCAAAGCGGATGAAAGTTTCATAACTGTTTCGGTCGTTCATGCTGCCAAAGTTATAGGCTCCTCCGGGAATGTCGAGACAAGCCTCCATGTTGCGTACCACCTCCCACACATTGGTTATGCCACGGAATTCGCGAACCGCTGCCTTCAGTTTTTCTCCTTTCTGGAAAGTCTGAAGCAGGTTTACCGGTAGGTTCCGGTTCAGTTTCCACGGACTGTCTGGTAAATCATACATCCACGTGAGCCGCAATCCCACTGCTTCCGGAAGGATTTCCGCAATGCGTTTCTCGGCTTCCAGCTTGTCACGTCCGTAAACACTCTGCGGGTTTACTTCATCGGTTTCTTTCCAAGGTTGCAGTCCCACATTTCCGTTATACACCTGATCAGAACTCATATACACCAGTTGTGCCTGCTGTTTCCGGCAGGCCAGAGCGATATGTACACTGCCTAACGTATTTACTTGATACGACTCTTCGGGATGGTTTTGAGAATAACCCGTATCAGAGATGGCGGCAGTGTGGAACACAATATCCGGACGTACCTCCCGGAACAGACTCTGTACGGCATCCTCCCGGCAGATATCCAGATCCTGATGTCCAACGGCGATAACGTTATATTTCTCTTTATAGTGAGCGCACAGGCGTTGTCCGAGAAAGCCGTTGCAACCCGTAATAAGCAGTTTTTTCATATTCGTTTATTCTTTTGATGAGGAAGGATTCTGATTCATTTGTTTCTTCTGATAAGCTTCTATCTCTTTCAGGCTCCGACTTACGGAAACCAGATATACTCCGCCGAAAATCAGACAGATGGCCAAAGCCTTTGTCAGGTTAAAGGAGTCCATACCCCAGCTTATAGCCACGATGCAGGCCACGATTGGCTGGATATAGTTATACATTCCGGCTACGGTAGGACGCAGGTTCTTCTGACCGATCACCGTGAGCAGATAACTGCCGAATGTGGCACCGACCACGATAAAGGCCAGTCCCAGAATCTCCATCAGTCCCAATCCCGTCCATTGTGTCTGTATCAGATCTCCGGCCGAGAAAGGCAGCGTGCAGATAAAGGCGTAGGTAAACATCCACTTCATGATGGTGACAAGGGAATATTTGCTCACAAAATCTTTGTAGAGAACAATGTAGAGCGCGTAGCAGAACTGTGCGGTGAGCACTAACAGATCGCCCCAGATGGCTGTATCCTTGCTAGGGCTGACTGTGCCCGACTGACTGCTTCCCAATATCAGGAGCAGGGCGCCCGAAGCACCTGCTGCAATGCCGAGCACTTTTTTTCCGGTGATCGGTTCCTTCAGAATGAAAGCCGCCAGAATCATGGCCCATAACGGCATACTCGTAGTAATGATCGAAGCGTCTGCCGGTGAGGTCAGGCTCACACCGAAGATGAAGCACCCCTGGTTCAAAATAATGGCCAGCAAGGCGGCAAAGAACAGATGCACCATGTCTTTATGATGTACATGCTCCGGCTTTTGGAAGAAAGAGGTAATCCAGAACAGAATCATGGCACCGCCGATGCGCAGATCGGTTACCACAAGGGGAGTAACGGCTCCCGTGATCATAATGACTTTGGATATGGGCGACATCAGTCCCCACATGATATTGGCTCCCAGCATGGATGCGTGGCCTTTCCAATGTATTTCTTTCATTTTCTTTTTGTGTTATGAGAATTGCTCATTCGTTAAGCCTCGTTTTTTATCGGGCTGTATGTTTTCTCATAGATGCAGTGCAGCAGATGTCGTCCGGTTTCTGTCCGGAATATCTTTTCCCGTATGATTTCAAGATGGTCTTTGGGAATCCGGTCTTCGTCAATATTGACCAGAAAGTCGGCCTCAATCAGAATCTGGTGATCAGCTTCGGTGATGTTCTTGAAGGTGTGATGATGCCCCACCAGCCAGCAGATGCGTTCGATTTGTGCCGGAGTATATCCGCCAATCTGCTCCAGTAGTTTTCGGGCTTCGGCCGGTCCTTCCTGTTCCTGATGCTTTCCGTCGCTCGAGCCATACTTCTGTTCGGAGATGTGAATGCCGATATCGTGTACAATGGCTGCCGATTCCAAAATAAAGAGATTTTCTTCGTCCATTTTTTCCAGAGTACCGATAGTTGCTGCCAGATTGTGTACTTTCAGCAGATGCTGGATGCGTTGTACGTCACCGGCATCATATTCAATCATGGCACGGATCAGTTTTGCGTGTTGTCGTTTCATGTATTCTTTGTCTGTTTAAGTTTTATAGGACAAAATTACGGTTTTCAGGAATAAAACGGTGTGTAAATAGCAGAAAATACATTGCCGGGAGTCAAAAAGCCTAATTCTTGTTTTATCTGTTGTTTTTTCAGACTCCTTGGCCGAAATCTTTGTAATTTTGCAGTATCATTTTTCAGATGAACAGAATTATGGAGAGTTTACATTTTGAGATTTGTCCGCATGTGTTGCATTTCAAGCGTCCGGCGGGCACCTCGCGCGGTGTCTACACCACGCGTAAAAGCTGGTTTCTGCATCTTACAGATCCGGCCGATCCGGAGAAGGAGGCTTGGGGAGAATGTGCCCCGTTGCCGAACTTGAGTTGCGATGACATTGAGGATTACGAGCGCGTTCTGGCCGGTTTCTGTCAGGATGTGGCGCAGAAAGGATATATTGACTATCCGCTTTGGCGGAGTTACCCTTCCATGGTGTTTGGCATGGAAACAGTCTTGCAGCACTGGAAAACCGGTTCGCTGGCTTTCTGGGATACCCCTTTTTCACGTGGCGAACAGGGGATTCAGATCAACGGACTGATCTGGATGGGCGACTATGATTATATGTACGAACAGATTCTGAAGAAGATGGAGTTGGGATTCCGCTGCATCAAGCTCAAGATCGGTGCCATCGATTTTGAGCAGGAATTGGATTTGCTGCGCTTTATCCGTTCGCGTTTTCCGGTAGGAACCATCGAATTGCGTGTGGATGCCAACGGAGCCTTCAAGCCCGAAGATGCTTTGGATAAACTGAATCGCCTGGCAGAGATCGGTCTGCATTCCATCGAGCAGCCGATACGTGCCGGACAGCGCGGCGAAATGGCACGTCTGACAGCCGAAAGCCGTCTGCCCATCGCTTTTGATGAGGAACTGATCGGTATCAATGACCGCGTGGAAAAAGCCCGTCTGCTGGACGAAACCAAACCGGCTTATATTGTGCTCAAACCTTCACTGCACGGAGGAATGGAGGGCTCTAAGGAATGGATTGAGGAGGCCGAGAAACGGAACATCGGCTGGTGGATCACTTCTGCTTTGGAATCCAATGTGGGATTGAATGCCATCGGTCAGTGGTGCGCCACTCTGAATACCACTCTGCCTCAGGGACTGGGCACCGGCCAGCTTTTCGTAGACAACGTGGATATTCCGCTCGAAGTACGGCAGGATGCCCTTTGGTTTTCCGCTCCGGAGCAGGCTAAAAAGAAAATTGTGCTGGAATGATGGAGCGGAGCTTTCAGTGTGACATTCGCAAACAGGTGTTGCGTGTGTCCGACCGTTGCTTTGATACCACCTCGCTGCCGGAACTTCTGGAACTGAAAAATCAGGCTCCCGAAGGGATATATCGCGATTTATACACCTTCTTGTATGCCTGGTTTTCTGAGGGGGAGACCATGAAGGTGCAGACTTCCGGTTCTACGGGAGCGCCTAAAGTGATGGAGGTTTCCAAACGCGCCATGATGAGCAGTGCCTGCCGAACTTGTCGTTTTCTGGAACTTCAAGAGGGAGATTCCCTGTTGCTTTCCATGAATCTGAAATATATCGGGGCACAGATGATGGTTGTGCGTGCTTTGGTAGGCGGCTTGCGGGTGCTGCTTCAGGAGCCTTGTGCTCATCCTTTGGCGGCCGTTCAGGAACGGATAGACTTCCTGTCTATGGTACCGATGCAGTTGGCTTTATCCTTGCAGCGTGAAGCGGAAAAGAACGTATTGCAGGCGGCCAAGGTGGTCATTGTCGGGGGAGGAGCTGTAGACAGCCTGTTGGAGGAACAGCTTCAGGCATTGCCTTGTAGGGTTTACTCCACTTATGGCATGACAGAAACCCTGTCGCACATTGCCATGCGCCCGTTGAACGGTCAGGAGCGTTCCGACCGCTATTATCCATTGCCGGGAGTTACTTTGTCCTTGTCCGCACGTGATACGCTGGTTATTGAAGTACCCGATGTGTGTGCCGGGCAACTGGAAACGAACGACTGTGTGACTCTTAATCCCGACGGTTCATTTGTGGTAAGGGGACGTGTGGATAATGTGATTAACAGCGGCGGTGTGAAAATACAGATTGAGGAAGACGAGCGCTTGCTTCAGGGCGTTCTTTCCTTTCCGTTTGCCATAACATCAGTGCCGGATTCTTTTTATGGGGAGAGGGTGGTGTTGCTGGCGGAGCATCCGGAGCTTTCTGCAAAAGAAACGGATGAATATCTTGTTTTGCTGAAGCAGGCACTTCCACGCTATCATGCCCCTCGTGACATTGTATTTGTCCGGTTGTTACCCCGTACGGAGAACGGAAAGATAGACCGGAAAGGTTGCCGGAATGCAGCTTTGACGGGACTGGAAAACGAAAAAGGAGGATGAAAGTTCATCCTCCTTTTTCGTTAGGTTTGTTTAGTCAACGATACAGATACTTACACGGTTCCAGTCCGGATTGCTGAATACGCTGCCTACACCCTTACCTTCGGTCTTGATGCGGCTTGCGTCAATGTTGTACTGCTTAACCAGGACATCCTTCACGGCCTCGGCACGTTTCAGAGACAGTTTCTGGTTGAATTCAGCATCTCCTTCCGGAGAAGCATAACCGGAAATGGTAACTTTTGCGTTGCTGTTTTCCTTCAGGGCGTTTGCCAATTTCTCAATGCTTGGCATCTGGAGAGCGTCAATATTGCTCTTTCCCTTACGGAAGGTTACATAATAATCTTTCTCAGCGGCTACGGTAGTAGTTGTCGGTTTCTTGTTTCTGCAGTCGTTCAGGTCATTCTGCAACTGGTTGATCTTGGACTGTGCGTTCTCGAGTTCGCCATCCTTAGCGGCAACTTCCTGACGCATGCTGGAAATCATGGCGTTCAGAGCCTCGATTTCATCACGGTCGCACTCAATTGAGTAGTAGTGTTTGTCGGTGCTGTTCTTGAAGTGGTAAACCACACCTGCTGTCAACTCAAATGCGGCCTGTCTGCCGTCGAAATTCAAGTGCTCCTGTCCCTTGATGGTCATATCCCATACCACAGCCGGCTTCACGGCAATGGTCCAGGCTTTTGAATCACCGATATTGAAATTGAAATTCATTCCGGCCTTGGCAGATACGTGGTTACGATCGTACGGATCGCCCTGCTTCCAGTAGGGATTAGTGCTGTGCAACCATCCGAAACCACCGACTGCTTCAACCTCGAACAGAGATGGTTTGCCTTTGTAACGGCAGAAGAGATTGTTCAGGTTTATACGATTCAATAAGCTTAAATTATACACATCAAATGCAGTATAACTGGCATTTGTATTAATACTTGCCATACCTTCCAGACTCAGGCCGTAAATAGGAGAAAGCTGCTTGTCAATGGTAATACCCATTGTCGGACGCATACTCTCAAAGAAAGGATGATTGATTAATGGGGTGACACCACCTACATTCAAGCCAATTGACCAGTTGTCACTCAGTTTGTTACCAGATACGTTGTTCTGTGCTTGGGTTTGGCCAAGAGCCAATGCACCCATAAGAAATAGTAATGATCTTTTCATAATAATACAAGTTTAGTTTAATAAAAATGGTTTAGTCTTGTTGCAAATATACTCGCATTCTTTGTATTTTATCCTTTATGTTGCCTTTATTTCGTCTTATATAACATTTTCCGCTATTTTCTCTTTCTTTATTAATCAAAACAAGAATTTCTTTTTGTTCTATTAAGGTAAAAATATGAACAAAAGCCTTTTCTTTTACCTTAAATCTAAAAAAAGAGAGAGGAGAATTTTCTCCCCTCTCTCTTGAATTCATATAAGATCTATGTTTTATACCAAATGGCTAATCAGAGTTTCACGGTCTCCATAGAGCAGATCGATTACCGGAATCTCTACCATAGTGTAGCAACCCGGTTTTTGCTTCATGGAAGCACGAGCTACACAAACCAGTACCTGAGCGGTCAGAGCCGGATTGTTGATGCGCATATTGAACTCGAACAACTGGTTCTGGGTCTTTCCGGAAACACCCTTGCGAGTCAGGTTCACACCGTGGCCCATATCCAGAAGATCGTCTACACAAGGAACCTGAATCACGTGAGTCTCGTCATTTACAAAGTAAGCGTCAGCCTTGATAGCTGCTGCAACCTTCTCATATTCGTATCCTTCTTCTACTTCGATATATACCATACGACGGTGAATACCGGTTCCAGTCGGGATAGTCATTGACAAAGCAGCCTTAACACCCTCGATAGCCTTAACTGCTACTGTGTGTCCCATACTCATACCCGGACCGAAGTTGGTATAAGTGATACCCTTTGGAGCAATGGCTTCAAGCAGAGTACGCACGATAGAATCGCTTCCCGGATCCCATCCGGCAGAGATGATAGATACGGCATTTCCTGCCTGAGCACTTTCATTCAGAGAACGGCGCAAAGAAGTGATTTGGGTGTGTATATCGAAGCTGTCGACCGTATTGATACCCATTGCCAGGATTTCCTTGGCATATTCCTCAACTTTACGGGTTGGAGTAGCCAGAATGGCAACATCTACATTCTCCAATTCCTTGATATTTTTTACTACAGGATAGTTTGCCAGTTCCTCCGGTTTGTTTTCGGCACCGTTACGGCGCACGATACCTGCGATTTCAAAATCTGGTGCGGCTTCCAAAGCCTGCAGTGTGTAATGGCCGATATTGCCATAACCCACGATGGCTGCTCTGATTTTCTTCATAATCTTTGTTTTATTGATGATTTGTTGATTTGATTGCAAATATAGAGAATATCCTCAAATATTTATTTCAAATGCATATTGTTTTATTATTTGTTTTTATCTGTTCTTACTTTTTGATTTAATTATCGGACAATCCATTTTATTTTGCAGTATAAATGCCTGTTTATGTGTTATAATGTAATAGCCTATATCTTATTTACTCTTCTTTCTATATTTTTTCTGATTTTAGGAATCTCAAATTTGCTTGTTATATAGAAGATAGGATTGTGCATCTTTCAAAAAAAGGAAAATATGAACAATTGAAGTTGATATATGAATAGAAAAGGAACTGTTGAACACCCTAATTTTGCAGTAGTTAAAAGATAAAAGTTATGAGAAAACTATTATTCATTTTTGCTATGATTGGATGTGTGTCGCTACAGATTCCGGCACAAAATGTCCTTAGTTTGGAGGAATGTATAGAAATAGGTATCGAGAATAACCTTTCCTTGCAGACCAAACGTAATGAAATCCGTAAAGGGCAATATGCCTTATCGGAGAACCGGGCCCGTTTGTTACCTGTAATCAATGGCTTTGCCGGTTTTACCGATAACATAAAACCGCCTGTTTCGGTTACTGACGGATCTTCTTATGGAGTACCATACAATGTAACCAAAACCTTGCCATACAGCGCTAATGCTGGAATCCAGTTACAACTGCCACTCTATAACCAGACCCTGTATACCTCTATGGATGTGGCTCGGATTATGGATCAGTTAAATCGTTTAGGTTATGAAAAAGCCCGTGAAGAACTGATGATGGAAATTTCCAAACTCTATTATCTGGGACAGACCACCAATGAGCAGCTGGAGATTCTGAAAAACAATATCGGTCGTTTGGAGGAACTGAAAAACATTACCGAGGCTTTCTATGATAATGGAATGGCAATGGATATTGATGTGAAACGCGTACGGATTAATCTGGACAATATGAAAGTGCAGTATGACAATGCTCAGGCCATGCTCGTGCAGCAGATGAATCTGTTGAAATACATGATGGATTACCCGATGGAAAAGAACTTTGCCTTGGAGCGGGTGCAGGCTGAAAAACTGTCGCATACCGAGCTGACCGGCCTGTCGGAAAACCTCTATGAGATTCAGATGCTGGAGTCGCAGAAAACGCTGGCCGAGAAGCAGCGCAAGCTGATACGTAACGGATACATTCCTTCTCTGAGTCTGAGCGGAAATTTGTCTACTTCCGCTTTTACGGATAAGGCACGCTACTGGTTTCAGGACAACCCTTCGAGCAAATGGTATACCAGTTATGGGGTTGGCGTTTCTCTCCGTGTCCCGATTTTTGACGGATTGGAAAAACGCAATAAGATCCGTAAGGCAGAAATGGACATTGAGAATGCCCGTCTGAATCTGGAGAATATCCGTAAGAATTTGCAGACCAAATATCTGAACGCCACCAATGATCTGATGAACAGCGAACGCAATTTCTTCAAGCAAAAGGATAATTATCTGTTGGCAGAAGATGTGTATGCGGTGACTATTGACCGCTATAAGGAAGGTATTGCTTCGATGACCGAGGTGTTGCAGGACGAGATGAGAATGAGTGAGGCTCAGAACAATTACATTACGGCTCATTATAATTATCAGCTGAACAATCTGGTATTGCTCAAACTCACCGGAAATATCGAATCTTTAATCAAATAACCAATTATAAAGAAAAAGAAATATGGAAAAGAATCTGAATAAACAGGATAAGGACATGCGTCAGGAAAAAGTTCAGAAACTCAAGAAGATACGTCGCTGGCAGATTGTAGCCAGTGTGCTGGGAGTGGCCGTACTGGGTGTAGGTATCTGGCAAAGCGTCAGTCTTTTCTTGGATTATAAACACACCGAGGTGAGTAATGACGCTCAGGTGGAGCAGTATATTTCGCCCATCAACATGAGAGCTTCCGGATATATCAAGAAAGTTTGTTTTACAGAGCATCAGGAGGTTCACAAGGGAGATACCCTGCTCATTCTGGACGACCGTGAGTATAAAATCCGGGTGATGGAGGCTGAGGCCGCCTTGAAAGATGCTCAGGCCGGGGCCACGGTAATCGATGCGTCGCTTGAAACTACCGAGAACAATGCCTCTGTATTTGAAGCATCTCTGGCCGAAGTGGAAGTGCGTCTGGCTAAGTTGGAAAAGGACCGCCAGCGCTATCAGAACCTGGTAGCACGCAATGCGGCCACTCCCATTCAGTTGGAACAAATCGAAACAGAGTATGCAGCTACCTTGAAAAAGAAAGAAGCTATCCGGCGCCAGCAGCGTGCGGCACGTTCCGGTGTGAAGGAAGTTTCTCGTCGCCGTATGAATACTGAAGCTGCGATCCAGCGTGCCGAAGCCGCTCTGGAAATGGCCCGTCTGAATCTTTCCTACACCGTGGTGGTGGCTCCTTGTGACGGAAAACTGGGGCGTCGTGCCATCGAGGAGGGACAGATGGTCAATGCCGGACAGACCATTACCAATATCATCCCCGATACACAGAAATGGATTATTGCCAACTATAAGGAAAAGCAAATCGAGAACCTGCATGTAGGTCAGGAAGTGGAAATAACGGTTGATGCACTTAAAGACAAAACCTTCAAAGGGCGCATTACCGCCATTTCGGGAGCTACCGGTTCGAAATACTCACTCGTTCCTACGGACAATTCTGCCGGAAACTTTGTCAAGATACAGCAGAGAATCCCCGTACGTATTGATTTTGAAGGTCTGGCTGCCGAGGATCATGAGCGTCTGGCTGCCGGAATGATGGTTGTTGTCAAAGCTAAACTGTGAGAATTATGGCTTCCTGTCCTAAAAACTATCCGTTTTACAACTGGGTTCCCAAGCCTTTGGGCATACTCATCCTGTTGTTTCTTTTCCTGCCCATCCTGACGGTAGGAGGCACCTATTCGGTAAACAGCGGTGAGATGATGAGCGGGCTGGGTATCATTTCGGAGCACATTCAGTTTGCCACCTTTGCCACCTCCGTGGGAATGGCCGCTTTTGCTCCTTTCTTTTATCAGTTGGTGTGCATCCGTAGAGAGAAGATGATGTGTCTGGTCGGTTTCTCGCTGATGTATGTACTGAGCCTGGTCTGTGCCCAGACCGACAGCATCTTCCTGCTGGCTCTGTGCAGTGTCATCATGGGATTTTTCCGTATGGTACTGATGATGGTCAACCTCTTTACGCTCATTAAATATGCTTTCGGCATGGAAGCTACCCGTAATATTACCCCCGGTTTCGAACCGACTTCCGAAGAAGGTTGGGACAAGCTGGATGTGGAGAAGAGCAACAGCCAGCCTATGATCTATCTGTTCTTTATGATTCTGGGGCAGATGGGCACCTGGCTCACCGCATGGCTGGCGTATGAATATGAGTGGCAACATGTGTATTATTACATGATGGGAATGCTGTTGGTGTCTGTTCTGCTGATATTCGTTACGATGCCCTATCACAGCTATGTGGGACCGCGCTTTCCGATCACCTTCCGCAAGTTTGGCAATGTTGTTGTGTTCTGTACCTTCTGGATGTCGGTTGTGTATATTCTGATTTACGGAAAAGTGCTTGACTGGTATTCCGATTCCACCATCTGGTGGGCTACGGGGATTGCGTTCGTCAGCGCTTTGGTGTTCATCTATATGGATGTTTACCGTAAATCGCCCTATTTCCAGTGGGAAATCTTCAAGTTGCGTAATATCCGCATTGGAGTGATTCTTTATCTGTTGCTGATGATACTCAACTCCAGTTCGTTGTTTGTCAATGTGTTTACCGGTATCGGCATGAAGATAGACAACTGGCAGAACGCTTCTTTGGGCAACTGGTGTATGCTGGGGTATGCCTTGGGGGTAGTAGTCATCCTGCTGATGCGTAACAAGGGGATTCATTTTAAGTATCTTTTTGCCACAGGATTCCTTTTCCTTGGCCTGTCCTCTCTGTTCATGTATTTCGAAGTGCAGAATGCCGGTTTGCTGGAGCGCATGAAATATCCCATTATCATCCGTTCCGTCGGTATGGTCATTCTCTATGCCTTGACTGCCGTATATGCCAATCAGCGTATGCCTTTCAAGTATCTGTCAACCTGGATCTGTATCATGCTCACCGTGCGTATGGTACTGGGACCGGCCGTAGGTACCTCACTTTATACCAACGTGCTTCAGAACCGGCAGCAGTATTATATCACTTCCTATGCCGGGAACAATGATCCAATCAGTCCTGAGGCATCAGCCCAGTTCCGTCAGACGGTGTATGGAGCCAAGATGCAAGGGCGGAGCGAGGAAGAGGGACAAATCATGGCCAGTATGACTGCTAAAGGCAAAGTGCAGGTGCAGGCTACGATTTCTGCCGTGAAGGAGATGGCAGGGTGGACTTTCTATGCTTGTGTTTTTTCTATGATATTTGTGCTGGTGATACGTTATCCTAAACGAAAATTGCTAACTTAGCGGATCGAAACGTTTTTTTTACCGGAAAAGGAATCCGCATGAGTACTGCACAAGAACGACTGAACCAATTAAACGAAGCTCTTATGAGCAAGATGTATATTTGCAGTTCCGGTGGGGAGGTGAGTTCCTTCCCGCCTCTGTTGAAAGTGCCTTATCAGGTGAACGGTATCGGGCTTGTGGTGTGTCGGCAGGGAAGTTTCCGTTTCACGCTCAACCGCGACAATTATTCGGCTCATGCCGGAGAAACCCTGTTTATCCCCGAAAATTCGCTGATCAAGATTACTCAGGAGTCGGAAGACCTGGAAGTATTCATTCTGATTTATGATATCGAACCGATACGCGATCTGATGGGTAATCTGGTGCTTTCCATGTATCCTTATTCCTTGCTTTCTACCGAGCCCTGTCATGTGTGGAATACCGGGGAGGAAGAGGAGGTAACCCGCTATATGGGGCTGCTCGACAGTACGCTGACCCGGGGAGAGGATCTCTTTGCGCAGAACGAGCGCAAGCTGTTGCTCATTTCGCTCACTTACCGCCTGTGCTCCATTTACAGCCGTAAGATGATGATGCAGAAGGGAGCCATCGGGCGCAAACATGAGCTTTTTATGAAGCTGGTTCATCTCATTGAGAAGCATTATATGGAAGAACGCGGTGTGGAATTTTACGCCGATAAGCTCTGTCTGTCGCCTAAGTATGTTTCGGCCCTGTCCAAGTCGTTGAGCGGATACACCGCTCAGGAACTGGTGTTCAAGGCTATTGTGCGACGGAGCATTTTTCTGTTGCTCAATACGCGAAAGAGCATTCAGGAGATTTCGGATGAGTTGCATTTCCCGAACGCGTCCTATTTCGGGACTTTTTTCAAGAAACATATCGGGGTGTCGCCGCAGCAGTATCGTGCGGTGTATGAACAGGAGTCAGAGGGATGAGTGCCGGATGGTTTTATCGTAATTATATAATATCTATGGAAATGAGTAAGAAAGAAAAATATGAGGCTTTGCTGCCCAGATTGGAAGCCTTGATGGAGGGAGAACAGGACTGGACGGCCGCTATGGCCAATTTTGCGGCCGAGGTTCATGAAACATTCGGTTTCTTTTGGACCGGTTTTTATCGGGTAACCGGAGGACTGCTCCTTTTGGGGCCGTTCCAAGGCCCCGTGGCTTGCACGCGCATCAAGTACGGTCGTGGCGTTTGTGGTATGGCCTGGAAGGAAAAGGTCACTCAAGTGGTTCCCGATGTGCATCTGTTTCCGGGCCATATTGCCTGTTCCTCGTTGTCGGAAAGCGAGATTGTAGTGCCTGTTTTTGATGACCGGAATGAAGTGGTGGCGGTGTTGGATATTGACAGCCGTGAAAAGAATACTTTTGATGAAACGGACCGCGTGTATCTGGAGCGCGCCGTGAAGTTCCTTCCGTGGGCTTCTTCGGAGGCCGTCGGAGAGCGGGATTAAGAATTACTGTCCTCGCGGTAATACATTACTTCCCCGTCGGTAATTGATTACTGATGGGGGAGTAATTTTAAAATATGGGTAACAAAAAAAGAGGTATCTGCGGATACCTCTTTTTTGTTGTTGGACTACCAAGATTCGAACTTGGACAAACAGAACCAAAACCTGTTGTGCTACCATTACACCATAGTCCAATCCTATATGCTTTCTTTTGGAAAGCGCTGCAAAGATAGGAATATAAATCCTATCTTGCAAGCGTTTTTATGGTTTTATTTGCAAATAATCAGGAAATAATTCTTCTTTCCACGCTGTACCAGCAAATATTTGTCATTGAGTAAATCTGCTGTTGTTACCTCCTGATCAAATGCTGACAACTTCTCTTTGTTCAGTGATACACCGCCACCTTGAGTCAGTTTACGCATTTCGCCCTTGCTGGCAAAGCATTGGGTGGCTTCGGCCATCAGGTCAACGGCTTTGATTCCGTTTTCGATTGCGCTACGGCTGATTTCAAACTGAGGAACGCCGGCAAATACATCGAGCAGAGTCTTCTCGTCCAGTTTGGTGAGGCTCTCTTTGGTTGCCTTTCCGAACAGGATGTTGCTGGCTTCTACAGCCATGTTGTAATCTTCTTCGCTGTGTACCATGATGGTAACCTCCTTGGCCAGACGTTTCTGCAGTACGCGCTGTCCCGGATCCTGATCGTGCTCGGCGATGAGGGCATCGATTTCCTCTTTGTCCAACACGGTAAAGATCTTGATATAGCGTTTTGCTTCGTCGTCGGCTACGTTCAACCAGAACTGGTAGAAGGTATAAGGTGAAGTGTAGTTCTTGTCTAACCAAATGTTTCCCTGCTCTGTCTTACCGAACTTCTTTCCGTCGGCCTTGGTGATGAGTGGGCAAGTCAGGGCATAAGCCTCGTTGCCGTTGGTTCTGCGGATCAGCTCGGTACCAGTGGTGATATTACCCCACTGGTCGCTTCCGCCCAGCTGCAATTTACAGTTCTTATGCTTGTTCAGATACAGGAAGTCGTATCCCTGCAACAACTGGTAAGTAAACTCAGTGAAAGACAAACCGTCGCGGGCTTCACCGTTCAGGCGCTTCTGCACGCTGTCCTTTGCCATCATATAGTTCACGGTGATGTGCTTTCCTACGGTACGGGCGAAGTCCAGGAAAGTAAAGTCCTTCATCCAGTCGTAGTTGTTTACCAGTTCGGCATGGTTTGGTGCGTCGCTGTCGAAATCCAGGAACTTGGCCAACTGTTTTTTGATGCAGGCTACGTTATGGCGCAAAGTTTCCTCGTCCAGCAGATTTCTCTCCTGGCTTTTTCCTGACGGGTCGCCGATCATACCTGTTGCGCCGCCTACCAATGCCAGAGGCTTGTGGCCGCAACGTTGGAAATGCTTCAGCATCATGACACCACACAGGTGACCGATATGTAAAGAATCTGCTGTCGGGTCAATACCCAAATAGGCAGTAACTTGTTCTTTGTTCAATAATTCTTCTGTTCCTGGCATGATAGTGTGGATCATGCCTCTCCATGTCAATTCTTCTACAAAGTTCATCGTATGAATCTGCTTATTTATTAATTTGTTTATGATGTGTTTGTACAAAAGTACGACCTTTAGCGCAAACATGCAACTAAAAGTATTTTAATTTTCAAGGATTTGACTGTTGTTCTTTGAATTTTAGCAGTTGTTTCAGGTTTTCGGCTTGTTCTTTTTTCAGACTTTCCATATCGGTTGCACGGATTTGTGTGATATGCAGATAAATGTTGGATATGGGTTCGTCTGAGTTGTCTGTTTCGATAAAAAAGCGTTCGGCAGGGCAAATAGCTACGGATTCCGGATTAAAAATTTTTCCGAAACTGACGTAAAAACCCAGATGAAGCAGGGATTGCAGTTGCTGAGGTTTTCCTCGGAAACCATGAACCACCCACGGAGCGCGGGGACGCAGTTGCTTGTACAGGGCGATAATCGGGTCAAAAGCTTTGACACAATGCAGTATCATGGGCATATTCTGGGCTACGGCCCATTCGGCTTGCATGCGGAATACTTCCTCCTGCAAGGACATCGTGTGAGTGCTGTTAGGGTCCAGACCGCATTCACCTACAAATAGTGTCTGGGGCTGTTGCCACAAGGCCTTCAGATACTCAAGATCTTCTTTCCATTGTGGAGTAATAAACCACGGATGGATACCACATGACAAGAATTTATGTTCGGGTATGCTGTCTGAGATAGAGGTCGCATCCAGAGAGAAGACATTCCATTCGCCTTGCCGGCATTTCTGATGGGAATGTATGTTGAGAAAGGGGATTTCCGGATTCATGGTACAGGATCATATCCCGATCCGCCCCACGGATGACAGCGCAAAATGCGTCGGATGGCCAGATACAGACCTTTGAAGGGACCGTGTTTGCGGATGGCTTCCAGAGCATATTGTGAGCATGTCGGCGTAAACCGGCAGGAAGGGGGGGTACAGGGGGAAATTACGTTTCGGTAAAATTGTATCGGCACGATCAGACAGATCGTAAGCAGCTTATTCAGCAGACTCCACAGCCGTTTCAGTATTTCCATATTCTTTTTGGATATATTCGGCAATGCGGTGCAGCAGGCTCCGCATCTTGGATTCTACGACAGAGGTAAGCATCAGTTCGTCGGCCTGCCAAAGAAAGGCTATGGCAATGTTTTTGGGAGCTTCTGCATGCGTTTCGAGCACCTGATAGATCAGATCCTTGTTCTTGCGGTAGGTTTCGCGAATCTGTCGTTTGGCACGGTTTCTTTTTACGGCACGCTTGAAATGCTTTTTTGATACGGAAACCAATACCGATACCAGTTCCTGATCGGTATCCGTCTGTATGGGGCGGAAAACGGCACGTAGCGGATAGGCGGAAAAGGATTTGCTGCCTCCGTCGAAGAGCGTGTCAATGATGCGCTTGCAGCAAAGACGTTCTTTCTTCTGGAATGAATAAGGATGCTGTTGGGTATTGGTCATGGCTTGATATCGTGAAAAACAGAAATGAACGCACGGTTCGTGTGCGTTCATTTTTCTGATTAGTATTTATTTCTGGTTTGTTTCTTTGATGAAAGCATCTAATGCTGCGGTGATGGACGGGAACTGAGGGCTTGGTGCCTCCATGTCCAGACGCAGGCCCGCTTCCTTTACAGCCTTGGCTGTGGTTGGGCCAAAACAGCCGATGGCAATCTTGTCCTGCTTGAAATCCGGGAAGTTCTTGAGCAGGGACTGTACTCCGGAAGGACTGAAGAAAATGAGCATGTCGTAGTCAAACAATTCTCCTTCCTCAAAATCATTGCTTACGGTGCGATACATTACTCCTTCTGTATGCTGCAGCTTCTTGGAATCGAAAAGCTCTTTCAGTTCATCGTTATGGACATCAGACAACGGTACGAAGTATTTTTCTGTTTTATGCTTTACCATAGCCGGTAGCAGATCGTTGATCTTTCCGGTTGCGCCAAAGAAAACTTTACGTTTTCTGTATTGCACATATTTCTGAATATACAGGGCAACTGTTTCTGTGATGCAGAAGTACTTCATGTCTTCCGGAATGGTAATACGCATTTCCTTGCAGAGCTGGAAGAAATGGTCTATGGCATGACGTGAAGTAAATACTACAGCCGTATGATCCAGAATGGAAATTTTTTGCTGACGGAATTCTTTTGCAGACAAACCTTCAACTTTGATGAAAGGTCTGAAAACGAGTTCTACATCATATTTAGAAGCAATCTCATAATAAGGAGATTTCTCTGAAGACGGTTTTGGTTGCGAAACCAGAATCTTCTTGATCATAATAAATGTCCTAAATTTTTATAACAAAATTATTATTGATAAAAGCTAATACTCTGCATAACATAAGCAGAGGGGTAATTTCAAGGGCACAAAAGTACACAATTAAATGCAAAATGCCATGGATTTTCGGAAAAAAGATTATATATGTTTCATATAATAAGATAACCCTGGTCAAAAATACCACAAATCCAATATATAGCCAGGCTTGTAATGTATTAAAATCAAAATAGATGGTTAGCAAAAGCAATGGAAAGAGTAATAATCCTTCTGCCGCATATGTAAAAGTATAGGTTTCCTGCCATCTTTGATTCTTTGTTTTGTCAAAAAAAATCCAGTTTACAAAATGGTAGGACATTTTCTTGATCAGGTAGTATCCTGTTATGGTCAGTGTAATGAAAAGTAAAGTCAGGTAAGGTGTTTCCGGAGTGATGATCTGATGACTTTCCATACCTTTCAGACTGAAGAGTTGCAAGGAAATAGTCAGCAGTGTAAGGCATACCAAGAATTTTATACTGTGTTGTTGGTTGTCGGGTTCATCATTGAACAGATTGTGATATTCCCGTGGCGGATTGAATAATTCCTTGGACTGTTTCAACAACGCCTTTTTGCTTTTGGAGAAAATGACCATTATAAGCATAAACAGGACCAGTACTATGCCTGTAATGCCATCATCGGTACGTAGGCGGTAAGGTAACGGGGCTTCCTGAATGCCCAGTCGGGAGTCACTTATTTCCGGGTGCATAAAATGATTACCGTCAAAGAATGTTTGGCGGTAATGATGTAAAATTTCTGATAAGGATTTTGATTTTTTTGCCGGAATACCTGGTATTTCCAAGGTATCGGGGCGTGTGGATCTGATCCGTACCCTTTTGGGGAGATTGGCTTGTATGGCAGAGTCCTGCTGTGCTGGTGTGGCATCTTCCGGTAGGGCGTCAATTATTCTGGCAGCATTGAATGGAAGTGGCCCCTTATGCCCAACTGTTTTTGTTGGCTTAATCTGAGTCTGTTGGGCAGATATAGAATCGGTCTGTGTCATTATATTGCTGCAAATTTGCGTACTTCTTTATTCCACATCGGGATTTCTTCAAGTAAATCTAATGCTTCTTCAGGTGTATAAGCCACATGCCAGATGGCCTGATGTTCCGGCCGCATGAAATATTCTTCTACGGCCTTTTCCAGCATTTGGAGCAACGGATCATAGTATCCGTTGATATTCAGGATGACAAGTGGCTTCAGATAAATGCCCAGTTGCTTCCAGGTGATGATTTCGAGCAGTTCCTCCAGGGTTCCACATCCGCCGGGCAGAGCAATGGCGGCATCGGAAAGACGCGCCATTGTCTGTTTGCGGGTGTGCATATCTTCTGTAATGATCAGTTCGGTCAGTCCGGTGTGGTGCCATCCCTGCTCAATCATAAATCGGGGAATGACTCCGGTTACCTGTCCGCCTTCTGCCAGACAGGCATCGGCGCAGGCACACATAAGTCCCAGACAGCCGGCTCCGTTGACCAGACGCATCTGCCGTTGGGCCAGCAGTTGGCCAAGCTGACGTGCAGCCTGGAAATACTCCTCACTGATTTTTGTACTGGAGGCACTGTATACACAAACTGATTTAATATGATTCATTACAAGCTAAATTCTTTTTTGATTTGATCAACATAGTCCAACTTCTCCCAGGTGAACAGCTCTACTTCTATGGTTTTCGGTTCCATATATCTGCTCTGGAAGGTCTTGGTTACGGTCTGTGGCTTGCGACCCATATGACCATAAGCGGCAGTTTCCTCATAGATCGGATTGCGCAGCTTCAGTCTTTCTTCAATGGCTTTCGGGCGCAGGTCAAACAGTTTGCCTACGATCTGTGCGATCTCTCCGTCGCTCATGTTTACACGGCTCTTACCATAAGTGTTCACGTAAATGTTGATTGGTTCAGCCACACCGATGGCATAACTGATCTGTACAAGCATCTCGTCGGCTACACCGGCTGCTACCATATTTTTGGCGATATGACGTGCGGCATAAGCGGCAGAACGGTCTACCTTTGAAGGATCCTTTCCAGAGAAAGCACCTCCACCGTGTGCTCCCTTACCACCGTAAGTGTCTACGATGATCTTGCGTCCGGTCAGACCGGTATCTCCGTGCGGACCTCCGATAACGAATTTTCCGGTCGGGTTGACATGATACTTGATCTGGTCGTTGAACAGCTTCAGGATTTCCGGATTGTGAATGCCGGCGATTACCCGAGGCATCAGGATTTCAATGACATCCTTGCGGATCTGTGCCAGCATCTGGCGATCAGCCTCTTCTTCGCTCAGTGTAGCAGATGGCTGAATAAAGTCGTCATGCTGGGTAGAAACTACGATGGTGTCTACTCTTACCGGTTTGCCCTGATTGTCGTACTCTATGGTTACCTGGCTTTTGGCATCCGGACGAAGATAAGTCATTTCCTTGCCTTCTTTACGGATTTCTGCCAGTACAAGCAGAATGTTGTGCGCCAGATCCAATGACAGTGGCATGAAGTTTTCGGTTTCGTTTGTAGCGTATCCGAACATCATTCCCTGATCACCGGCTCCCTGGTTCATCGGATCTTCTCTTTCCACACCACGGTTGATGTCTGCACTTTGCTCGTGGATGGCCGACAGAACGCCGCAACTTTCGGCTTCGAATTTATACTCTGCCTTGGTGTATCCGATGCGTTGGATGGTTCTTCTGGCCAGCTCCTGCAAGTCTACATAAGCCTGTGATTTCACTTCGCCGGCAATAATGACCTGTCCTGTGGTGACCATCGTTTCACATGCCACCTTTGAGGATGGATCAAAAGCCAACAATTCATCCAAAACAGCGTCCGAAATCTGATCGGCTACTTTGTCTGGATGTCCCTCTGATACTGATTCTGAAGTAAATAAATAACCCATTTTTATAATATTTATAAGATAAAAAAACAAGAATGGGGTTTCATTGGGTAGGAATGCGTTCAGCACTAAGATGTCTGTATTTAGCATTTTTTACCGTGGTTGCAAGCCGCCCAAATCTATCCACATTTATAATTATTGCAAAGATAGTGACTTTTCAATCAATATACCGATTCCGGGGTATTAATAAACATAAAAAGCCTTTTTATTTAACATTACAGCGTGTTTCTATTTCTTGTCTATGGTGTGTTAAGTCGCTGCCAAAGTTCTCTGACAGAGTAGTTTAATACAGGATGTCTTAAATCGGGAGCGATTTCTACAAGCGGTTTGAGCACAAAATCTCTTTCGTGCATCAGTTTGTGAGGCAGGGTGAGTTTCTGTTTGCGTCCGTCTGCCAGTCGGATTATTTCGTCCATGCAACAGTTTCCGTAAAATAAAAGATCTATATCAATAGGCCGGTCCTGATAGCTGATCCCGTTGCTTTTGACTTTTCGTCCCAGTTGCTTTTCAATGCCTTGAGTGATGGCCAGAATTTCTGCCGGTGTCTTGAGTGTTTTCAGATGGATTGCCGCGTTCAGAAACAGGTTTTCAGATGTGAATCCCCAAGGGGCTGTTTCATAAAACTCAGATAGGGCGCACACGCGCCCTATCTGAGTTTCCAATTCCTGAACAGCTTTCTGAAGCATTTCTCTCCGGTTGCCCTGATTGCTTCCCAAGCTTAAATATAAGTCAGTCATTAATCATTCAGTATTAACATGGCATCGCCATAAGTTCCGAAACGATAACCCTCTTTCAGAGCCTGATTGTAGGCTTCCATAACCAGTTCATAGCCTCCATAAGCGGCTGTCAGCATCAGCAAAGTGCTGTAAGGCAGATAGAAGTTGGCCACCATGGAATCGGCCACACTGAATTCGTAAGGAGGGAAGATAAATTTATTGGTCCATCCCTGAAATTCTTTCAGGTGGCAATCGGTACCTACAGCTGATTCGATCGTACGCTGTACGGTTGTACCTACGGCACAGATCTTGTGTCCGTTGTCCTTTGCCTGATTTACGATGCGACAGGCTTCGGCACTGACAAACATCTCTTCGCTGTCCATCTTATGTTTGGTCAGGTCTTCTACGTCAATCTCACGGAAGTTGCCCAAACCGCAGTGCATGGTTACAAAGGCAAAATCGATGCCTTTGATTTCCATTCTCTTCATCAGCTCGCGTGAGAAGTGCAGACCTGAGGTAGGAGCAGTTACGGCTCCTTCGTTCTTGGCAAAGATACACTGGAAACGGTCCATATCCTCTTTTTCTGTTTCACGCTTGATGAAACGTGGCAGTGGAGCCTCGCCCAAAGCATAGAGAGCGGCTTTGAATTCATCGTGTGGTCCGTCATACAAGAAGCGCAGGGTTCTTCCTCTGGAAGTGGTATTGTCGATTACCTCGGCCACCATAGAGTCGTCATCACCGAAATAAAGCTTGTTTCCGATTCGGATTTTACGTGCCGGATCTACCAATACGTCCCAAAGACGCAGTTCCTGATTCAGTTCGCGTAACAAAAATACTTCGATGCGTGCACCGGTTTTTTCCTTGTTGCCATAAAGACGTGCCGGAAAAACCTTGGTATCGTTAAAGATGAAAACATCCTTATCATCGAAATAATCCAGGATGTCCTTAAAGTAGTCACGGTGTTCAATGGTTCCGCTTTTCTTGTGGAGCACCATCAGTCTGGATTCATCACGATGAAATGTTGGGTATAAGGCAATACGATCTTCGGGAAGTTTAAATTTAAAATCAGATAATTTCATTTCAAATACTCTCCTTAAATATTTTTAGATACACGATTATTTCTCTTCGGGAATAGTGACTGTCTGCTGATTGAGCCATTCTGAAAACTCATCCAGTTTCAGGCAATCTTCCACTTTATAGTCACCGATGCGCGTGCGGCGCAGTGCGGTGAGATGTCCTCCGCTGTTCAGAGCCTCGCCGATGTCGCGGGCCAGAGCGCGGATGTAAGTACCTTTGCTGCATACCACCCGGATTTCAATGTCCGGCAGGTTGCAGTTCAGCAATTCTATTTCGTCAATGACCAGAGTCTTAGCTTTCAGTTCTACATTTTCTCCTTTTCGGGCCAGATCATATGCCCGGTCGCCATTCACCTTGCAGGCCGAGAATGCCGGAGGAACCTGTTCTATGGTTCCGACGAATTTTTTCAGAGTTTCTTCTACCAGTTCACGGGTGATATGCTCTGTAGGATATGTAGCGTCGATTTCCTTTTCCAGATCATACGATGGAGTGGTTGCCCCCAAACGGATGGTGGCTACATATTCTTTGGTATGAGCCTGCAGTTCCATGATTTTTTTGGTTGCCTTTCCGGTGCAGATAATCAGTACTCCGGTGGCTAAAGGGTCCAGAGTCCCCGCGTGTCCCACTTTGAGTTTTTTTATCTTCAGCTTCTTGCAAAGCTCATATCTGGCTTTCGCTACCAGACCGAAAGATGTCCATTCGTAGGGCTTGTCAAAACAGAGGATTTCTCCCTTTTTAAAGTCATATATTTTAGAATGCATGCGAGATAATGAGGGTGAGGCCTACCAAGGCACAGTAAATGGCAAAATAAATCAGTTTTCCCTTCTTTACGATATTGATCATCCACTTGCAGGCAAGGCATCCGGAAACGAAGGCTGCAACAAACCCGATGCAGAGTGCGCTGAGCGACAGATCGCCGATTGCGGCTTCAGCTCCTTCTTTAACGGCCTTGATCAAATCGAGCAATGCTTCGCCTAAAATCGGTGGGATAACCATTAAGAAAGAAAACTGTGCAAGTGTCTCTTTCTTGTTTCCTAAAATCAGTCCGGTGGCAATTGTCGAACCGGAGCGTGATACACCCGGAAGCACGGCAAAAGCCTGAGCCAGACCAATGATGAAAGCATCCTTCATGGAAATGGTTTCCTTCTGGCGTGGTTTGGCAAAATAAGAGAAAGTGAGCAGAGAGGCTGTGATCAGCAGGCAAAAACCTACGACCAGCAAGCCGCTTCCGAAGATTTCTTCTACATAATCTTTGAAAAATACTCCTACGATACCTACAGGAATCATGGAAATAAGAATGTTCACGACATACTTCTGTTCCTTGTTCATGCCGGTTGGACCAGTTGGTTGGAACAGTCCTTTGAATATCCATACGATTTCCTTGAACAGGATTACCAATGTACTCAACACAGTGGCTACATGAACCGCTACAATGAACGTCAGATTGGATTCTTCGTCAACTCCTAGAAGATTTGAGGCAATGGCAAGATGTCCGCTACTACTCACCGGCAGGTATTCGGTCAGTCCTTGCAGAATACCCATTAATAAAGCATCGCTATTTGTCATTTTTTCTTATTCGTTGTTTTTAGGTTTATACAGAATGCCATAGACAATGAAGAGAAAGCCGAAAAGGCAGGTCAGCGGAGCCACTTTTATACGTTGGGCACTGAAAATATCCGGATTGAAGGTGGTTTCTGTACTTCCCGGACCAGACATCAGGATGAAGCCGATAATTACGATAATCATTCCGATTGCCAGTAAAATGAAATTCTTTTTACCGAATGCAAAATTTCTTTTGTCCATAATATTTTTTTTTGATTACATTTCATGAAGTTCTCCTGCTTTCATTTTCAGGAACTTATTGACAGATAGATAGGAACTGGTCAGTGTAAGCAGAATTCCTGCCAGCAGTACAGCCCCTCCCATAATCAGAACCATGTTTAGGGTAATGATATTTTCCAATACAGGATCGTAGTGCAAAAACAGATGGATGCCTGTAAGCAGTACTCCATTGGCCAGAATTGCCGATGTCAGACCGATCCAGAAACTGCGGGAAAGGAAAGGACGCCGGATAAAACTCCAGCGTGCTCCAACCAGTTTCATGGTGTGGATGAGAAAACGGTTTGCATAAAGGCTCATTTTTACCGTACTGTTGATCAGGCCAAATGATACGAATGTAAGCAGGGCAGCCAGAATCAGAAGCACCAGACTTACCTTTTGCAGGTTGTTGTTCAGGCTGTCTATCAGATCTTTCTGATAGACTACATTCAGCACAACGGGTTGGGCTTTGATGTCTTTAGTGATCCACGACAGGCTGTCTGAATTGGCATAGTCTGCTTTCAGATGTACTTCCAGTGAGGGTGAAAAAGGATTAGAACCCAAAAATTCCTCCGGATCGGTTCCCATTTCCTGAATATGTTCTTTCAGAGCCTGCTCCTTACTGATATAATCCAGTTTTTTAATGTATCTTTTCTGTTGCATCTCATGGGTATAGGTCTGAATCGCATCTTCTCCGGCGTCGTCGGAGAGAAGGACAGAAACGACCAGATCTTCCTTCACTGAGTTGGAAAGCTGATGGGCCATCTGTACGAAAAATACCACCAGACCGAACAGAATCAGCACCAGTGCTGTACTGATGCATGAAGTAAAGATCTGCATTCCTGTGAGAGCTCTTTTTCTTTTGCCTTTTCTCATGGTAACCGGCTGTTTTAGTTAACGACAATACCCTTCAGTGTAGCCGAAGAACTTTCGGTAATCTGAACCTGAATGAAATCACCGATATGGTTGTTTCCACGGTCAAAAACTACGACCTTGTTTTGTTCCGTGCGACCGAAAAGCTGATCTTTAGAGCGTTTGCTGACTCCCTCAACCAGTACTTCGTAGGTCTTGCCGATGCACTGGCGGTTGCTTTCGGCAGAAAGTTCATTCTGCAAGGCGATCAGTTCATTCAGACGGCGCACCTTGGTTTCTTCGTCAATATCATCCTTGAAATGCTTGGAAGCATAAGTGCCCGGTCTTTCCGAATATTTGAACATGAACGCACTGTCGTAGGCGCATTCGCGCATCAATGAGAGCGATTCCTGATGGTCTTCTTCTGTTTCTGTGCAATAACCGGCAAAAATATCGGTGCTAAGTCCGCAGTCGGGGATGATACGACGAATAGCGGCTACACGTTCCAGATACCATTCACGGGTATATTTCCGGTTCATCAGTTTCAGAATGCGGTTGCTTCCGCTCTGGACCGGAAGATGAATGTTGCGGCATACATTAGGTTCTTCTGCAATGACATGCAGGGTTTCGTCGCTCATATCTTTAGGATGTGAGGTGGTAAAACGTACACGCATGCCCTGAGCTTCGTGTGCCACCATGCGCAACAAGGTCGGAAAGTTCACTTCCTTGTCACTGTTTTCGTCTTTCCACAGATAAGAGTTTACGTTCTGGCCCAACAGAGTTACTTCCTTGAAACCTCTTTCTTTCAAGTCGCGCACCTCGTTGAGAATGCTTTCTACATCGCGGCTTCTTTCACGTCCACGGGTATAAGGCACAATACAGTAGTGGCAGAAATTGTTGCAACCGCGCATGATACTGACAAATCCGCCGATTTGTTTGCCACAAATACGTTGCGGAATCACATCGCGATAGGTTTCTGTTGTAGAAAGTTCTACATTTATGGCTTTATGTCCCATTTCTACCTGCGCAATCAGATCGGGCAGGGACATATAGGCATCCGGTCCTACAACAATATCCACATGGTGTTCTTCGATAAGTTTTTCCTTGACACGTTCAGCCATACATCCCAAGACACCGATAATCAGGTTTTTTCCTTTTTTCTTTTGTGCATAGAAGAATTCCAGGCGGTTGATGATTTTTTGTTCGGCATTATCTCTTACGGAGCAGGTATTCAAAAATACTGCGTCCGCTTCGTCAAGTGACTCACATATATCGTAGCCTGCCATTTTCATGACTGAGGCCACAACTTCACTGTCGGCCACATTCATTTGGCAACCATAGGTTTCTATAAAGAGTTTTTTCATTGATAAGTTGTATAAATCGAATTTTGTCTGCAAAGATAGCCAATTTAAAACAGACATGACTACATAACCATAGACTAAAGATTCAAATAATCTTTAGATTGGTGTTAAATAATTATAAATACTTATTTTTCTGTCTTTTATATATTGTGCTTTTGGAAAATTATTCGGAATTTTGTGCACCGAATAAAAAACATTAGATTTTTTCATAGTTAAGGTTTAGTTTAAGGAAAAAGGGAGCTGTGAAGCCCCCTTTTTTTGTTGCTTTTTTTCTATTTTTTCTTTGGTCTTTTCTCGTTCGTTTCTATATCGTGTTTCTTATGACTGTTTTATCAGAATGTTTTGAAAAATTGATCGCTACCATTTCATCTTTTTACAGATTTCGTTTGCTAAAATCATCGGAGTCATTATTTGTTTTCTCTTTCCGGATTTTCTGTTCCGATCATGCTCCTGATATTACGCATCAGTCCTTCATATTTTGCTCTTTTGACCGCTGATCCCCGAAACAGCTCCCGATATTTTTCTACGGATAATTCTTGCCATTGCCGACGAGTCATCTTTTTCAGTTCTTTTCGGATATGGAAACTTTCTTCATGAGTGGGTTGTGCAAAACGCAGATGCGGGCAGACAGCCTGACAACGGTCACATCCGTAAAAGTAGGGTTCCATATGTGTTGCTGCCCATTGAGGGATTTTATCCCGGTTTTCTATGGTGAGATAACTCAGGCAACGGCGCGCGTCAAACCTGTCTGGAGTCAGTGCGCGGGTAGGACAGTTTTCAATACATTTCTTGCAGTTGCCACAGCGGTTTTTCTGTGGATTGTCGTAGGAGTCGACAGGTAGGGTTAGGAACAGTTCTCCTAAAAAGAAAGTGCTTCCAGCTTGTGGAATGATAAGCTGATGATTGCGTCCGATCCATCCCAATCCGGCTTTCCAGGCCCAGTATCGTTCCAATACGGGGGCTGTATCGCAAAAGATTCGTCCGGGGAGGAGTTCTGATTTTTGTTCTTCCGGGATCTGTTCCAGAATATGTGCCATTAACCGGTGCTGTTTTTCCTTCATCACATCATGATAGTCCTTACCATAGGCATACCACGACAGACAGCCTTCCTTTTCGTTCATGAATTCGGGAGGGTAATAGTTCAGTGCTACACTGACAATGCTTCGGGCACCGGGAACCAGTTCGCAAGGATCAAACCGCATTGGGGCGTGTTTGGCCAGATATTCCATTGAGCCGTGTGCCCCTTGTTGTAGCCATTCCTCGAAATAGATCCGGTGTTCGTCGTTTACAGGTTCTGCTGGAGTAATACCACAAGCATAAAAGCCGAGGCGTGATGCCTCGGCTTTTATCTCTGATGCAGAAAGTATGATTTCTGTATGTTTCATCTGTTCTGAATCTAAATAAATGTCAGTCAAATGTCTTGAATTCATATCCTTGCTCTTTGAGCCATTGTATGGACCGGGGTAGTGCCGCACGCAACTTTTCGATGCTTTTCAGAGAATCATGAAAAGTGATAATCGATCCATTACGGGTGTATTTCTGTACATTGCGGAATACGTCCTCGGCCGAGATCCATTTGCTGTAGTCGCGTGTTACAAGATCCCACATCACGATTTTGTATTTTCTTCCTAAAACAAGATACTGAATCCAACGCATCCAGCCGTGAGGCGGCCGGAACAGATTGGTCTGAAGCACTTCGTTGGCTTTGTCCGTATTGGCCAGATAGTTTTTGCTCAGATACTTGAAACCGTCAATATGATTGTAGGTATGATTACCGATGCGATGTCCGCGTTCGATGACCATACGAAACACTTCCGGGTATTTGCGTACATTATCGCCTACCATAAAAAAGGTGGCTTTTATCTGAAAATGATCAAGAGTGTCCAATACGAACGGGGTAGCCTCGGGAATGGGACCGTCGTCGAAGGTCAGATAAACTGCCTTCTCATGACGGTTCATTCTCCACAAAGCTCGCGGGTAGATCCATCTCAGAAATATGGATGGTTGTTCTATGATCATTTCCGTACGATTAATACAGATTCACACCGCGGTTGATACACTGTTCGGCATAGGTGTTCAGGGCGGTCATGTAGCTGCTGGTTTTTGCTGACTTGATCTGATCCAATACGCGGCTCACCTCACTTAGAATATACAGGTGATAGCTGCATTCACTGCTTGACTGTATCAGGCGGTTATTGCTCAAACTCAGATACCAGGACAGATATTCTTTAGAGTTATCTCCTACAGAGACAAGGATTTTCTCTGCTTCTGCCTTTTTATTCAAAGCGGCATATGCTTTGGCTAACTCTACTGAACCACTTTGGTAATTATCCGGTACATTGTAGCTTGGCAATTCCTTTTCGGCCTTGTTCAGAACCTGAAGAGCTTTTTGAGGCTTGTTTTCCTTGATAAGTTCTGTTGCCAGCTGAGCCAGCACGCGACGGTGAGTATAACACATGCGCATCACAGTTTCGTCCAGATAAATACCTGGGGTATTTGCACCACCGAACTTGAACTTGTTCATCACATTGTTGTACATACGTTCGGTATCCATGCGCTTGCCGGTTTTCTTCGTATTGAACGGTGTAACGCGGTAAGCCAAGCCTTCCTGTACGAAGTGATCGCCCAAATTTCCATAGTTGTCCGATCCAACAGTCATAGCGATGTAAAGCGGACGCTCCCAGTTGGTCTGTGCCAGCATGTCGAGCATCATCAGTTCGCTCTTATAAATTGCACGTTTTCCTTTGAGCGAGATGCTCATGACATCTGGAATGGAGTCGCCGGCAACCATCATGCCCGAACGTTTCACGGCTTCTTTGTCGATGGTGATAACCACACTGTCGGTCGGGATAATCTGAAGATCCGGATTGTCATTCAGCACCCAGTACTTCATGATATTCTTCAGTTCGTATGGGTTTTCGCCCAGCATCTGTTTCATCTCTTCCGGATTGTCCTTGTACAGGGCAATTACCTGTTCCAACGCATCCGGATGAACCTGGATACCTTCGCGCACACCGCCTACATACTGCAGTCTGTTCCAGCTGATAGGAATAGACGGAGAGTCATAGGCCGGACGCTTCATCTGGTCGATGTACCAGTCAGTCTGCAGATAGCTCAGGTTGCAGACACGGGCATCGGTGCGGAATCCTTCGGTTTCCTGCAAGTACCACAATGGGAAGGTGTCGTTATCACCGTTGGTGAAGATAATCGGATTACCTTTCTCGTCGAGTGACTGCAGATAGTTCTGTCCGAAGTCCGGACAAGTATAACGGCCGCTGCGGTCGTGATCGTCCCAAGTCTGGCTGGCCATTTGGATAGGCACCATCAGCGCTACCAGTGAGATGACGCTTGCCAATACGGTTTCATTGGTCTTGATGTATTTGCGCAACCATTCGGTCAGGGCTGCTACACCCATACCGATCCAGATGGCAAAGGCATAGAATGATCCGGCATAAGCATAGTCTCGCTCACGAGGCTGCATCGGAGTCTGGTTCAGATAGATTACAATGGCGATACCGGTCATGAAGAACAGGAAGAACACCACCCAGAACTGCTGAACGCCCTTGTCATTCTTATAGATCTGCCACAGCAATCCTAAGATACCTAAGATAAGCGGCATACAGTAGAACACGTTGTGTCCCTTGTTTTCCTTCAGTTCGGTTGGCAGTTTGCTCTGGTCGCCCAGTCGCAGGTCGTCCAGGAAGGAGATACCGGTAATCCAGTTTCCGTGTTCAGCCTCACCGTTGCCCTGAATATCGTTCTGACGTCCGGCAAAGTTCCACATAAAGTAGCGCCAGTACATGAAGTTCAGCTGATAGCTGAAGAAGAAGCGCAGGTTTTCCCACTGGGTAGGAACCTTTACGTTTACCATCTCGCCGCAACGGTCAAAGAGCTCGGTCTTACCCTCTACGCCGCCCATCCAGCTTTCATAAGCCTGAGCGTGGCGGTCTGAGTACATACGCGGGAATAACATGTTCTGGGCATATACATACTCCAGATCATGACGTACGATTTCGTAAGCGTCTTTCTCGTCCTTGCTGTGTTTCTCTACGCGCTGATATACGGGAGCGCCCTTTTTGGTTACCGGTACGCAGTAACCGTCGTTGGTCGTTTTAAGCTTCATCTGTGAAGTATAGGCCTGACCGTAGAATAACGGACGGGTACCATACTGCTCACGGTTGAGGTACTGTCCCAGAGTAAACACATCCTCCGGAGAGTTCTGGTCCATAGGAGGGTTGGCACTTGAACGGATCACGATCAGGGCATAGCTTGAATATCCGATCATGATCATCAGCATGCAAAGCAGTGATGTGTTCATCACACGGGCACTGATTACGTGCAAATCCTCTTTCTTATAGTAAAGCACAAAGGCCAGAATTGCCAGAATGATCACACCGATAATCAGGCTGCTCCAGCCATAACCGTAGAACGGAATACCCAACATGGCAACAGAACACAGATAGGCAATGTTCATACGCTTGCGGCTTGCCTGACGCTGGGTTTCCCAAATGGCCCAAAGCACAACGGCGATCAGACAGAAGATGTACACAATCAGACCGGTGTTGAAAGAGAAGCCGAGTGTATTCACAAAGAACAGCTCAAACCATCCGCCCACTTTCACGATACCCGGTACGATACCGTAGAGCACGGCTGCTACAAGAATCATAGAGCCGATCAGTGCCATCAGGGAGCCTTTCAGGTTGGCTTGCGGATTGCGCTTGTAGTACCATATCAATACGAGGGCAGGCACGCACAACAGGTTCAACAGATGCACACCGATAGAAATACCGGTCATGTAGGAAATCAGTACTAACCAGCGGTCGCTGTGCGGTTCGTCAGCGTGTTCTTCCCATTTCAGAATGAGCCAGAATACCATGGCTGTAAACAATGAAGAGTAGGCATAAACCTCGCCTTCTACAGCGCTGAACCAGAAGGTGTCGCTGAACGTGTAGGCCAAAGCACCTACCAGACCGCTACCCTGAATGGTGATGAGCTGTGAGAGTGACATCTCGTTCGGATTGCTGCATACCAGCTTGCGGGTGAGGTGTGTGATACTCCAGAACAGGAACAGAATACAGCCTGCGCTGAAGAGTGCCGACATGATGTTGACCATGCGGGCCACTTGTGTTGGATCACTGGCAAACTGGGAAAACAGGTTTGCGGTTAACATGAAAAACGGGTTGCCGGGAGGATGGCCCACCTCTAACTTGTAGGCAGAGGTGATAAACTCCGGACAGTCCCAAAAGCTTGCGGTCGGCTCAATCGTGCTGCAATACACGAAAGCGGCAATCGCAAACGTAATCCACCCCATGATGGTGTTTACTGTTTTGAACTGTTTCATTGTTTTTTATTTGGTTTTATAATAATATTTACTTGATTGGGCAAAAATACGAACTTTTTTGCGTTTCTTTTTCTATTTAGGTTACTTTAATTTGATCCGTTTTTTATTTTAACGGTGCGTATGCTGCTTCAAAACGCGGTGAGGCATATCGCCGTGTCCCAACAGATCAATGGGACAACTGGTTTTAGCCTGAAGCCATTCTTCCGTAATTTCTTCCTGGGTATGATAGTCCAGAGTGTGGTTCACACAGGCAATGTTCTTCACGTTCTGTACCACAGAACCTATATCATGACTGATGAGGATAATGGCGCTGTTGTGGTTGATTTCATCCAACAATTCATAGAGTTGGGCTTCAAAACGCTTGTCTATATAAGTGTTCGGTTCGTCGAGAATCACCACATCGGGTTCGGAAATGATGGCCCGTCCCAAAAGGGCGCGCTGTGCCTGTCCACCGCTCAGACTGCCGATCGGGCGTTTTTCCAGACCATTGAGCCCCATGCGGTCAATCATTCCGTTTACGCGCTCTTTCTGTTCCGGAGTTGTCCGGCGCCAGAGCGAGCCTTTCTCCTCCAGTCCGGAGAGAATGACATCGAATACCGAAATGGGGAACTTCTTGTCAATCTGGTTATATTGTGGCAGATAGCCGATGCCGATTCGATTGACCGGATGACTGTTCCGGAAATATTGGATACTGCCGTGGTGAATATCCTTCAGGCCGAGGATGGTCTTGACCAAAGTGGTCTTTCCGCCCCCGTTGGGTCCGATAATTCCCAGAAAGTCTTTTTCATATACTGTGAGTGACACCTGCTCCAACACCGGTTTGGAGTCATAGCGCACCTCCACGTCGGTCAGTTTAATGATTGGATTCTGTTTCATGACTCAATGTTTTGGCAATCTGGATCAGTTCGCGGGTACATTCATAGTCCAGCGGATTGATTTCAACGATTTGGGTCTGTGTTTCGCGGGCAATAACTTCGGCATTGCGACGGTCGAATTCCTTTTGCAGGAACACCGTGTGGGCATTCTTTTCACGACAGGTACGGATCAGCTTTTGCAGATGGGCCGGGGAGGGTGATTTTCCGTCCTCTTCGATCACCAGTTGTTCCAGTCCGTATTCCTGGGCAAAATAACTCAGTGTGGGATGATAGATCAGAAAGCTTCTTTTTTCCTTGTCCGAAAGTAGTTGGCGGATTTCGCGGTCTGTTGTGTCCAGACTGTCTTCCAGCGCTTTCAGATTCTTGGCAAACACTTCCCGGTCTTCCGGATAGGTGTCGCTCAATCCGGCCGCAATGTTGCGGGCCATGATTTTCAGATTGGCGGGAGTGGTCCAAACATGCGGGTCAACCCCCTTATGCGTGTGATCGCCGTGCTGATGTGTGGAAGTGATGTATTTGATTCCTTCTGATGTATTCGAGAATACTGTGTTCGGAGCATTCTGTTCCATTTTCTGGAGCCAGGTCTGTTCAAAACCAAGATGTCCCACATAAAAATAGATTTTGCTGTTGCTGAGGCGCACTAACTGTTGTGGAGACGGTTCGTAGGTTTCCGGACTGCTTCCGTTCGGAACCAATGTTTCTATCTGGTAGTTGCTTCCGGTTATTTTCTCCGTGAGATAAGCCAATGGGGCAATGGTTACGGTAATGGTTTTGCTTTCGTCTTTAGCTTTCGGGGTGCACGACAGCAAGATGCCGGCAAACAGGCAGACAACGAGCGAAACAAATAAAAGATCGTGACGTTTCATCTTGTCTTGATAATTATATTAGTGATACAAAATAAACCAATATGGCATAGCGGACAGCCTTGCCGATCAGTATGGAAATAAAACTGATATACACATTGGCGCGCATATAACCCATGGTTACGGCAATGACGCTTCCCAATATCGGCAAAAAGCAGAGTACGCCCATCCAGGCACCTTTCTGCTCCATAAATTTCTGGGTTTTCTCAACCTTTTCTTTTTTTACATGGAGGTATTTCTCAATCCATTCCATTTTTCCCAAGCTGCCGATCCAGTAATTGAACATACTTCCTGCCACATTTCCTATAGTGCCCCAAATGAACAAGGGTAAGGGAGCCAGTCCGGCCAATTGTAATCCGGCCATAACGGCTTCAGAACTGAACGGGAAGACACTGCCGGCAATGAATGCTGCTATGAACATGCCCCAGTAGCCGTAGTCTATCAGAATATCTGTAATAGTGGTAAATAGTTGGTCCATACGCTAGAAAGTGCAATGAATAGATAAATGAATATGGAAAAAACAAACAGCAGATTCGTAATTCTGTAAGAGGTCAATGCAAAGAAATGGGCGATGACGGGTGCCGAAGTCAGGGTGAGCAATGCCATATACAGATCGAATTCCTGAGGTTGTGCCAGCATGAACAGCAAAATGACGGTTTCAAACAGAATCAGTGTATAGAACTGCATGCGAGTACGGATCTTGTCGTTATAGCTGGTTTTGAGTGCGTGGATACTGCTGATCAGTCCAAGAATAAAAATCAATAGAAAAGCGGATAAACGACTGATGTCTATGGAAAGATAATCATTCCATGACGGAAAACGGAAAAGCAAGATCTTTTGCAGCAAGTCTGTAATACGGTTATAATCCTGCAGATAAATCAGATAGGCACTGTAAAACCAGAACGGAGTAAATATGCCCAGCAAACTGGCGCAAAAGGCCTTAAAGGAAAAAGAGCGCAGATACACAGACATGCTCCAATAAACAAATGGAACAAAGTAAAGAAGTAAAGGGTGTATCAGGCATGCTATTCCCAAAGAAACAAAAGCGTGATAAATATTGGAAGAACTGTTGCTTCCCTGATAAGACCGAAACAGGAAGTAGTAACATCCTAACATAAAAAAGCTAACCGACAGTGCTTCTGGAGCTTCATGTAAAAAAGGAAAACAGCCTATGCCAAATAAAAAGGTGGAGGTAGTAAGACGGCTGCGGATACGGAGCAGCGCATTGGCATTGTTGAATTCAACTAACAGGTAAGAACATAAGGCACAACAGATCCAACAATATACCTTGGCTTGCGACATAGGGCCGATGGCTGCCCAAAGCAGGGTAGCAACAAGAGCGGCGACAGGCAGTGTAAAACCGCTTGTCGCCACTTTATTTTGAAACCTGTTATTTCTCATTATAGGTCTTTTCCAATATCAGAACGGAAATATTTCTTGTTAAACTGGATTTTCTGAGCCTGAGAGAAGGATTGCTGCAGGGCCTCTTCCTTATTGCTTCCATAAGAACTTACAGCAATAACACGTCCGCCGCTGGTAACAACCTGTCCGTCTTTAACGGCTGTTCCGGCATGGAATACGATGCTGTTCTCCACTTCGTCAATACCGGTAATCGGGAATCCCTTCTCGTAAGCCTCCGGATAACCTCCGGATACCAGCATCACACATACTGCGTTGCGCTCGTCAAACTCCAGAGTCTTTTCGTCCAGATTGCCTGCTGCAACGCCTTCGAACAACTCAACAAGGTCGCTCTTGATACGAAGCATCACAGACTCGGTTTCCGGGTCTCCCATACGCACATTGTATTCAATGACCATCGGTTCTCCGGCAACGTTGATCAAACCGAAGAAGATAAAGCCTTTGTAGTCAATGTTTTCGGCACGAAGTCCTTCAACTGTTGGACGGATGATGCGGTCTTCTACCTTCTTCATCCATTCCGGAGTGGCAAAAGGAACCGGAGAAACACTACCCATACCGCCGGTATTCAGACCGGTATCGTGCTCGCCAATGCGCTTGTAGTCTTTTGCTTCAGGCAGAATTTTGTAGCTCTTTCCGTCGGTCAGTACGAATACAGAGCATTCGATACCGCTCAGGAACTCTTCGATAACGACAGATGAAGAAGCGTCGCCGAACATACCGCCCAGCATTTCCTTCAATTCTTTCTTTGCTTCTTCCAAAGTGTCCAGAATCAGAACACCTTTTCCGGCACACAGACCGTCGGCTTTCAGTACATAAGGAGCTTTCAGGGTTTCGAGGAACTTCAGACCTTCTTCCAGCTGATCCGCACGGAATGTCTGATAAGCAGCTGTCGGGATGTTGTGGCGCTGCATGAATCCTTTGGCAAAATCCTTGCTGCCTTCCAGTACGGCACCCTGCTTTGACGGACCGATAACCGGAATGTTCTTCAGAGCTTCATCGTTTTTGAAAAAGTCGTAAACTCCCTTTACCAGCGGATCTTCCGGACCTACAACCACCATGTTGATCTGATTGTTCAGAACAAACTGACGGATACCGGCAAAATCATCGGCTTTGATGTTTACGTTTTCTCCTACTGACGCTGTACCGGCATTTCCCGGAGCGATATATAATTTCTCTATTTTGGGGCTCTGGGCGATCTTCCATGCCAAAGCATGCTCGCGTCCGCCGCTTCCTAACAATAAAAGTTTCATATCGTATGCTGCTTTATGTTTATTTTAAGAAATCATCAAAATATTGGCTGATTCGCTCATGCAGATGAATCTGGTCACGTCCGAACATGTTGTGCTCACCGCCCGGATATACAAAGTAATCTACCTGTTTGCCGGCATCAATGCAGGCACGCAGGAAGGACAGGCTGTGCTGTGGCACACAAACCGGGTCGTTGTAACCGATGATAATCTGCAGTTTACCTTGAAGATTAGGAACTTTCAGACGCAGATTGCTGCCTTTATAACCTTCCGGATTGGCTTGCGGAGTGTCCATATAGCGTTCTCCGTACATCACTTCATAATAGCTCCAGTCGATAACCGGTCCGCCGGCCACACCCACTTTGAAGGTTTCCGGATAAGAAAGCATCAGGTTGGTCGTCATGAAACCGCCGAACGACCATCCGTGTACACCGATACGGTTCTGGTCTACGTAAGGCAATGACTTCAGATAAGCTACACCTCGCATCTGGTCTTTCATCTCCTCATCACCGAGATGTCTGAAAGTGACGTTCTCGAACTGGCGTCCGCGATTCTCTGAGCCTCTGCTGTCGAGCACAAAGATCAGATAACCCTTCTGGGCCATGTAAATCTCCCATCCGCGGGCCATGTAGTTACGGCTGGCATCCACCAGATGAGCGTGAGGACCACCGTAGACATAAACAATGGTCGGATATTTCTTGTTCGGATCAAAGTTTACCGGTTTAACCATGCGGTAGTACAGATCGGTGCTGTCGTCAGACGCCTTGATATGGCCACTCACGATTTCAGGCTTGTTGAACTCTTTCCAAGGATCTTCTGCCGTGAGCAGGTTGATACCCTTGCCGTTCTTGGTGGCATACAGATTGATGCTTCGGGCAACCTTCGGAGAACTGTAAGTATCAATGATATATTGTCCGTCGGCAGACAGATTACCCTGATGTACTCCCTCTGATGTTCCGATTAATGTACGCTTCTTATTGGAAACATTGACCGCATTCAGAGTATATTGAATCGGGTTCTGTTCGTTGCTGCGAATCAGAATGCTTTTCTCTTTCTCATTGAAACCCAGCATGTCCAACACCACCCAAGGACCGGATGTCAGCTGTTCTACCTTGACATATTCCTTATAAGTAGCTCCATCGGCCGCATTTTTGAAATTATCGTAAAGCGGTGATTTAAGATCAAACAGATACAGATGATTGTAGCCGTCGCGCTGGCTCTGATAAATGAACTTGCTGCTGTCCCAAGGAAGGAAGACTATCGGGTTCTGTGGTTCTACGAATTTAGGATGTTTCTCCTCATAGAGCACTTCCTCCTTTTTGCCGTCTGTGGCATTGTAACAAACCAGTTGTGCGTGGTTCTGGTCACGGTTCAGCTCGATGACATAGATTTTCTTGTTGTCGGGCGACCAGGCAATATTGGTGAAATACCGGTCTGTGGCATCGCCGGTCTGCAACCATACGGTCTGCTCATTTGCCGGATTGAATACTCCGATGCTTACTTTGTGGCTCTTCTCGCCGGCCATCGGATATTTGCAAGGGAATGTTGTGGCAATCCGGGTATTGATGTCTACCTGAGGATAGTCGGGTACCATGCTCTGGTCCATACGGTAGAATGCCAGTAATTTTCCGTCCGGGCTCCAATAAGTTCCTTTTCTGATTCCGAACTCATCACGGTGCACGCTCTTTCCGTATACCAAATCATTGCTGCCGTCTTTGGATACGGCAATCTCTTTACCTTCGGCAGTGGTTACATACAAGTTGTCGCCAATAGTGAAGGCTTTGTTCTTAGAAACCGGATTCCAGTCTGTATTCTGGGCTTGAGCATTGTTCTTCTGGCTCCAGATAACCTTCTTTTCCTTGAAATCTACGATAAAATCCTTCTGTGCCGTGCGCAAAACGAACTGTTCCTTTTCTGCGTATGGAAACGAGATTGCCGTGCATGAGGTAGCCAGTTCCTGGTCCTCGCCCAACCACTGCTTCACTTCTGCCAGGGTGAACAGGACAGATTTTTTACCGTCTTTCTTGTTGACAACAGAGCATTGTTCCTGAGTCCGTTCAATGCAGTTGTCGCCCCACCACGTCAGATTCATGGACTGAGGCTGCAAATTCCAGAAGTTATTTCCGCCCGGAAGCAAGTCTTCCAGGGTGAAACTCTTGTTTTGTCCCATCATGACAGAAGCAAAAAGGCTAATAATCAAAAAGAGATTAATCTTCTTCATAACGGTCGTATTTGCGGTTCTTGTTAAACGATTTGTTTCCTTTATCGAATGATTTTCCACCGCCGCGGTAGCTCTTTTTGCCGTTGCCACGGTCAAAACCACGTTCTTCGCCTCTGAATCTTCCGCCTTTTCCGCCCTGATTCTCTCTCTTAAAGCGGAATCCGCTCTGATCATCGTCCTCGTCAATGGCTTTTTTGAATTCACGGTTAGCCTTGAAACGCTTCTTCTGAGCCATCTGTCGGCGTTCCTCGTCTGTTTTGATCTGGCCGCCATCGGCACGCATATCCTTATACTTTCCGCTAAAGATCTGATATTTGCGGAACTCACATTCCAAAGAGCCGTTGTAGAGAGGGATCTTGATAGAAGGTTTCAAGCCAATCTGTTCGAAACACTCTTCGCGGTAGCTCAGAATCCATGCGTCATAATCCTGGAACTGGTGCTTCAGGCGTTCGCCGATGGTGCGGTACAATCCCAACAAGTCAGGGGTAGAGATACGCTCTCCGTAAGGAGGGTTGGTAACCATGATACATTTTTCCTGTGGGCGGGTAAACTGATGGAAATCCTTCTGGTTGATTTCGATTTCCTTGCTTAATCCGGCAGCCTTGACATTCTTCAATGCGATTTCTACAGCATTGCGGTTGATGTCGTATCCATAGATCTTGTGTGTAAACTCTCTTTCTTTGGAGTCATCGTTGTAGATGGTATCGAACAACTCCTGATCAAAATCGTTCCACTTTTCGAAAGCATATTCTTTGCGGAATACGCCCGGTGCGATATTACGGGCTATCAGAGCAGCCTCGATGGCAATAGTTCCCGATCCGCACATCGGATCGATCAGGTCGCATTCTCCGTCCCAGCCGGTCATCATGATCATCGCTGCGGCCAATACCTCATTCAGAGGAGCTTCTACAGATTCCTGACGGTAACCGCGACGGTGTAATGACTCGCCCGAACTGTCTAAAGACAAAGTACAGTCATCCTCTGCAATATGAATATGCAACTGCAAATCCGGGTTGGTGATGCTGATATTCGGACGGCTTCCGGTTTTTTCTCTGAAATAGTCCACGATAGCGTCCTTCACCTTGTAAGCCACAAATTTGCTATGACGGAATTCTTTGGAGAATACAACAGAATCAACAGCGAAGCTGGTTTCGTTGGTCAGATACTGGCTCCAGTCAATTTTCTTGATGGCATCGTATACCTGATCGGCAGTCTGTGCCTTGAAATGCTTGATGGGCTTCAAAATTCTGATGGCGGTACGCAGTGCGAAGTTTGCCTTGTACATTAAGGCCTTGTCACCGGTAAACGAAACCATTCTTCTGCCGATCTGGATATTGTTTGCACCTAAATCGGTCAGTTCTTTTGCCAAAATATTTTCTAATCCCTGAAAGGTTTTCGCAATAAGTTCAAATTCTGCTTCCATTATTTTTTATTCTTCTATGGATGTAGTGAGTGATATGTTTTTTAATGATAATTTATTTTCTCTGTACCAGGCGTGCTCCTTGGGGGACATCTTCGGTAACCCAGATATTACCGCCTACGGTTGCGCCTTTTCCCACACGGATACGTCCCAGAATAGTTGCATTGGAATAAACTACAACGTCGTCTTCCAGAATGGGATGGCGCGGAATGCCCTTGATCGGATTTCCGTTTTCGTCCAGTGGAAAGCTTTTAGCTCCTAATGTAACCCCCTGATAGAGTTTTACGTGGTTGCCGATAATACAAGTTGATCCGATAACCACACCTGTTCCGTGATCAATGGTAAAGTGATGTCCGATCTGTGCTCCCGGATGGATATCTATACCCGTTTCTGAATGAGCCATTTCGGAAATGATTCTAGGGATAAGCGGTACTCCGAGCATCAGTAATTCGTGGGCAATGCGATAACTGCTCAAGGCTTTGATTATGGGGTAGCAACTGATAATTTCTCCATAGCTTTCGGCAGCTGGATCACCGTTATAAGCAGCTTCAACGTCAGTAGCCAGAATACTTCGGATTTCCGGCAACTTGGTAATAAGTGTGGCTGCCAGTTCGGCAGCTTTTTCTTTGCAGTGTTTGTCGCATCCGGATTCTTGTTCCTGATTTTGTGCACAGCCCTCTTCTGAGGCAAAACAAAGTCCGGCCAGAATCTGATCCGTCAGCAGTCCGTAAAGACGCTCCAGATTTACTCCTATATGGTAGGTAATAGTATGACTATTGACAGTGGATTTCCCGTAGAATCCGGGAAACAGGATAGAACGGCACAGTTCAATAATTTCTTTAAGAACCTTTCCTGAAGGTAAAGGGTCGCCGTCTCTATGTTCGTGAAAGACACCCTTTAAGGAATTATATGTGGACAGTTCTTCTACGGTCTGTGCCAGCAGATGAGTGAATTTGTGCAGACTCATTAAACTAGTTATAATGTGGTATATTACTTCAGATGCAAAGATAGATAAAGAAAATAAAATACAAAAATATTTTCTTATCTTAAAAAGGAGAAAGCCTGTATGTGATGAGATACAGGCTTTCCGGACTTATTGTTTCGGTGTTGAAGTGACCATTTTATAAAGTTTGTCGCTCGGACGGATTTTTCCGGGCACTTTAAAGGACACACGCATGCCTTTCTTTACCGTGTCTACCGGTTTCAGGTCATAACGTACTTCTTCCAGAGTGAGGAACATGGCTCCGGTAGTCGGACCGGTAATCAGGAGCTTGTCGCCCACACTCATTTCGGCAGCTTCAATCTGGAATTCACCGACCTCTATATTTGAGAAGTATTTGATGGCTTTACCCACATAGACCTTCTTTTCGGTCGCGTCGGAACCGTAGGATTTTGTCCACTCTCCCAAGAACTGTCCCTGATAATAGCCGTCCCAGAATCCGCGGTTGAACACCCGTTTCAAACGCTCGTCCCAGGCGTCTTTCTTTTCTTCTGTAAAGTCATTGTCGAGCACGCTCTGTATGGCTTCCTGATAGCAGCGTACCACGGTGTCGACATACTCCGGTCCGCGGGCGCGGCCTTCGATTTTGAATACCCGCACTCCCGCATTCATCATACGGTCGATGAAACGCACTGTCTTCAAGTCTTTCGGACTCATGATATACTGGTTGTCGATTTCCAGTTCTACATCGCTTTCCTTATCCTTTACGATGTACTGTCGGCGGCAAAGTTGCATGCAGGCGCCACGGTTGGCCGAGCGCCCGGTGTTGTTCAGACTCAGATAGCATTTTCCGCTCACGGCCATACACAGGGCACCGTGGCAGAACATTTCGATACGTACCAGCTCTCCGCTGGGGCCGCAGATTTTCTGCTCCTGAATCTGTTGATAGATATAAGACACCTGGTCCATATTCAATTCACGGGCCAGTACCACAACATCAGCAAACTGGGCATAGAATTTCAGAGCCTCGATATTGGTGATGTTCAGCTGTGTAGACAGGTGTACTTCCTGGCCGACACTCTGGCAATAAGTCATTACGGCCACATCCGATGCGATAACCGCCGAAATATTGGCTTCTTTGGCAGCATCAATGATCTGGTGCATCAGAGGAATATCTTCGTCGTAGATAATCGTGTTTACAGTCAGATAGCTTTTTACTCCATGCTCGGCACATTCCTGCGCAATTCGTTTCAGGTCGTTTATGGTGAATGTGCTGGCCGAGTGAGCACGCATGTTCAGATTTTCTATTCCAAAATAGATAGAATCGGCACCTGCATTCAAGGCTGCCGCAAAAGATTCGGGCGAGCCTACCGGTGCCATGATTTCGAAATCACTTCTTGTCATATTATGAATCAATTTATTGCTGCAAAGATACTGCCTTTTCTTGATAAGTAAGAGATATGTTATAGAAGTTTTTTCGTATTTTTGCGCTCATTATGAAAATAGGAAATATTGAATTTGGTCCCTATCCGGTCTTTCTGGCTCCGATGGAGGACGTGACGGACATAGGTTTCCGTCTGCTGTGCAAGAAATTTGGAGCTGCTATGGTCTATTCCGAGTTCGTAGCGGCAGATGCTTTGATCCGAATGGTAAACCGCAGTCTGGAGAAACTGAAAGTGTGTGAGGACGAACGCCCTGTGGCTATTCAGATCTATGGAAAGGAAGTTGATCCGATGGTCGAGGCTGCCCGTATTGTGGTGGATCAGGCGCGTCCCGATGTGCTGGATTTGAATTTTGGCTGTCCCGTAAAACGGGTGGCCGGAAAAGGTGCCGGTGCGGGTATGCTTCAGAATCCCGACAAGATGATCGAGATTACCGAGGCGGTTGTCCGTGCCGTAGATATTCCGGTGACTGTAAAGACCCGTCTGGGTTGGGATGAAAACAGCAAGATTATCGTGGATCTGGCCGAACGTCTGCAAGACTGCGGTATTCAGGCGCTGACCATTCATGGCCGTACGCGTGCCCAAATGTATACCGGTGAAGCTGATTGGAGTCTGATTGGAGAAGTGAAGAAGAATCCCCGTATGCACATTCCGATCATCGGAAACGGTGACATCACTTCGCCCGAAAAGGCAAAAGATTATTTTGAGCGTTACGGAGTGGATGCCGTAATGGTGGGCCGTGCCACCTTTGGCCGTCCTTGGATTTTCAAGGAGATTGTAGATTATTTATGCCCGCAGCAGAATGCTTCTGCGGCAGATCATATCATTGACAGTGACTACGAAGTGATGTCGGACGACTGGAAAATTGACGTCTTGAAGGAACAGGTTCTCACCAGCGTGCGCCGTATTGATGAGTATCGTGGCATTCTGCACAGCCGTCGTCATCTGGCCGCTTCACCGATTTTCAAGGGTATTCCCAATTTCCGCGAAACCCGAATTGCCATGTTACGTGCAGAAACGTTGGACGAGCTTTTCGCCATATTGGAAACAGCCCGCGAGCAGTTACGCAATCAGAAAGACTGATTCTATTTTTATCCATACAAAAACTCCTTATTATAATAGCGGTCTTCAGATACCGGCTTCTTATAATAAGGAGTTTTTGTATTTATGATTATTGGTTGGCTTTAGCCTTGAAAGCCAGTGCATACATCTTCATCTGTTTCAGCATGGCCAGCAAACCGTTGCTGCGGGTAGGAGAGAGGTGCTCTTTCAATCCGATGCGTTCGATGAAATACAGGTCCGCGTTCAGAATCTCGTCCGGAGTATGGTCCGACAACACCCGTACCAGCAGCAGGACGATACCTTTTACGATCAGCGCGTCACTTTCAGCCTGGAAAATGATCTTACCGTCCTTCAGGTCAGCCTGAAGCCATACACGGCTTTGGCAACCGTCAATCAGGTTCTGATCCGTTTTATACTCTTCGGGTAATGGTTTTTCTTCACTACCCAGATCAATCAACAGCTGGTATTTGTCCATCCAGTCATCAAAGTCATTGAATTCCTCAATAACTTCGTCTTGCAGTTCGTTAATGGTTTTCATTATTTCTGTTTTCATTATATAAAACCTGCAGAACTGTTTGTCCCACAGCTTTCAGTACATTCTTGTCAATATGTTCCATATCGTCCTTGATCGTATGCCATGTCGGTCCGAATGAGGACGGGCCATCGGTGAAGTAAGGCACGATGTCGATACATGGAATGCCCGCAATCTGATTTACCGGTACGTGATCATCTATAATATAGCCGCTGGGCCGTTTCAGAAAGTAGTTGCCGTAACCCAGTGATTCTGCCGTATTCCATACATTATTGACTACTCCTGGAGCGTATTCCTGTGAATAAGCTTCCTGTGAAAAGGTTGCTCCTTGTCCGCCAACCATATCCAGCAGAATACCATATGCGGCCTTATAACCTTCTTTATGCGGATTCTGTGACCAGTACTGTGATCCCAAACACCAGCTCATCGAATGATCCTCGCCGGTTTCGGCCCACTGCGGCACACCCCAGTCTTCGGCGTCGAAGCAGATAAAGTCCACGCCGATCTGGCTCAACGGCTGCTGTTTCAGCGTACGTGCCATTTCGAGCATGACCGCCACTCCGCTGGCTCCGTCGTTTGCTGCCAGTACCGGTTTTTTCCAGTTGGCAGAATCCGGATCATTGTCGCACCACGGGCGGCTGTCCCAATGCGCGCAGATCAGCACTCTCTTTTCGGCATCCGGATTTATGGAAGCGATGATGTTACGGCTTTTCAGCACAGTGCCGTCATAACCTCTCAGATCGGCATACTGATCGGTGATGGTGGCTCCGTAAGCCGCGAACTTTTCGGCAATATAGTTGCCGCAGGCCTTGTGCGCGTCGCTGTTCGGAGTGCGCGGACCGAAGTCGCACTGATCCGCTGTAAACTGATAGGCACTGTCGGCATTGAATGCCGGACATTCCGCATTGACCTGACTTGTTTGTTGCGGTTGGGTTGAAGCAGATGTATTCTTTTTGCCGCAGCCACTCAGCAGGCATACGGCTGCAAGCGCAATGGCGCTCCAATATTTCTTTTCCATATTTCAGATGTTACTTAAAGTTCTGTACCTGTTGCATGACGCGCAGGAAGTTTCCTCCCCATATTTTCCGGATATCTTCTTCATTATAGCGATCCTGAATCAGTCGGCGTGTGAAGTTGATCAGTTCGGCAGCCGAGGCACATCCCGGTATACCGCCATCGCCATCAAAATCAGTGCCGATACCTACATGGTCCACTCCCATAATGCGAATCATATGGTTCAGGTGTTCCATGGCATCCAGAATGGAGGCCTGACCTTCTTTTTTCAGGAAACCGTTATACAGAGTAACCTGTACCACTCCTCCCTTGCGGGCAATACTTCTAAGCTGGTCGTCGGTCAGATTGCGCGGAACATCACACAGACTGCGGCATGAAGAATGCGAGCAGACAATCGGAGTGCGGCTGATTTCCAGCGCGTCATAAAAACTTTTTTCCGACGCATGCGACAAATCAACCATGATTCCCAGGCGGTTCATTTCCTGAATCACCTGTTCGCCGAAGGCACTCACTCCGTGGTGTTCCTCTTCCGGTGCTTTGGCCGAGTCGCAGATGTCATTATTGCCGTTGTGGCACAAAGTGATGTAAACCACTCCCCGCTGTTTGAAATGCTCCACAAGCCGTATGTCGCGTCCTAATGCGTAGCCGTTTTCAATACCCAGCATAATGGCCTTTTTCCCCTGATCCTTCAGACGGAACAGATCTTCCGGTGTACGTGCAATCTGCACGGCTGTACAGTTCTTGGCAGCCATGTCCACAATCTGGTCCAGAATCAGGTTTGCCTTTTCCGTGGCGGCTGTCAGTCCGGCTTCGGTGCGCTCTTCCTGTTTCAGATAAGCCACCATGATGGTCGCATCCAGATGTCCCTCATTCATTTTGTGCAGATCCACCAGAATCTTGGGGTCCCGCTTGTGGAAACTGATATTCTGCTCAAAGAACATCGGTGTGTCGCAGTGGCTGTCCAAAGTCAGAATGCGGCGGTGCATCTGTTTGGCTGTGCTGAACGAACGCGCTTCGTGTGTGAGCCATTCAAAAAGAGGCATCATGCACTCATCCTGTTTCAGGATGAAACATTCCGGATGCCATTGTACTCCCAGAATGGATTTATGTTCGGCCGATTCGATGGCTTCGATTATTCCGTCGGCCGAGCGGGCGCATACGGTGAAGCGCTTCCCCGGTTCTTTTACGGCCTGATGATGGAAGGAATTTACGGGCAGAACCTCTGTTTGCATGATTTCGTGCAGCAACGATCCCTCTTCGATATGAACCAAGTGAGAGGCGTGGCTACGGTCTAGGTTCTGACTGTGTTTGAGCAACGGCTGTTGCGGGGTGCTGTTCTGGTAGATGTCTTGATGCATGCTTCCTCCCAATGCGGCAGCCAGAATCTGAATGCCCCGGCAGATGCCCAACATCGGAATCTGACGGTCATAGGCCAGACGTGCCAGTAACAGTTCCGGCAGATCGCGCTCGGCGTTGATACCGCCCAGTTCCCGTATCGGTTCTTCGTTCAGATAAAGCGGATTGATGTCACCGCCTCCCGAGAACAGCAGGCCGTCGATATGATCCAGCACATTAATCAGGGCATCCTTGTTGGCAAATGGAGGAATAATGACCGGAGTGGCTCCGGCCCGCAATACCGATTTGAAATAACCCTCGGCCAGTTCACATCCTTTGTCGCCAAAATTGCCAGTGATACCGATTACCGGCTGTGACGTATATCCCGGAAAAGACTGGTGCATCCTGTCATAAGTCTGCTGCCAGCAAAAAGCCCCTTCTTTCATCTTTGTTATTCGTTTTCAATATCGTCAATTCCGATAGGAATTTCTTTCTTGATACTCTGTTCCAGGGATATGAGAGTTTCTGTAGCCACTACGCCCGGAATTTCCTGCATCTTGTTGTTGAGCAGTTCCATCAGATGCGAGTTGTCGCGTGCATAGAGCTTGGTCAGCATGGTGTACGGACCGGTAGTAAAATGGCATTCCACGATCTCGGGAATTTTCATCAGTTCCTCTACTACTCTTTTATACATAGAGCCTTTTTCCAATTTGATGCCGACATAGGTACACGTACTGTAACCCAGGCTCTTTGGATTTACCTGATAGCCCGATCCTACAATTACGCCCATGTCGATAAGGCGCTGTACGCGCTGATGTATGGCTGCTCTGGAAACACCGCATACCGCTGCCACATCCTTGAATGGGATACGTGCGTTGTTTGATATGATTTCCAGAATTTTCTTATCCAAAAGATCTATTTTTTCCATAATGTCTTACTGTTTTCTGGGTGTTTGATTAGAAATTGTCAAAAAGTAAGCAAATATAAGGATTTATTCAGTACACTGCCTGCTTTTAACAAAAAAAAGGCATCAAACCTAAGTTGATGCCTTCTTTTTATGAAACAATATGCTATTTTACAATGTCCAGAAGTTCTACGGTGAAGATCAGCGCTGAGTAAGGAGGAATCTTTCCTGCTTCGCGTGCGCCATATCCCATTTCCTGCGGGATATACACTTCCCATTTGGATCCGACTGGCATTTTGGTCAGAATTTCAGTCCATCCCTTGATTACCTGCTTGCAACCGAACACAGCCGGTTCGTTGCGCTTGTAGGAACTATCGAAGATGGTACCATCGATCAGGCGACCTTCGTAGTGTACTTTTACAGTAGAAGAATCGGCTGGAATAGCTCCTTTTCCCTCTTGCAAAATCTTATACTGCACTCCGCTAGGTAACTCTTTTACGCCTTTTTCTTTGGCATTGGCTTTCAGGAATTCTTCTCCGGCTTTTCTGTTTGCGCCAAATCGTTTTTCCATCAAGGCATTCTGATAATAAATCATCTGTTTTTTTGCCAGCTCCTGTGCATGTGCCAGAGTCATTTTGGTTGTTTCACCGGCAATGGCAGTTCTGAATCCCTCAATAAACAGATCGCTGTTTACAGTCTTTACAGAGTCGTTTCCGGCAATCTGTTTGTCGATTTGCGGGATGATCTGTTCTGCCACCTGCTTGCGTATCTCCAGTCCGGCTGTGTAGGCGATAGCTTTTTTAGCCTCTTCGCTGTTGATATCTGTATCAAAACCTTTCAGGAATTCAGACATGTAGCTCATATCTACTCCCAATCTGTTTGCCAGATAGTTTTTCAGTCCGTCAGTGTTGGCAAGTCCGATAGCATAGCTGAATGTATCAACCGAGCAGGTGTCCACCTTTTCAGCCACATTCTTTTTCTTGTTTTTTCTTGTCTTGCGGGCGTCGGCCTGACTTCCAAAGAAAGTTACCAGTGCCAAAGACAGAATCAAGATTCTAGAATATTTCATCGGTCAATTATTTTTCAGTCACAATATCAAGCAGTTCAATAGTAAAGGTCAGAGCTGAATAAGGCTTGATTTTTTGAGTTTCTCTAGCACCGTAAGCCTGATCCTGAGGAATGTAAACAATCCATTTAGATCCAACAGGCATATGAGTCAGTGCCTCTGTCCATCCCGGGATAACAGCGTTGCAAGGGAATGTTGCAGGAATTGTGTCTGTCTTGTCAAATACCGTTCCGTCTACCAGTTTACCCTCATAGTTAACCTTAACGCGTGAAGTGTCGGCAGGGATAGCACCTTTACCTTCGGTGATTACCTCGTAGTATACACCGTTAGCCAAAGCCTTTACACCGGCTTTCTTGGCGATGTCGGCCATATACTTCTCGTTTTCTTTCTTGTAAGCACCATATTTCTTCTCGATTTGCTCGTTTTTAATGCTTTCCATTTTTTTTGTAGCAATTTCCTGAGCCTGTTCGATGGTCATGATGTCGCTCTTGCCGTTTACACCGCTGATGAATCCGGCCATGAAGTTCTTCAGGCTAATGGTCTGAGTAGAATCTTCACCGAACAACTCGTAGTTAATTCCCTTCATCATCTGCTGGCTGATCTGCTGACCGATCTGAATTCCTGCAAAATAAGCCATTTTCTTTTTGTCATCACCGGCGTTTGCACCCTCGTTTAAACCTTTGATGAATTCAGCCATGTCGGTAGTATCAATACCCATGGCGTTTGCCAGATATGGTTTTAATCCTTGAGTCTGAGCCAGACCGATAGAGTAGCTCAAAGAGTCAACGTCTGTTTTCAAATCTGCTTTTGGAGCACCAGACTTAGAGCATGATGCCATGGTAGCTACCAAAGCAGCTGCCATCATAAAACTTGTCTTTTTCATTGTTATATTTAATTATTAAAGTTATACCATTGGAGTTATTAAAGCACCTCGATGAGCTCTACATCGAAAATCAGGGTGCTGTAAGGAGGAATAGACGCACCGGCGCCACGTGCTCCGTAGCCTAATTCGTAAGGGATAAAGAAACGGAACTTGCTGCCTTCCTTCATCAACTGCAAACCTTCGGTCCAACCGGCGATTACACCATTCAGAGGGAATGTGGCCGGAGTGCCGCGCTGCAAGCTGCTGTCGAACAGAGAACCGTCGATGAGCATACCCTCGTAGTGGCACTTCACCTGATCGGTTGCTTTCGGGCTCTTTCCGTTACCCTCGCTCAATACCATGTACTGCAAGCCTGAAGCGGTGGTGATCACGCCTTCCTTCTCGGCGTTCTTCTTCAGGAACTCGATGCCGGCAGATTTCATCTCTTTAGCCTGCTCTTCCTCTTTCTCCTGAAGATATTTATTGACGATTTGTTGTGCTTCCTTATGAGAAACAGCCAGTTCGTTATTGTTCAGCACATCCTTAATTGCTTGTGCAAAGTCATCTACACAGATATCCTTGGCATTCATGCTGCTCAGCTGCTGGCCGATACCCAAACCTAATGCATAGCTAATCTTATCCATTTCTTAAATTGTTGTATGATTTAAATTCAGTATTTTTTCACGGGCGCAAAGTTAATAGTTTTCGCTGACTAAATCTTGTATCACCCGTTTATTTTTCTTTTTTTTGTATAAATAACGATGAATCCATAACGGCTGACGGCTTCTGATTCATCGTGACTTGGTGTGTTGTGTGCGATTTCGCACTAAAAACGTGCGGATGCGCACGCTAATATATCAGGACTGTTTTTGTAATTCGTTTAAAACCAATAAAATATAAATTGGCACGGTTTTTGATTGCATGATGTTATGGAACAATCAGAATGATAAACTTAAAAGTCCAGGATATGATATTACATTATTTGAAGGTAGCCGTACGCAGTCAGATGCGCTTCAAGATGCAGAATCTGATAGCCATATTTGGTTTGACCGTGTCGTTGTTTTGTTTCAGTATTTGTCTTTATTGCAGCAGATTCATATTCAGTACCGACAGTTGTTTCCGTAACAAGGACCGGATTATGGAAGTGGGTATGAATAAGGAAAATGGGTGGAGTTATCATCAGGATTCGTAAATCTTATGTAAATCAGAGTCTCGGGATCAGTTCCGCAAGAAGATACGGCCGTCATCGGTTGAGAAACATATCTTTGGGAATCCAGTTGTTTGTAGGCTGGATTTTCATTTCTTTTGCCGTAGCCTTGTATTTACAGTCCGCAAAAACAAGTCATTCTGTTCTCGGAACCTTGTCTCTATCGGATAAGGAACGGATTTTTAGCATTCCTTTTGAATTTCCGTTTCTGGATGTTCCTGCAAAGAGATTTCTTGTAGAAGAAATCCGTAAATGTCCGGGAGTGGAAGATGTCATTACTTCCGATGGCAATAATCTGTACGCTACTACCTATACATCTCTTTACCTTACAGAGGGAAGAGAACAGTTTTTTAATGCCAATGTGATGCGTGTTTCACCTGGTTACTTCAAGTTTATGAATCTGGAAATCCAGTCCGGATGCGAGCTGCGAACAGCTGACGAGATGGTTATCGACGAAGTACTGTCGAAACGGATCCACAAGGATGCGCTTGGAACTGTTCTGTATGATTATAGTAAGGAATATAAGTTGGTGGGCATATCCGCTCCGCTCGTCATATCAAATTATCCTGAAGGTCAGTCAAACGGCTTTATGTTTACCTTTTCTGATTATTCCGATGATTTTATGCACTGTTATGTGAAATGTAGTGCCGACAGACAGAAGGAGGCCATGCACGCCGTGCAGCATGTGATGCGCAAAGCCTTACCAGAGAGTGTAGAAATCAAAATGCGCACCATGATGGATGATATACGTGAAGTTTATGCTTTGGAATTTGAGTTGAGAAACATTGTTCTTTTTATGGCGGTGGTGGCACTGGTCATATCTCTGCTTGGCATTTACTCGGCCATCACTCTCGACACGGAACATCGCCGTAAGGAAATGGCCATCAGAAAGATAAACGGAGCCGGAGCATGGCAGATCGTCTTGCTGTTTGCGCGGTTGTATCTTGTATTGGTTCTAACAACGGCTGTTGTGGCGTTTCCGATTGTGGATTTCCTGTTGGATGAGTTGCGCGGAACGTACCATTCATTCATAGATACAGGTTTCCTGTTTTACGGAGGCATTCTGCTTTTTGTGGGTTTGCTGATTACCTTGGCCGTTTATGCACGAATCCGGGATATATCACGGATAAATCCTGCTGAAATCATCAGGAGCGAATAATTGTTCTGACGCATTTTTCTGTTTGTAGTTTTTTATTTGTATTTTTGTAGAAAATGGATACAATGTTTCTTACAGCATGAAAAAGATTGTCGTATTGACCGGAGCAGGCATGTCTGCCGAAAGCGGAATCACAACCTTTCGCGATTCCAATGGTTTGTGGGAACAGTTCCGGGTGGAGGATGTGGCCTCGATAGAAGGTTATGAACGCAACCCCCAGCTGGTGCTTCAGTTCTACAACGACCGCCGTCGGCAGTTGGCTGACGTGGAGCCTTGTGCGGGGCACAGACTGCTGGCCGAGATGGAAAGAGATTATCAAATGGTGATTGTGACGCAGAATGTGGATAATCTGCATGAGCGTGCCGGAAGCACGAATGTGATTCATCTGCATGGCGAACTGACGAAAGCCACTTCTTCGCGTCATCCGAATGACGCGCGTTGTATTGTGGATATTCCGATGGACCATGAGATCCGATGGGGCGATCAGGCCAAGGACGGGTCGCAGTTGCGTCCGTTTATCGTGTGGTTCGGCGAGCCGGTACCGATGATAGAAAAGGCTATTGAAGAAGTACAGACGGCTGATATATTCGTGATTATCGGAACTTCTCTGAATGTTTATCCGGCGGCCGGACTGATTCATTATGTCTCTCCTTCCGTTCCGGTATATTTGATTGATCCCAAGCCCGTAGAAACTCATGGAGCACGAGGCATTCAGTTTATTCAGAAAGGAGCGTCGGAAGGTGTGGCTGAGCTGATGGATTTATTAAAGAATCCTAAAACTGCTCTGTAATCAGTCCAAATGTGTATTTTATTTATTATACTTGCACCAGAGAATTAAATTAGAATATTGAAAATTAAAATTAAGTAAGATGAAGAAGTATATTTGTACAGTTTGCCAGTGGGTTTATGATCCAGTTGTAGGTGATCCGGATTCAGGTATTGCACCGGGAACAGCATTCGAGGATATCCCGGAAGATTGGGTATGCCCATTGTGCGGTGTAGGAAAGGATGATTTCGAGGTTTGCGAAGACTAATCCCCTTTCTGTAGACAAAAAAGAAAATAGAACAGATGCGTCTGGCTTGTGCCGGGCGCATTTTTTTTGCTTTATACAAGCATTTTTTATGAACTACGGTCTGTTGATTTCGACGGGACCATTTTGGGTTTTTGTCAGCATCATTTGAAAAAATGGTCGTGATGTTTTTTTGTGAATTCCAGGGTATCAAAAAAAAGGAACAGACAAGTCTCTGCCGACCGGTCTGTTCCTTTGAGTAAAAAATGAGTGCGGGTTATTGATTATTCACCCCAAACATTGAAATCGCTTTCTTCGTTGCTTAACTGAGCACCGTTGCTTACCATATCATTTAAGCCAATAGAAGCAGTCAGCAGCTGACTTTCAGCCTCAACCTGCATCAACTCCATTTTGGGAGCCTGATAGATTCTCTTTTTCATGATCTATTTGTTTTTTATTTGATTACTTTCTTTCCGTTCACGATATAAATGCCTTTCTTCAGGTCGTTCAAAGCCTGGCTTTCCTTAACCTGCTTGCGTACGATGATACCGTCGATGGTGTAAACATTAACGAGAGCTTCGCCGTTCTCAACCTGACCGATACCAGTTGTTCCGTCGCCTTCCAGGCCAAATCCTCTAACGTTCTTTGCTACTGTAGTAGTCAGAGCCAGATATGCCTTGTTTGCTTCGTTCTGGAATGCAGCACCGCTCTCAGCAGCCCAGTAGAATCCGAGGTTCTTACCGCCATTGTCATAAGACAGCTTGTAGAACAAGCAGTTTTCGCCTTCGGTTGTAGCGGCTGTGGTAGAGCCTTTCAGCAGGTTGTTTGCAGGAGCTGCTTCTTCTGAATTAGAAACCTCGCATACATATTCTTTGGCATCAGCCTGAATCAGAACAGCTGTATTTGCAGGAACAACACTGCCAGCTGCATACTTCCAGTCGATAGTCAGATTCTTGTTTTCTACACCTGTAACGATACCTGCTTTCATGTTGTCTGCAACAACCCAAGCCTGATCAGTAAAGTAAGTTGCATAACCTGCGTCAGAAACAGAGATGGTCAAGGTTGCCGGTTCGGCTTTCTTGATGGTAACATTTTTGATTTCCCATGCTGCAGCAAATTTCTTTTGCCAGGTATAATTGAATGCAATCTGCACTTCTTTACCACAATAAGTATTCAGAGAGATTTCTTCAGAGTTTACAAATGTTTTATTATTTGGATAAACAGGGATAATCAACTGATTCCATTTTGTAGCATCTTTTTCCTTGATCCAAAGTGTGAGTTCTGTCTGAAGGTTGTGATTAGTGGCATAATCTACTGCATGTTCGAATGTGAGACTAGCACCAGTTACATCTTTAAGATCAATGACTGGAGAAATTAACTTCAGATCCTGACCATCTTCTTTGTTATATCCATTTGCATAGGCACATTTATCACCAGAATTATAAGACCATACTTTTTCTGTTTGAGTTACAGTAAAGTCACCCAAACTTTCTGCAAAGCTTTCTGAGAAGAGAATGCTTGGATCAATAACAGTCAGTGTATAAGATGCAGAACCTGCTGCGTAAGTGTCGGTTGCAGCAACAATAGCAGTGATAATGGTTGTACCGGCACCTACGATGGTGATGTTACCATCACCATCTACAGTGGCAACTTCTTTATTACTGCTTTCATAAGTAATCTTACCATTTGATGCTGTTGTAAACTTGGGTGCTGTGAATACTTCTCCTAAGTTGACAGAAGCTGTTTTTGCAGAGAATACGCAAGCAGGGTCTGCCAATTCTGAACTGGCAAATATAGCAGAAACTCCATCGAAACGGAATTGAGCATTACCAGTTCCACTTGCCTGTTGGGCAGGAACAGTAATAGTAAAAGATGTGGCATAGCCACTCCAAGTTACTGTCTTGTTTTCTAAGTCAGTGCTTAATGTACCTTGATTTACGGTCATATTACCAAGTCTTGATACATCTGTTAAAGAAAATACGACTTCTGATAAGAATGATCCATTTAAACTTTCAATAGCTAAAGTACTGTTTGCATAAACTCGAACGTCATTTGCATTGTTCACAGTAGGGTTAGTACCACCGTTTTCTCCTTTTACTGCTGTTATTTTGATAAGGCCATTATAAGCAGTTCCAGTCATTGTTTCGCTACCTACTCCTTCCCAATTGAAATCATTTTTCATATCAGAGTATGTTGCATTGTTAGGATCTACAACAGCCAGTATATAAGATGCTGAACCGGCATAGTGTGTATCAGTAGCAGCAATCTCAGCAGTAATCGTGGTAGTACCAGTTGTTGTGCCTATTGTGATTTCACCTGTTTCAGAATTAATTGTTGCAACACTTGGATTACTGCTACTATATGTTACTTTTCCTGTAGAAACAGTTGAAAAGGTTGGTGCAGTGAATGTTTCTCCCAAGTTACAAATTGCAATTTCTGTAGAGAACTTACAAGCCGGATCTTCTAATGCGGGACCAGACTCTGCTATGGTAACAGTAATTGAGTTAAGTTTCTGTGTTTTACTAACCTGAATATTACTGAGGGTTACTGAATTCTGTTTCCCTGTCCAATCTTCAATTTGATTATTGTTGAAAATAATATTTGTAATTTGAGCATTAGCTGGAGCTGTGAAGGTCATGTTATTACCTTTATAAACTCGCCAAGTACCGCTGTATACTCGGGCTGGAAAGTCTGCTTTTCCTTTCTCTCCTAACAATGTTACTCCGTCTACAGTAATCTCACTTCTGTCATTTTCATAACCATCAAAGGTAAAGACAATATCTCTTGCAAAAGAGACTTGCCAGCATAATAGCAGGCTTAGAAATGCAAGTGCTTTTAGAGATAATTTTGTTTTCATAACTAAAAATTTTAAATTAATAACTATAGTCTATTTTAATACTTTCTTTCCATTAATCAAATAGATTCCAGATGGCAGTCCGTCCAATGCGCCTCGTTCTTGAACCTGTTTCCGGATCAATGTTCCACTGATTGAATAGACATTTACCATTTTACTTCTATTGTTCGTGGTTTGTTGGATTCCTGTAGGCTTTTCAAGGGGCAGATACTTGATGCTGTTTGCATTTGTTTTTGGTACCGCCAGATAGGCTTTATGTGCCGTATTGGTAAAGGCCCCGCCGTTTACTGCTCCCCAATAGAAACCGATCGGTTGGTCTGTCTCTTTAGTTAGTTTGTAGAACAGGCAGTCTGTGCCTTCTGTTTCGGCATCTTCTGTACTTCCTTTCAGCCAGTTTGTTGTCGGTTTTTCACCGTCAGTCTGGCTGATGTTACAGATATAATCTCCGCTGTTACCTTTAATCAGTACACCGGTTTCGCTCGGAATCACCGATCCGCCTTGATAAGTCCATTCAATGTTCAGATAGTTGTCCGGTGATTGAATACCGGTTACGACTCCGGCCTGAAGACCTGCTGGCAGATAGAAAGGCTGGTCGCCATAGTAAGTCGCATAGCCGCAATCGCTGATCGTAAAGTCAACAGACTGCATTTTATACAAGCAAACTGCTTTTTGTTTAGAACTGTAGCAGGCGAATCTTGGTGCTCCTGCATTATACTGAATGCTTCGTGTATCGTAAGCACAGCTGATAATCTGCGTACCGTTTTCATCGATCACAATCTTCCACTGAGCATTCTTGCTGTTTCCATCAGTTTGGGTATGTAGTTTTTTATCACCGCTATTCAGAGATACATAGCATTTATCGGTTGCATCGTAGAAAGTGTATTGGCCGGTTGTTCCTCCCAAAATGAAAGTATAAGGTTGTTCGTTGCCATTTACTTCAGAGATGATGAGGCCATTGTCGAAACTGATTTCGCCATACCCACGGATGTCTTTGCCTTGTGCCCCCATGGCTACACTGAGCTCCTCACATACGATCAGATATTGTGCTCCCGGTGTCAGATCGGCGGTAGAGGTTACCGGAGTGAAACTCCACAAGCCTGATACAGATGGCGTTTCTCCTCCTTCATCATTTACCGTATATTTTGCGGTTGCCGATCCGCTCTTCTTTCCGTCTAGTATGGCATAGGCCGTAATCGTTGTACTTTCGTTGATGGTCAGATTGGCTGGATTGGTCACTTGAATTTCCGTACCACCGTTTAGTGAATATACGATCTGTGCGCCTGGAGTGCCGGTTTTGATCTGAATATTGGTACCTTTACTTACAGTGCCCGATGCCGGGGTAAATGTCGGAGTCATTACCTGAGTGTCACCACCTTCTCCGGCACCTTCATAGTTTTCGGAATCGAAGAGTACATCCATCTTATCACCCCAGATATATTCTTCCAGTCCGGGGAAGTCGATAAAAGGATTACGGTTCTTTTGCAGTTTGTATACTTCGTTGTTTCGGTTGATTTCTTTTTCACTTACCGGGTCTTCTTCTGCCCAACGTAACAGCATGGTGATGGCCCAGGAAGCATAGGCCGGATATTTGTTGCCGGCCAGCATATCACTATTCCAGTTGGCGATTTGGTTCTCGTAGCAGGTTGCCATATAGAAATAGGTGCGGGCAAAATCTCCTTTATATTCGTCGGCCGGCTCGAATACAGTACCGCTGTATCCGGGAACGGAAGAAGGACCCAGTTTGCTGAAACCGCCATGAGACGTATAAGTCGGATTGTTGGTTTCACCAAATGGATAATTGCTGCGGCGACCGTTTACATAACCATCGGTAGGATACAGATGGAACAGGTCGGTGTACATGGGGCGGGCATCATTAAACCAACTTTTGGGGAAGGAATGCTCGCGGTTATACACGTCGCCTTCTCCTTTATAATTACCGGCTTGGTCTGTTCCGAATACATAATTTGTACTGGATGAGTACATGTCCCATACTTTTCCGTCGGCTCTTTTGTCTGTGGTTTTGAAAGCTTCCCACAAAGCATCATAGCTTAATGCGGTATGATTGTAGATTACTTTACAGAGAGCGGTTTTAAGACTGGCACCGCAATATCCGTCGGCTGAACTATAATAACCTGACGGTATTTGGGCGAATACCTGAATGAGTACATTTTGAAGTGCAATTAAAATCCAAAATCGTTTCATTGTCATAAATAGATCTATTCTTGCTGTAAATGTAGGAATTATAGAAGTATTCTATTACATTTTTCTGCATTTTTTCTTCGAGAAATATTATTTTTATTAAACTTTTAGGTTATGCAACATAAATGTAATGAAGATGAAAAAAATGAACGTGTTACACTCACTCTTATAAAAGATGAAGTTTTAGTCGGGAGTAGCGAATCTTTAGCACCCCGATACCATAATTTGGTTCATTAAAGTGATATATTGAAAGGTGTATGCTTTTCTTTTTTTGAAAAGAAACCCGTCATTGATCAACTTGAATCAATGACGGGTTGCTTGTTCTCTTCTGTTTTTAGTTGGAATGGCCGGTTGATTCTATTTTGGCCTCAATGATGTTTTGGATGTATTCGCCGATCTTTTCGCATTCGTTGATGATATCCAGATACAAGGTTCCCAGATGATAGGAGTATTCGTGATTGTTGATATCGGCCGCATTCTGGTTACGTAACTGTTTCTTGAAATTCTTGATTTCCTGATTAATGAAGAATATGGTACGCCCCTCGGCCAACGGGCGGCGCATGGAACTGATGCGTTTCATTTCTTCAAGTGCCTGCTCTGTCAACAGGAAAAGCTGGTGCAGATGATTCTGCTGCTTGGATGTGAATTGTTCTTTTCCGTGATATTTATGGCCGATAATGCGTGAGATTATATAGCAGGAGTCGGCAATGCTTTCCAACTCTGACACTTCACGCAGCATGCAGCGGATCTGATTCTTGGTTTCTGAGCTGAGCAGATCATTGCCTACTTCGCTTAGATATCCTGCAATTTCTTCTTCCAGTTCGTCACTGGAGCTTTCCAGTTTCTTGATTTTTAGATAAATTTCCTGAAATTCCTGGTTCTGGTTTACGGATAGCAGATAGCGCACTTGTGTAAACATGCGATGAGTCAGATCCGCAAAATTATTGATTTCTTTCTGTGCTTCCAGAACTGAAAGTTCGGGAGTTGCCAGCAGACCTCCGGTGATATAACGCAATTCACCTTCGTCTTCGTCGTTTTTGTTTTTTGACACAAGAGTGGTCGTAATTCGTTCCAAAGGCTTGACCAGCCAGATGAACAAGGCTACATTGATCAGATTGAAACTGGTGTGAAAGGCTGCCAATATATATGCCGCGAGATTACGGTCCGGGGTATTGGAGTTTACGGCGAAAGGAAATGCCTGGTTTAGATAATTCTCCATAAATGGAAATATGGCAAAGACCCAGGCAATACCTGCAAGGTTGAAGATCAATTGTGCTACAGCAACCCGACGGGCAGTGATATTGGCAGAGAACGCTGATTTACAGGTGATAATTGCACGCCCCAGATTCTCTCCGAGCACAAGAGCTATACCCGAAGGAATAGATAACAGTCCTGTAGAACAGAGAATCATACTTGTAGCCATCAGAGCGGCGGATGATTGGATCAGCAGGATAAGGACTGCGCCTATGAAAAGCAGAATCAGGTAAGAGATGTAACCTTCGTTGAATGTATTGAAGAAAGAAACCAGGCTTGCGTTCTGCCCCAATTCCATGGTTTCGGCGAATTCACAGAGCAATCGTAAGCCTAGGAACATGAAACATAGTCCGAACAGTGATTCGCCTTGTGAACGGAAGCGCCGGGTGTTGACGAGCCATATCGCTACACAGAAAAAGACAAAGATATAATAGCTTATCGCAAAATTGAACTCTGCCGCCATAAGCCAGGCTATGAGTGTATTGCCTATGCTGGCTCCCATGATGATGGAAAGTCCCTGTACAAAGGTAAGCATACCGGCATGAACAAAGCCGATAGTCATTACCGATGTAGCTGATGAGGATTGGATTACGGCTGTGATGAGTGCACCCGAAACTAACGAAGTGAAACGGTTTGTAGTGAGTGTATCTAAGATTCGGCGCAGTTGGTTGCCGGCCATTTTCTGAAGACTTTCGCCAAGCAGTTTCATGCCATACAACAGTAATCCCAAACAGCCTAAAAGCTTTAAAAATGCTAAAATCATCATCCTATTCTGTTTTTGTCTGTGCGTAATTTCTTTTTCTCCACAGCATTCTGTACATTTAGCAATGTATGAACCTAATTATGACGAATTATGGAAAGGATGCTGCAAATACGATGCAAAAATAATAAAAAAAAGGTGGAAGTGCCTCTCGGATGCAATCTTTTGGACGTGTATCACATCTTAAATCTTGAAATGCCTTACGGACCGGTAAGTGCCAAGGTAAACAATAAGGTAGAAGGGTTGCATTACCGTCTTTTCAATAATAAAGATATAGAATTTCTGGATGTTACCTCTGCTTCGGGTATGCGAACCTATACGCGTTCGTTGTTTTTTTTGCTGGTGAAAGCGGTTGAGGATACGTTTCCGGGTTGTCAGTTGCGTATTGCGGCGCCGATAGCCCGTGGATATTACTGTAAGTTGCGTATGGAGCGTGAGGTTACACCCGAAGATGTTGCCTTGATTCGGGAACGGATGAGACAGATTGTAGCCGAGGATATCCCGTTTCATCGCATGCAATGTCCTACCGAAGATGCCATTGATCTGTTCCGGCAGAAAGGAATGGTCAGCAAGGTAAAACTCCTGGAGAGTGTAGGAAGTCTTTATACGCATTACTATAAGTTAGGTGATTCCATAGATTATTTCTATGGTTCTTTGCTGACGCATACTGGCGGGCTTCAGGTTTTTGATCTGATTCCGTATCATGACGGCTGCCTGTTGCGTGTGCCGTCCATGAAAGATCCTGATAAGCTGGAGGATATGGTAAACCAGCAGAAGTTGCTGGATATTTTTGATGAACATCATACCTGGCAGGATATTGTCGGTATCAGTACGGTGGGCGATTTCAACCGGGCCTGTATGGATGGGCATACCACTGATCTGATCAATGTTTCTGAAGCCTTGCAGGAAAAGAAGATCGCCCGTATTGCTGATGAAATCAATTCGCGTAAAGGAGTACGTATTGTTTTGATTGCCGGACCGTCTTCCAGTGGAAAAACGACTTTTAGCAAGCGTCTGGCCATCCAGCTGATGGCCTGTGGGCTGAAGCCTTACCCGGTATCGCTCGATGATTATTTTGTTGATCGGGAAAAAACGCCTTTGGACGAACATGGAGAATATGATTTTGAGTCGCTTTACGCACTGAATCTGGAACTTTTTAATTCCCATATGAAAGCATTGCTTTCCGGACAGGAAGTGATTCTGCCTAAATATAATTTCCAGGCAGGGAAAAGTGAGTCCAGCGGTAATGTTCTGAAACTGGAGGAAAATACAATTTTGATCCTGGAGGGTATTCATGCCTTGAATCCGGAACTTTTGCCGCAGATTGATGAGGCTCGTAAATATAAAATTTACGTCTCTGCCATTACGACCATTATGTTGGATGATCATAACTATATTCCGACTACAGATAATCGTCTGCTACGCCGTATTGTGCGTGACTTCAAATATCGCGGTTGCTCTGCATTGGATACGATCCGTCGCTGGCCTAGTGTGCAGGCTGGTGAAAACAAATGGATTTTTCCCTATCAGGAGCATGCCGACATGATGTTCAACAGTGCTTTGTTGTTTGAGTTGGCGGTTATCCGGGAGCAGGCTATTCCATTATTGGAGCAGGTACCGGAGAATGTGACGGAATATTCAGAAGCCTATCGTTTGAGAAAGTTTTTGAGATTTTTTGTTCCCATGCCTTCTTTGCAGATTCCACCGACTTCTTTGCTGCGCGAATTTTTAGGAGGAAGTTCTTTCCAATATTGATTTTGCAACCTGATTGCAGAAATCTTGGACTATATTTGTCTGTCTAACGAGAAAATATATGAAAAAGCAAGAAATACTGTTTGCTGAGGCCGAAACTAGGATGTGTTCCCGTGGAGTAAAACCTACGGCAGTACGGCTGTTGGTCTTTTCTGCTTTGCAGATGGCAGCCCGGCCGGTATCGGTAGCCGATCTGGAAACATGCTTGCAGACTGTAGACAAATCGACGATTTTCCGTACCTTGACTTTATTCTTGGAGCATCATCTGATTCATGGAATAGAAGACGGAAGCGGATCTGTAAAATATGAGCTTTGTCATGGAGAGTGGGATTGTTCCGTGCGTGACATGCATTTGCATTTCTTTTGTGAGCATTGCCATCGGACGTTTTGTTTTAAAGACATGCCGATTCCCGAAGTGGATCTGCCGGAAGGGTTTGCTATGCGTGGTGTAAATTTTGTGATTAAGGGGTTATGTCCGGACTGTGCGGACAAATAAGAACCAATATGATGTAGTGTCAAATAAGAAGAGCCATATCATTAACCCAATAAGGTGAATCTGATATGGCTCTTCTTGTCTGTTTTTAGTTGTCCTTTAGGGGATATGTACGTAACGTACCTCTTCCTGCTGTTGGCATTTGTCGTAGATGTGACCGGTCAGGAAGTAGACCGGAAACGCTGTAATGAATCCGACAATGGCATCGATCACATAGTGTGCCTGGATATATACCGTGGCTCCGTAAAGAAGCAGGGAGATGGGTAACAGGCAAAATCCCAGTGCGCGTGACTCCTTAAAGGCCAAGATAAGCAGAATCGTTGTAATGCTTACATGTGAGCTTGGAAAAGCTGCAGTGGGGAATTCGCCAATATCCTGTGCACCTCTTACGAGTCCGAAGAAAAAACCTTCCGGATCTCCGGGAGGAGGGAACATATCTGTGTGGAATTTGAAATATGTACCCATTTCCGGGAATATTCCGATTTTTGCCCATTCGTATCCGATGGCCTGAAAATAATATTGCGGACCGGCAACTGGTATGAGGATGTATATTATGTAATATATAAAGAAAGAACACATTACAATAAATGATGCTTTTTCGTATTCTTTATATTTATATACAAAATAGAATACCATAACAACCAGGATCATGGGATAATAAGAGAAGTATCCTAAATTGAACGCTTCACTGAAAATCCTTTCCGGGAAAAGCCGGCCAAAAAGCAAGGCTGGCTGGCAATGAAACAGATTTTGTTCCAGACTGGCAAAAATATGATCCAGATTGTTGAAGTTACAGTTAAAACTGTAAGTTTCCGGATACCAGAAGTTCAAGAGTGTCATCTGAAAAGTGATTCTTATGAATTTCATGGCTTTGTAAGGAAATCTCCTGTAAAGTAAAAGAAGTATCGTGGTGACAACAAAGATCATGATGCGCCCCAATATCATGCTCCAAGGAGCGGCCATCTCTTTCCATAAAGCCAGAATCAGAATTGTGGTCAGGAAAGAATAGGCAAATCCTAGTTTTTCAATGAGTAGATAACCGGATTTTATTCTGCATTCTTCTTCCTTCTCCAGAAAACGTTTCCAGGCATGTGTCATAACCACCCCTCCTTTTTATACCAGGTAATGGTCCGTTTTACGCCCTCGGCAAGCAGGACACGTGGCTGATATCCAATTTCTTTCCGGGCTGGTTCTATATCACATTGCCAGTTTCTTTGGCATAGGATATGGAATTTGTCTCCGTTCAGTGTGCTGGTTTTTTTAGTAACCTTACTGATTGCTTCACTGATGCTGCAGATTACTTTCAGCAAAAATATAGGAGCCTTGATACGGAGCAGCCACTTCACACCCAGTTCTTTCTGAATGAGGTCACTGAAGTCCTGACTGTGATACACCTGGCCGTCGCTGATAAAATAGGCTCGTTGTGTAACTCCGGCATTTATGGTGCAGAAAATGGCATCTACCAGATCCTGAACATATACAAAGGTGATTTCCTGAGGACGGTAGCCGACTGCAAAATCAGAGTGTTGCTTGATGCTTTGTGCCATCAGAAAATAATCTTTCTCACGGGGACCGTATACTCCGGTTGGCCGGAGTATGACATATGGGAAGTCTGGAATCTTCTTGATATACTCCTCTGCTTTGAGTTTGCTTTGTCCGTAGGCAGTGTTGGGAGAAGGAGTGTCGTTTTCGCGGATCGGCGCATAAATCCAAGGGCTATTGCCCGGATTCTGCACGGGAGTTTCGCGAATGGCTCCGTATACACTGAGCGAACTGACAAAGATAAATTGTTTGGGAACCATTCCCAGTTTGCATACGGTATCTACAAAAATACGGGTGCCGTCATAGTTGGTCCTGAAAAAGTCTTCCCGATTCAGGCATTTGGTCGCACCGGCTGCATGTATGATATAGTCCCACTTGCCATTGGCGGTTTTATGGGCATTTAATTGAGATTCAAGTTTCTCTGGATTGTTGAAATCCAGTTCGATGAAGTGAATTCGTGGGTCCTTAAGATATTTTTTGCTGCTGGAGTGGCGGATTCCGGCCCAAACCTGATATCCTTTTTTCAGCCCTTCTTCAACAATGAAGCTGCCGATAAAGCCACTGGCTCCGGTAATTAGTAGGTTCATGATGTTTCTTTTGATGTTATTTTTGCGATGATGAGCATGTTGGACATTCATTCGGATATACTCCGTTTACTTTGATGGGTTCGGTATGAATGCCTATATGGGTGTTCGGCCCGAATCGTTCCTTTAATTTCCGTTCTACTGCGGTTGCTTTGCAATGGGCTTCATAGAGCGGTATATTGCCATCCATACGGATGTGCATTTCAATGGCATATTCGTTGCCGATTCTTCGTGTTCTCAAATTATGGATTTCACTGATTTCGGGTACTTGCATGGCCGTGTTGATGATTTCTTCTTCTACATCATCGGGCAGAGAACGTTCGGTCAGCTCGTCTACACTGTTTTTTAACAAACTGAGTGAGACCTTGATAATAAAGAAACTGACAATGGCCGCTGCCAACGGATCTAATATATGCCACTGGTTGCCCAGCAAGATGGCTCCTCCGATTCCTATTGCCGTTCCGATGGATGAAAATGCGTCGCTTCTGTGATGCCAGGCATTTGCGATAACGGCCTGGGAGTTGACTTTCTGGCCAACATACTTGGTCATTTGAAAGGCTATTTCTTTCAATACTATGGAAAGAATTGCCGCCCAAAAGGCCAGCATGCCCGGTGCTTCAATCTCGCCGCCTTGCAGTACAAAAAAGATTTTTTGAAGACTGATCCATAAAATACCGATTCCAATGGCCAATAACGCGGCGCCGATAATGGCTGTGGCAAGGGTTTCGTATTTGCCGTGTCCGTAATCATGTCCTTTGTCTTTCGGTTTGCTTGACATGCGTACAAAAATCATCACAATCAGGTCGGTGATGAAATCGGACAAAGAATGAATGGCGTCGGCAATCATGGCTGCACTGTGGCCCCAAAAGCCTGCTGCAAATTTGAAAACAACCAGAAACAAGTTAATGGCTCCTCCTGCCAGTGTCACCTCGTAAATGCGTTTTGTTCTATCTTCCTGCATCGTAATTTCTTTTAATCAACCCGGATCTGATCATATATTGTTGGTAGTCTGTTGTTTTTACCTTATGTCACAAGACCGGATTTACAGTTGAACGATATCCAGACATAATTCTTTATAAGGAAAGCAAAAGTAGGGATTTTAGATGATATGAACAAAAAAAGATGTAGTGCGTTTATTGGGGAAGGATGGTGAAATTTTTGTAGTGTTGGCTTGGGTAATATTTTCTTTTTGGATTAAAATCCTTGTTTTTATAAAAAAGGAATGATGATTTTTATATATTTGCAAAATTAAATCAAAAAACATCTAAAATATAGAAATATTATGAGAAAGGTAAATTTCATTTCGTTGCTGTCCTGTTGATGATGGCATTTCCTTTGAACGGACAGGCACAATTCCTGAAAAAGTTGAATAAGGCTTTGGAAACAGTGAATAAAACATTGGATGATATCAACCAGAAACTTGATCCGGAAAAGCAATCTCAGCAGGCTGTTGAGAAGGTAGTGACAGAGAAGAAAAACGAGGCTGTACAGACAGTGACCAGTGCTGTAAATGATGTAAAGCAACAGACTGTTAACCAGGTTGCTGAATATGTGGCACCGGATTTTCTGGTTCGCATTTCGGGAAACAAGGTGAATGTCCGTAAAACTCCAGCTACTAGCGGAGAGGTTATGACACAGGCCGGAGCCGGAACCTTGTATGAATTTGTGTCAGAACAAGACGGTTGGTTTGAAGTGAAAGTGCCGGGATGTACAGAAAATTGTTATGTTTCTGCCACAGTTGCTGCAAAAGTAGCACTTGCTGCTGTACCGCGTACCGATAAGGGAGTCGTGAAAACTGCGGGCACCGATCTGGTTTATCAGAAAACTGTGAATACTTCAAGCTATAGTCTGACAAGCACTTATACGATTACTCAGGGAAGTCAGGCCGGAGAGGTGGAAGCTTCCTTTAATGAACAAGGTGCTTATTCTGATGGAAGATTTATTCCGGCTTCAGAAAATTACTATAAAGGAAAACAATTGGGCTGGTGTATTGTTTTAGATCAGCAGGTTTCTTATGACGATACTTGCGAGAAATTAGAAACTCCAATTGTGATTTATGCTGCCGATGCAGCCGGTCGTAAGATTGTAGTGGAGGGAGAAACATGTACTCTGACTCGTGAGAGCTACTAAAAACTAGATTCTTGTTATTTAAGATATCAAAGAGGGGCATTCCGAAAGTTTCCGAGGAACTTCAGAATGCTCCTCTTTTTTATTTTTCGGTTGGATATACCGTCATTATGTAGTGGAGTTCTGAGTGCTTCTTTTAAAGATACTGAATTTCAGAAATAAAGTATCTTTTTTTGAGCCGTGATATCCATAATTTTGCTTTATTTGCATAAAAGAAAAAACGAGAATAACCTCTTAAAGAACAGAAAATATGGGAAAATCACAGAAAAAAGGGGGCAAACGCCTCAAGAAGAAAGAACTGGCAAAGATGTTGATTGATCTTTTCCAGAACAACCCGTCGGAGGTTTACGATGTGAAGACAATTTTCCGCCTGCTGAAGCTTGATACCCACCCTGCAAAGATGCTTTGTATGGATGTGCTCGAGGAAATGGCGCTGGATGATTATATCGTAGAAAAGGAAAAACTGAAATATCGCCTGAATACCTTTGGACAAGTACTCGAAGGTATCTTCCGTCGTAAGGCAAACGGAAAGAATGCATTCATTCCCGATGGAGGCGGTGAACCGATTCTGGTGGCCGAGCGCAATTCTGCGCATGCCATGGACGGTGATCGTGTGAAGGCTACTTTGTTGGCTCGTCGTAAGCATCATGTACGCGAAGCACAGGTAACGGATATTCTGAAACGCAGTAGCAAGAATTTTGTAGGAACGCTCAAGGTAAGCAAGGATTACGCGTTCCTGCTGACCGAGGACCGTACGCTGGCCAATGATATTTTCATTCCGAAGGGTTCGCTGAAAGGTGGAAAATCCGGCGACAAGGCTGTTGTGGCAATTACCGAATGGCCGGATAATGCCAAGAACCCAATCGGAAAGGTGATTGATATTCTGGGAAAAAGTGGAGAGAACAATACCGAGATGCATGCCATTCTGGCTGAATATGGCTTGCCGTATTCTTATCCGGAGGAAGTGGAGAAGGCTGCCGACCGGATTGAACCGGGAATCACTCCGGAAGAGATTGCCCGGCGCGAGGATATGCGTGGAATCACTACGTTTACCATTGACCCGAGAGATGCCAAGGATTTCGACGATGCCTTGTCTATCCGCAGCCTGTCTGATGGATTGTGGGAGATTGGTGTACATATTGCCGATGTGTCGCATTATGTGCAGGAGGGAAGCATTATTGACAAGGAAGCCGTGAAGCGAGCTACCAGCATTTATCTGGTAGACCGTACCATTCCGATGTTGCCCGAACGTTTGTGTAACTTTATCTGTTCCTTGCGCCCGAACGAAGAGAAACTGGCTTACAGCGTGATCTTTAAGATGGACGATCAGGCGGAGATCAAGGGCTGGCATCTGGCGCACACGGTTATCAAGAGCGACCGTCGTTTTACTTATGAAGAGGTTCAGGATTTATTGGAGAAGAACCAGGAGGCCTCGCCCGAAGACTATCGTATGCCGGGAGATCATAAAGTACCCCCATTGGATCCGAATGCGTTGCCGGTGGAGAACTTTAAGGATGAACTGATCATTCTGAACCGTTTGGCCAAGAAATTGCGTAGCAAGCGTTTTGCCAACGGAGCCATTGATTTTGACCGTAACGAGGTGCGCTTTGAGATTGACGAAAAGGGAAAGCCGTTAAGCGTGTATTTTAAAGTGGCCAAGGATGCCAACAAATTAGTTGAAGAATTTATGCTGTTGGCCAATCGTACTGTGGCCGAGAGTATCGGAAAGGTACCTAAAAACAAAACAGCCAAGACCTTCCCGTATCGAATCCACGATTTGCCCGATCCGGCCAAGCTGATGAATTTGAGTGAGTTTATCGTGAAGTTCGGATATAAACTGAAAACCAGCGGTACCAAGGCTGAGGTGAGCCGTGGATTGAACAAACTGTTGGAGGAAGTACGTGGCAAGAAAGAGCAGAACCTGATTGAGACCGTTTCTTTGCGTGCCATGATGAAGGCTCGTTACAGCACACATAACATTGGTCATTACGGACTGGCTTTTGACTACTATACTCACTTTACATCACCTATCCGTCGTTATCCGGATGTGATGGTACACCGCTTGCTGACCCGTTACGCCGATGGCGGACGGAGTGCTAACCGTGACAAATACGAGGAACTGTGCGAACACAGCAGCGAAATGGAGCAGTTGGCTGCCAGCGCTGAGCGTGCAAGCATCAAATACAAGCAGGTAGAGTTTATGAGTGACAAGCTTGGGGAAGTTTTCGAAGGAACTGTCAGTGGAGTCACGGAGTTCGGACTCTATGTCGAGGTAAATGAAAACAAATGCGAGGGTATGGTTCCTTTACGTGATTTGGACGATGATTACTATGAGTTTGATGAGAAGAACTATTGCCTGTGGGGACGTAAGTATCATCACCGCTATTCCTTGGGTGATCAGGTGAAAATTCAGGTGGCCCGTGCCAATTTGGATAAAAAACAGTTGGATTTTGCTTTGGTAAAGGAAAAATGATGTAAATCATATTTTGAGTTAAGACATAAGAAGCTCTGTTCTGTACCTGAATGGGTGGAACAGAGCTTTTGATATTTCTGACGGTGAGGAACGTTTTCTTTAATTTTCTTTTCTTAAAATGCGCCGTGTGAGTCAATTAAAATCGTTATATTTGCATCTTGGATATTAAAGTTTTGATAAATCACAGATATGGCACAGAAAATCATTCAAACGCAGTCGCTGCAACAAACACAGACCCTTTCGCCGCAACAGGTGCTTCAGGTACGCCTGTTGGAGATGCCGGTGTCTGAACTGGAGCAGCGGGTAAAGAATGAAATTATCGAAAACGGAGCCTTGGAAGAGGGTGATCATTCCGCCGATACGGATGATTCCTATACCGCCGATGCCGGAGAGGATTCTTATGAATCTGCAGATGAGGGCATGGAAGCCTATTCCGATTTGGTTTCTTCGCCATCGAAGGAACTAAAGGATGCCCTGGGCGACTATCGCAACTCGGACGAGGTGCCCGACTATCTGTTGAAAAACTATCCGACGAGCCATACGATGGAGACGATAGAATATAGCGACACCATATCCTTTTACGAACAGATGAAGGAGCAGATGAACGAGTGCGAGCTCACCCCCAGGCAGAAAATGCTCATGGAGTATCTCATAGGGTCGCTCGAGAGCGACGGCTTGCTGAAAAAGCCTCTTGCTACCCTGGCGGATGAGCTCGAGGTGTATCATAACGAGCCCGTAACAACCGACGAACTGGAGCAGGTGCTGCACATTTTGCAGGAGTTTGAGCCCGCTGGTATCGGAGCGCGAAGCCTGCAGGAATGTCTCGAAATACAGATCCGGCGCGACGAGCGATTCCACACACCCCTCAAACAGAAGGAATATCGCGTCATCACACGGTTTTATGACGAGTTTACCCACAAACGGTGGGACAAGATTCAGCAGCGCATGAAGCTATCCGATCAGGAAGTGGAGCTCCTGCAGAAGGATATACGCAGGCTGAATCCGAGGCCGGGAAGTTCCATGGGCGAAGTCGTGGGCCACAACTATCAGCAGGTGGTGCCCGACTTTATTGTCGAAACCGATGATGACGGTACGATAACCATGACCCTGAACCAGGGCGATGTGCCCGAACTGAAAATCAGTGACTCCTTTCTGGATATACTCAAACAGTATGATCAGGGGCACCGAAAGATGAGCCGGACGGAAAAAGATGCCTTGCTATATACCAAACAGAAAATCGAAAAGGCACAGCTCTTTATCGATGCCATACGACAGCGACGGCATACGCTCACCCTCACCATGCAGGCCATCATCGACCTGCAGCGCCCCTTCTTTCTCGAAGGCGACGAATTGCTGCTCCGACCCATGATCCTGAAGGATGTGGCCGAGCGGACGCGGCTCGACATCTCGACCATCTCGCGCGTGACAGCCAGCAAATATGTGCAGACCAATTACGGCATCTATCCCCTCAAATGGTTCTTCAGCGACGCCTATACCACTGACGACGGACAGGAAATTGCTACCCGCAAGATTCAGAATGCCCTGAAGGAGATTATCGAGCATGAGGATAAGAAAAAACCGTTGAATGACGAAACGTTGACCCGATTGTTGAATCAGAAAGGCTTTCCCATTGCACGTCGCACGGTGGCCAAGTACCGCGAACAGATGGGAATACCCGTAGCAAGATTAAGAAAATGAGTGACAAACAGATTATTCTCATAGCCCGGTTCTTTTCCGGACTCTTCCGCCCCTTTTATATGCCCCTGATCAGTTTCCTGGCCTTGTTCATGTTTACCTATCTGAACGTTTTGCCTTTCAACTATAAATTGAGCGTACTGGCCTTGGTTTACTGCCTGACCATCCTGCTGCCACAGCTGCTCATCTTTGCCTACCGAAGCATGAAAGGCTGGCAGGCCGTGCATCTGCGCCGCAGGGAGCATCGCGTGGTGCCCTACATACTGTCCATCCTGTCGTATCTCACCTGCCTGTATGTGCTCAACGAACTGCACATGCCCCGTTACATGGGCGGCATCATCGTTTCGGCACTGCTCATACAGATATCCTGCGCCGTGGTGAACATCTGGTGGAAGGTGAGTACCCATTCGGCCGCCATGGGCGGACTCATCGGCGGACTGCTCGCATTTTCATTGCTGTTTATGTTCAATCCCGTGTATTGGCTCTGTGTGGCCGTACTGCTGGCCGGCGTCGTGGGCAGCTGCCGCATGCTGCTGCGACAGCACTCCCTGGGACAGGTGCTCGTGGGCACACTCATCGGCATCGTCTTCGGCTTCTGGGGAATCCTTTTGCCCTTCCCCACCATCTTGCATTAAACGATTTGTAAATAAACATATTAAAATAAAGTTTTATGAAACCAGTTGTAAGTATTATTATGGGCAGTACGTCCGATCTTCCGGTGATGGAGAAGGCTGCTAAGTTTTTTGATGAAATGCAGGTTCCTTTTGAAATGAACGCACTGTCGGCTCACCGCACACCGGATGAGGTGGAGGCCTTTGCCAAAGGCGCGGCCGCACGCGGCGTGAAAGTGATCATCGCCGGTGCCGGTATGGCGGCAGCCCTGCCCGGAGTAATTGCCGCAAGCACCACTTTGCCGGTTATCGGAGTGCCTGTCAAGGGAATGCTCGACGGACTGGATGCCATGCTGTCCATCATTCAGATGCCTCCCGGAATTCCGGTGGCTACCGTGGGAGTGAACGGCGCGCTCAATGCCGGAATCCTGGCTGTGGAGATGCTGGCGCTGGCCGACGAGGCTCTGGCCGCACGTCTGGCAGAATACAAGAACAGCCTGAAGAACAAGATCGTAAAGGCCAATGCCGAACTGGCTGAGGTGAAATATCAGTTTAAGTGTAATTGATCCTATGGACTTGTTTGATTATCAGCGTAGAGAGACCTGCGAGGTGCAGATCGGAAGTACGCCCCTCGGCGCACGGAACCCCATAAGGGTGCAGAGCATGACCAATACGGTCACTCTCGATACGGAGGCTTGCGTGGCTCAGACACTCCGCATCGCACAGGCAGGCGGCGAGTATGTGCGCCTCACCACACAGGGAGTGCGCGAGGCTGAGAATCTGAAGAATATCAACGCCGGAGTGCGTGCCGCAGGATGCGGCGTCCCTCTCGTGGCCGACGTGCATTTCAATCCCCGTGTGGCCGATGTGGCGGCGGAATATGCCGAGAAGGTGCGCATCAATCCGGGCAATTACGTGGATTCTGCCCGAACCTTCAAGCAGCTGACCTATACCGACGAGGAATATGCGGCCGAGATCCGCAAGATAGAGGAGCGCTTTGTGCCGTTCCTCGACATCTGCCGCCGGAACCACACAGCCATCCGCATCGGAGTGAACCACGGTTCGCTGAGCGACCGCATCATGAGCCGCTACGGAGACACACCCGAAGGCATTGTGGAGAGCTGCATGGAATTCCTGCGCATCTGTGTGAAGCAGGACTTCCGCGATGTGGTGATCTCCATCAAGGCCAGCAACACGGTGGTGATGGTGCAGAGCGTGCGCCTGCTCGTACAGGTGATGGAGCAGGAGGGAATGAACTTCCCGATCCACCTGGGAGTGACCGAAGCCGGCGACGGCGAGGACGGACGCATCAAGAGCGCCGTAGGAATCGGAGCCCTGCTGGCCGACGGTATCGGCGACACCATCCGTGTGTCCTTGAGTGAGGCGCCCGAAAACGAGATACCCGTGGCCCGCAAACTGGTCGATTATGTCGTTCAGCGTCAGGGACACGTCATGGTGCCGGGCATAGCCGCCGAGGATTTCAATTACGTACACCCCGTGCGTCGCCTCACCCGAGCCATAGGCAACATCGGCGGCGATCAGGTGCCCGTTGTCGTGGCCGACCGCATGGATCTGCAGGCCGCCGGAACACTGGCTTCCCATCAGTCTGCTCCCGACTTCCTGCCCGACTATATCTATTGCGGACAGAATCTGCCCGAAAAGGAGCATCGCGAGCCGACGGCCTACATCGTCGATGCCGACTGCTGGACCGGCGAGGAGAATACTTATCCCGCCTTCCCGTACAACATGCTGCCGTTCATGGGACAGTGCCCTGCCAAGCTGAAATTCCTTTTCCTGAGCTATGCCGCTCTGACCGAAGAGGTGCGTGCCTGCTTGAAATACCATCCCGAGGTGGTCATCATCGCGCAGAGCAACCACAAGAACCGTCTGGCCGAGTTCCGTGCCCTGATTCACGAACTCACCCGCAACGGACTGCAGAATCCGGTCATCGTGTTCCAGCACTATGCCCACAGTCAGGAAGAGAAGGAAGACTTCCAGATAGAGAGCGCGGCCGATATGGGCGCCCTGCTCTTCGACGGTCTGTGCGACGGAATCTATCTCTACAACAACGGTTCGCTGTCGCATCAGGACATTGATGCCACGGCATTCTCCATCCTGCAGGCGGCCCGTCAGCGCACCAGCAAGACGGAATATATTTCCTGTCCGGGCTGCGGACGTACGCTTTACGACCTGCAGGACACACTGGCCCGCGTGAAAGCCGCCACGGCGCATCTCAAGGGATTGAAGATTGCCGTGATGGGCTGCATCGTAAACGGTCCCGGAGAAATGGCCGATGCCGACTACGGATATGTGGGAGCGGCCCGTGGAAAGGTGAGCCTCTACAAGAAAAAAGAATGCATCGAAAAGAATATTCCGGCCGAAGAAGCGGTGGAAAAACTCCTCCGTCTGATTCGCGACAACGGCGACGATCCGGAATATAACACTAATAAAGAAAACCAATAGACAATGGAACAGAAATTATTTGTTTACAATACTCTTTCGCGCAAGAAAGAAGAATTCAAGCCCATCACACCGGGACGCGTCGGCATGTACGTGTGCGGACCGACCGTGTATGGCGATGCCCATCTGGGACACGCCCGTCCGGCGATTACCTTCGACGTGTTGTTCCGCTACCTGCAGCATATCGGCTACAAGGTTCGCTATGTGCGCAACATTACGGACGTGGGACATCTGGAGCACGATGCAGACGAGGGCGAGGACAAGATTGCCAAGAAGGCCCGTCTGGAGCAGCTGGAGCCTATGGAGGTGGCCCAGTACTACACCAACCGCTTCCACGATGCCATGGCGGCGCTGAACGTGCTTCCGCCGAGCATCGAGCCGCATGCCACCGGACACATCATCGAGCAGATTCAGCTGGTGAAGGAAATCATGGACAACGGCTATGCTTACGAGAGCGAGGGTAGTGTCTACTTCGATGTGCCCAAATACAACAAGGTTTACCGTTACGGCAAACTCTCCGGACGTAATCTGGAGGATGTAATCAACAACTCACGTGAGCTGGATGGAGTCGGTGAGAAGCACAATCAGGTGGACTTCGCCCTTTGGAAGTCAGCCCAGCCGCAGCACATCATGCGCTGGCCGAGCCCGTGGAGCGACGGTTTCCCGGGATGGCACTGTGAATGTACGGCTATGGGACGCAAGTATCTGGGCAATCATTTCGACATTCACGGAGGAGGCATGGATCTGATCTTCCCGCACCACGAGTGCGAAATCGCGCAGGCTGTGGCCAGTCAGGGCAGTGACATGGTGAACTACTGGATGCACAATAACATGATTACCATCAACGGACAGAAGATGGGTAAGAGTCTGGGCAACTTCATCACCTTGGCTCAATTCTTCAGCGGAGAACACGAAAGCCTGGCGCAGGCTTATTCACCGATGACCATCCGTTTCTTCATTCTTCAGGCACACTACCGCAGCACGGTAGACTTCAGCAACGAGGCTCTGCAGGCCAGCGAAAAGGGTCTGTCCCGCCTGATGGAAGGTATGAAGAATCTGAAGCAGATCACTCCGGCAAGCGCTCCGGCCAGTGTGACCATGGATTATGTGAATGAGCTCGAAAACAAGTGTTACGAGGCCATGAACGATGACTTGAACACTCCGATTGTCATCAGTCATCTGTTTGATGTATGCCGTGTGCTCAATACGATTGTAGACAAGAAAGCCACTATCGACGCTCCGACACTGGAAGCACTGACCAAGGTGTTCCACACCTTTGCTCTGGATATTCTGGGACTGAAGGAAGAAACGGGCAGCAACAGCGGTCGTGAAGAAGCTTTCGGCAAGGTTGTGGATATGCTGTTGGAGCAGCGTATGATTGCCAAGGCTAACAAGGATTGGGCTACCAGCGACAAGATTCGCGACAGTCTGGCTGAGCTCGGATTTGAAGTGAAAGATACGAAGGACGGTTTCTCCTGGAAACTGAACAAGTAAATATTTATAATGCCGCCCCGATGAGCCGAAGGATTCATCGGGGCGTTTTTTGTGCCTAAAGTAGACAAATGGCATTTTTAATAATTATACATTCTGAGTTTTGGATTTTTGAGGAAGAGGGAAGTCTTGTTCCTGAAAAATGTATTCTGAGAGATCGTTTTATAGGATAAGGTATTGATATTTATTTGATTGGATGCTTTTTCTGTCTCCTTTTCAAAGGCTGAAATAGAACAAAAACAGGAGTGTAGAATACCCTTTTTCTGTTTTCACAACCAGATTCCTTTCATAACAGAAAAAACTTCCTGAAGCTTACAAAAAAACTTCAGGAAGTTTTCTAAAAAACATCGTGATGATACAATCAGTTTTCTACGGTATTTCTTGTATGAAAACTGTATATATGCATTAGTATTCTTGGATATTCTGAATATTTATGCATGTTTTTCTCTAGAATAGACTTCTTGAGAAAAAAATCTATCACGTTTTTTACTCAAAAACAAGTAAAATGTAAATAGAAATGCGGTTTTACTTTGTTTTTGTAAGTCGGCTTTTACTTCTTGATGATGGAATTCATCGGATTTCTTACCCCTTTGTATCCGGTAAAGAAAGCTTTGGCCGAACCGAAGTTCAGATACATGTCCAGACGTACCGGCAGATGGTTGTCGTCATCGGTGATATAGAAGGTGATGACTTCTTTTTCCTTGTTGTTCTTATACTCTACGAAAGAAAATACCAGACAGCGGTAAGTGATGCCTGTATTCTCCATTTCGAAGTTCTTCTTTCCGCGATAGATCAGAGTTTCCTGTTTCACATCGTCACCATCGGCCATCAGGAACTTGATTTTCTGATTTACCTTATAGCCCTCAGCATTGAATGAGCGTGCTTTCAGCAGCATGCTGAGCATGTCGTAGATACATTCCGGACTTCTTTTGTGCTGTACCTTGACCTTTCCCTTCGGATTCTTATAGAGCTGACGGATAATGGTGTGCTGATCTTTGTAGTCATACCATACTTCGTCTACCCGATATTGTTTTCCTTCCAAGGCTCCTTTGCGGAAATAATAAGGTACAATGGAGTGATCTACAATGCTGACCAAGGTGTCGCGCATGACAAAGAACTTGTCTGCACGTTTGCTGCCTTTGGTAATCAGATGACACCGGTAGGCATCTTTGCCCTGATAGCGTGTATTGGAGATGTCCATGCTGGCGCTGCCTACTTTGATCCATACAAACTTCCAGTTGAAGTACAGATCATAACTTAATACTTCACCGGCCTTGAAGGCGGTATTGTTTACCGGGCATTGACCCATAACAGAACTTATGCACAGCAGCATAAGACTGATCCAGACAAAAGATCTTTTCATAATTCTATCTTTTTATCGGTTATCGTTTATGGTTTTATTCTCTGTTCTGACTTTGCTTGTTCCGGTTTTTGTTCTCCGTTCTGTTGATTATTTTTTATAGTCTTTATTTCTGTTCTGTATTTTCTTTTCCTGATCCGGTTTCTGTTTGGTAATTTCAGGAGCCTTTTGTTTGATGAGCGGGATGCTGGTCGGATCCCATTCCTGCTCGATTTCCATACGTACCTTGATCGGAATGGCTTTTGGAAAATAATACATGGGTTCCGGTTGCCGTCCTTCATCATAACATCCTGTGTCCCAGACTCCGTTACCGTTAGTGTCTATAAACGCACGTACGTAGTAGGTAGCCGGTTGCAGGAAGAAAAAGTCTGCCCGGTTCTTGTTTGTGGCTATAGATTGGGTCACTTTTCCGGAAGCATCCAGAAGTTGTATCACAGCCTGAGTGTCGGGAATGGCCAGATGGATGAACAACGCGCCAAAACTCTCTAAAGGACTGATCTTTACCTTGCATTCTACTTTGTTGCTTTCTGTTCCGAATATGTCGGTGAAAGCGGCCGTATCGGCTGTAAAGGCATATTCCTGTCCCGGTTTCCATTCTGCGTACAGACGGAAACTGCGTACTGTTCCTTCTACGGGCAGGAGGAGGTAGGGCTCGTCAACCCAAAGTGTATCCACTTTCTTCTGGAAGGTGAATAGCGTACTGTCTGTCTTTTCAATGGGTTGCGGGAAAGTTATGGTTATGTTTTTGTTCGGTGCCATGCTGCCGTTATTGGACAGCTGGGGCATCATATATGACTTTTCGAAGGGACTCTGGCTCGGAACCTTGAATCCTTTTTTCCGGAGCCGCTCGTTTTCCTTTTTCCATTTCTCGATTTTTTCGTTGAGTTCCTTTTCTATTCTGGCACGGCTCTTTTTGGCGGCCAGTTCCATGGAATCCGTACGTAACGAGAGCTGACCCAGAGTATCCGTTTCCAGATAAGTCAGGGAGAACTTGAGCGTATCCAGATGAGCCACCAGTGTGTCTTTGATCCAGTAGGTCAATGTATCTTTATTGGTGGATGCCTCAAGAACGAATGTTGTTTCGGGATTGAAGTTGAATCCGTTGATCGTAGGCAGGGTGTCTGACGGAGCTGTGAAGAATACCGTGAAGCGATCCGGAACGGGGCGTTCGATCTTGAGCAGATGCTGATCCTGTCCGGCTTCCTTAAACGCCCTCAAGACAATGTCGTTGGGCAGGAACCGGGTGTAAGGAACATAGCGTATGGAATCGATATGCAGGGAATCGTGCCATATTGTGTCCTGGCGGGTGGCCTGAGTGCTTGTCGGTACGATAATCGTCGTATCGAAAGCGATCTGTTCGCTTTTCTGGTTAAACAGAAAATCACCGTCGGCATCCTGCAGGGCAAAGGCGTGATAGCGTCCGGGCGCAATTCCCTTTATGCTGAAAAAGCCGCTTCCGTTGGTACGGGCCACTCGCAGAAAAGGTTTGGTACGAAAGGCTGTGGAGTCTCCTTCGCGGTGCAGGCCGACCAGAATGCCTTTTATGGGTTCCAGATCTTCTGCATTCAATACATGGCCCGAAACTTCCATGGTGTCAATTTGATCTCCCGTTGAAAAGGAGTAGGTGAACTGGCCCATGGGGTTTCCTTCATTGTTGTCAACAATGGCGTCGCCGAAATCAATTGTATAAGTGGTGTTTTCTTGCAGAGTGTCAAACAATTCGATGCTGATGCGTTTTCCTTCGGGGCGGATGTCCGGCATTTCTTTCTGTGGGGGAGATACCACCAGCTTTTCGGAGGCGTTCTCCAGTTTGATGTATTCGTCAAAAAGCAGTGTGATACGGTGCTGCCGGTTGTTTGTGGCCTTGTTGTCCGGAGTGCAGCGTACTACTTTCGGGGGGGTCTCATCGTAGAGTCCTCCCTGAGGGTTTCCCATGCTGGCACAGGCGCAGAGCAGGGGTATGAGTGTTGCGAGGCACAGGGCGATGCGTTGTGCGCGGCGTGGAGTCTTGATTGTTTTTTTCTGCATTATGGTTTGTTCGGTGAATGAAGCTTATGATTAGTTCAGAGACAATATTTCGTCGATATAGGTACGGTTATTGCTTAATCGGGGTACTTTGTGCTGACCGCCCAGTTTGCCTTTCTGTTTGAGCCAGTCGTGGAACAGGTTTTTGCGTGCCACGACAATTTCCAGTTTTTGCAGGGTGATGTCTTTGTAGCGTTTGGCTTCGTAGTCTGAGTTTATTTCCTGAAGCGAGCGATCCAGAATATCGGCGAACCGTTTCAGTGAATCGGGTTCCTGCGCGAACTCGATGACCCATTGATGGCTGCATTTGCCCTGTGCGTTCATAAAGATCGGTGCTGCGGTATAGTCTGATACCTGTGCGCCTGTTTCGCGACAGGCGATGGCCAGACCCTTTTCGGCGTTGTCTACGATCAGTTCTTCGCCGAATGCGTTGATAAAGAATTTGGTTCGACCGCTGATTATGAATTTGTAGGGGTTGGTAGAGGTGAATTTTACGGTATCTCCGATCATGTATCGCCACAGGCCACTGGAAGTGGTGATAACCATGGCATAGTTGCGTCCGGTTTCCACGCCCCACAAAGGTACTGCGGTTGGATTTTCGTTTTCCAGTTCGTCCATGGGGATGAATTCGTAGAACACGCCGTAGTCGAGCATCAGCAGCATGGCCGGGTCGTTCGGATCGTTTTGCAGTCCGAAGAAGCCTTCGCTGGCATTATAGGTTTCCATATAATGCATGTTGGGAGACGTGATCAGGTTTTTGTACTGTTCGCGATATGGGGTAAATGCTACGCCGCCATGGAAAAATACTTCCAGGTTTGGCCAGACCTCTTCGAGATGCTGCCGGCCGGTAATTTCCATAACCCGATTCAGGACGGAGAGCATCCATGAGGGCACGCCGCTCAGATTGGTTACATTCTGATGGATGGATTCCAAGGCTATCTGATTGCGTTTGACTTCAAAGTCGCTCAAAAGGGCTGTTGCCTTTTTGGGTACACGGATCATATTGATCATCGGGTTGATGTTTTCAATGAGAATGGCGCTCAGGTCGCCTACCAGACTGTTGGGCAGGTTGTAGTTGGGTGCATGGCTTCCTCCCAGAATCAGGGCCTTGCCGTCGAAGATGCGGCTTTTGGGGTTGTTTTTCAGATACAGTACCACGGCATCGGTTCCTCCTTTGTAGTGGGTGTCGTGCAGGCCGTTTTTGCTGACGGGAATGAATTTGCTTTTGTCGTTCGTGGTGCCGGATGATTTGGCGTACCATCTTACCTGTCCGGGCCACAGGACATCTTTTTCGCCTTGTCGCATCCGGTCTATGAAGAGTTTCAGCTCTTCGTATGTATTGATTGGAGAGGATGCGGCAAAATCTTCATAGGAATGTATGCGGTCGAAGCCGTGGTTTTTGCCCCATTCGGTATTTTGGGCTTTCTTTACAAGAGAAGAAAGAGTTTTCAGCTGTAATTCTTCTGCTGCAGAGAAATGCAGTTCGAGCTGCTTTTCGCGCGGTTTGAAGAAGTTTCTTATGATGCTTGTCTTGTTCATCTTTGCTTTATTTTTGTATCGTAAAAACACTTATACAAAAATAAAGCAAAGTTCTTAGAATATCTAGGTTTTGGCCTGTTTTTATTGTTTTGACGGTAAAGTTTTCTGATCAGGCTTCGAATGCGGCACGTTCTGCAGCTTCTATGATTTCTTCTTTCGTAGGCTTTTTGTTTTTGCCTTTTGTGGAAGGTGTTGTGTCGGAGGGAGTTAAGGAGATATGCTCGATGGCTTCGGTAATCTCGCGCACGACCGTGTCTGCTGTAGGGGGTGTTGCAGGAGTTTCCTTGTTGTTTTCGGTTTCTGTCTTTTCTGTTACGGATTGTGGAGTTCTCGCATTCAGGATTTTATGGGTGAATCCGGTTTTTTTGAGCAGTTCCAGGGTTTCTTTTGCCGCGATCTGCTGGCTTTCCTTCTTGGAGTATCCTTTTCCGACACCGCACCTGATGCCTTGCAGGAGTATCTGTGAAGAGAAGGTCGGGGTGCCGTCGTTTTCACTGCCTTGTTCCAGCAATTCAAAGGAGATGCTGACCTTGTTCTTTTGTGTCCATTCTATCAGCTTGCTTTTGAAATTCACCTCCTTATAGGCCATGGAGTCTACGCTTACGTATTTATCCAGGATGCGTTGTTGCATGAATTGCATGCAACAGTCGTATCCCCGGTCCAGATAGATGGCTCCGATCAGGGCTTCGAATGCATTGCCGCACATGTTGGTGCCCAGTGCATTGCCTGCATGGACGGAATATCTGATGAGTTTGTGGAGTCCTATTTCCATGGCCACTTTGTTCAGGGTTTCGCGTTGAACGATTTTGCTGCGTGCGTTGGTCAGGAATCCTTCTTTTTTTCCTTCGAATCTGCGAAATACAATATCCCCCACCACGGCATCCAGAATGGCGTCGCCCAGGAATTCCAGGCGTTCGTTGTTGATCCATTTTCCCTGCTCGCTCTTCACGGAAGAGGATTTATGAAGAAGAGCCTGTTTGTAGAAACGGATGTTTCGGGGATAGAATCCCAGGATGCGGTATAAAGAAGAATAAAGCTCCTTTTCTTTTCTAAAAGGGAGCTTCATTCTTTCTATGAAATTTATGTGAAACACGATTATTCTGCGTATTTCTTAAAGATTACACATGCATTGTGACCTCCAAAGCCGAACGTGTTGCTCAGAGCGGCACGCACGGTGCGTTTCTGTGCCTTGTTGAATGTGAAGTTCAGGTCATAATCGATTTCCGGATCACGATCCTCTTCTTCGTGATTGATGGTTGGAGGGACGATGTCATTCTGTACGGACAAGACGCTGACCATGGCTTCGAGGGCTCCGGCAGCACCGAGTAAGTGTCCCGTCATTGACTTGGTTGAGCTGATGTTCAGCTTGTAGGCGTGTTCCTTGAACAGGGCCTTGATGGCCTTGGCCTCAGAGATGTCGCCCACAGGAGTTGAAGTTCCGTGAACATTGATGTAGTCAATGTCTTCGGGCTGCATATGAGCGTCTTCCAAGGCGTTCTGCATCACGAGCATGGCGCCCAAGCCTTCCGGGTGAGAGGCTGTTATATGATATGCATCTGCCGACATTCCGGCACCTACCATCTCGGCGTAGATCTTGGCGCCACGCGCTTTGGCGTGTTCCAGTTCTTCCAGGATCAGGCAGGCGGCACCTTCGCCCATGATAAATCCGTCACGGCTTGCGCTGAACGGGCGTGATGCACGGGTAGGGTCATCGTTACGGGTTGAAAGTGCCTTCATGGCATTAAAGCCGCCGACTCCGGCCGGCCAGATTGCTGCTTCAGCACCACCGCTCAGGATCATGTCGGCCTTGCCCAGACGGATCAGGTTGAACGCGTCGGCAATGGCGTTGCTTGATGAAGCGCAGGCAGAAGTGGTACAATAGTTCGGACCACGGAATCCATATTGGATAGAGATGTGTCCGGCAGCGATATCTGCAATCATTTTCGGAATGAAGAAGGGGTTGTATTTAGGCCCCATTTCCTTTCCGGTAACAGCATAGTAACCGGCTTCTTCCTCAAACGTATGGATACCGCCGATTCCAACACCATAAATAACACCAATACGGTTCTTGTTTACCTTTTCCAGATCCAGTCCGGAATCGGTTACAGCCATCTGTGCAGAGGCTATGGCGTATTGGGTATATAAATCCATTTTGCGTGCTTCCTTTCGGTCGATGAAATCAGTCACGTTGAAGTTTTTCACTTCGCAGGCAAACTGAGTCTTGAACATAGAAGCATCAAAATGAGTAATAGGACCTGCTCCACTTACTCCACTGAGCATGTTCTTCCAAGTTTCCTCGGCAGAATTACCCAATGGTGAAAGGGCTCCAAGTCCTGTTACTACTACTCTTTTTAATTCCATGTATAGTAGGGAATAAAAGGGATATTACTGAGCGTTAGCCTCGATGTAAGAGATAGCGTCGCCTACAGTTGCGATCTTCTCAGCCTGATCGTCTGGAATGTTGATTCCGAACTCTTTCTCAAACTCCATGATCAGCTCTACTGTATCCAGAGAGTCTGCACCCAGGTCGTTGGTGAAGCTTGCAGTTGCTACTACTTCTGACTCATCAACACCCAACTTATCAACGATAATAGCTTTTACTCTTGATTCGATTTCAGACATAATTTCTAGTTTTAAATTATTATTAATGTTAGTAAAATCTCAATATTTCGATTGCAAAGGAACTATTTTTTATTCTTTTATGCAAGAAATGAGGTAAATAAATTCACCCAAACTGCACATTTAATAGTTTTTTGTGCATTAAAACAGCCTTAAAGCCTACTTTTCGCGTCGTAAAGGATAGTTGCCACGCAGTTCTTCAAAATCTTCAGGATGATTTTTTAGCAGAATATTGTCTTTCTGAGGGTTGTACAGGCAGAGTGCTTTCTCCCGTTCTGATGAATGTGGCAGAGGGCGCTGTGCTTCCGGCAGTTCCGGAGCGGAGATCTCATAGCAGAAAGGGAGGTTGAAGAAACGGCAAAGCCCTTCGAGAGCCATGCGTGTTGCATTGGCTTTTCCATCGGCCGAGTAGCCGGCAATATGTGGTGTTCCGATAAAAACACGTTGCAGCAGTTCACGGTTGATGTTTGGTTCGTGTTCCCATGTGTCGATAACAGCGTCACGTATTTTTTCTTCTTTCAGCATATCCAGTAACGCTTCGTTGTCTACCACTTCGCCACGGCTGGTATTGAACAGAATACATTCTTTTCTTAATCCGGAAAGAAAGGAGCGGTCTGCCAAATGGAAGGTCGGATATTTTCCATGGATAACCAGTGGCGTATGAAAAGAGATGATGTTGCATTTTTTTTGTAGCTCTTCCAAAGTGGAAAAATGAATTTCGCTTGCTGTACCGCTTTCTTCTAATGGCGGGTCGTTATAAAGAACCTGTACACCTAAAGATTCGGCGGCTTTTCCTACAGCTTTTCCTACGTGCCCGGCTCCAACAATTCCCATGGTGCAGTGCTTCAGATCAATCTTTCCGGCCTGGTCAAGAAGAATCAGGCTGGAGTGTACGTATTGTCCTACGGAATTGGCATTACATCCCGGGCAGTTTTTCCAGGTAATGCCTTTTTCCTTCAGGTATTCTACATCCAGATGGTCGAACCCGATGGTGGCTGTGGCAATATATTTCACCCGGCTGCCTTCCAACAGTTCCCGGTTGCACCGGGTGCGGGTACGTACTATCAGAGCGCAGGCATCTGCCACGTCGGAAGCACTCATTTCGTTTCCTTTTATATAGACCACTTCATCGGCAATTTTTTCTATTGCTTCGCGAATGAAGGGGATTTTATTGTCTACAATTACTTTCATGCGGGCAAAGGTACGTACTTTTTATTTTAATCGTGCGACAGGGGTGCTGTTTTTTGCTGTGCTCATAATGTTTTTAGATGATGCAGGGGTAACATTTTTCTGTTTTGTCAAGATCCATTTCTTTTTATACCATGACACCCAAACTTTTAGGGCCGGATCAAGAAATATGATCCGGCCCTAAAAGTTTGGGTGTCTGAATTATAATTGTTGCATATCGTTGAGCTTCTTGTAATAGCCGCCTTTGGCCAGAAGCTCTTCATGTGTGCCGCGTTCTACAATCTCTCCTTCGTGCATCACACAGATTTCGTCTGCGTGACGGATGGTAGACAAACGGTGGGCAATGGCGATGGTGGTGCGTGATTTCATCAGGCGCTCCAACGCTTCTTGTACCAGGCGTTCTGATTCGGTATCAAGGGCAGAAGTGGCTTCGTCCAGAATCAGAATCGGCGGATTTTTCAGGATGGCTCTGGCTATGCTTACACGTTGGCGCTGTCCGCCGGAAAGTCTGCATCCACGGTCACCGATATTCGTATCATATCCATTTTCGCTTTCCATGATAAAATCATGGGCATTGGCTATTTTTGCGGCCTCGATGACTTGTTCCATTGTAGCATTTTCTACACCGAAAGCAATATTATTGAAGAATGTATCGTTGAAGAGAATTGCTTCCTGATTTACATTACCTATAATGGAACGCAGACCCTGAATACTGAAGTCCTTGATATTTGTTCCGTTGATGGTTATGCTGCCCGAGGTGACATCGTGATAACGGGGCAACAAGTCTACCAGGGTGGATTTACCGGAGCCTGACTGGCCTACCAAGGCAATGGTTTGTCCTTTTTTGATTGTCAGATTGATGTGCTTGAGCACCTGTTTGGCCGGTGTATATTGGAACGTGACGTCGTGGAATTCGATTTCTGTTTCCAGATCTTTGATTGGTTGTGGTGTCTGAGGATCCTTGATCGGGTTCTCTGCATTTAGAATCTTGTCAATACGTTCAATTGAGGCTAATCCTTTAGGAATGCTATAACCGGCTTTTGAGAAATCCTTCAGAGGGTTGATGACGCTATACAGGATGACCAGATAAAAAATAAAGGTCGGTGCGTCGATCGGAGAATGGTCGGAAAAGATCAGTGTTCCGCCAAACCATAAAACCAATACAATGAGGCAGGTGCCCAAAAACTCGCTGACCGGATGGGCTGATGCCTGTCGGGTGGCTACCCGATTGCAAGCCAGACGATATTCATTGCAGCACTTTTCAAAACGGTCGCTCATCTTCTTTTCGGCAATAAATGCCTTGATGATGCGCAGACCACCCAGCGTTTCTTCCAATTGAGTCAGGGTGTCGCTCCAAAGATTCTGTGCGGTAAGAGAGCGTTGTTTCAGTTTCCGGCCAATATTTCCCATGACCCAACCTATTCCCGGAATAACAATAATGGTAAATAAGGTCAGTTCCCAACTGGTAATCAGCATGGTGGTGAAATAGAAAAGGATCAGTATGGGGTTCTTGATCAGCATGTCCAGTGAACTGGTGATAGAGTTTTCCACTTCTGACACGTCACCGCTCATACGGGCTATGATGTCTCCTTTCCTTTCATCAGACATGAAGGAAATCGGCAGGCGCACGATTTTGTTGTACAGCAGTACACGGATATCTCGTACCACATTGGTACGGAGCGGAATCATAATGGCCGATGAAGCAAAATAAAAGGTGGTTTTCAGCAGAGTGGCGAATGCCAGAAACAGTCCGATGAACAGTAGGGACAAGGATTCGCCATACTGGCCGATCAGTACTGTGGTATAATAGTACAGGTTATTAATGGCAATATCTTTGATTCCCATATCCGGATTGTTCCAGCTGATAAAATGATATTGTGCCGTATCCATTCCGAACAACAGATTCAGCAAAGGCAGGAGTGACAGAAACGAAAATACGTTTAAAGCTGCCGAAAGAAGATTGAATAGGATTGATCCTACCATATATTTTTTATATGGCCAGGCAAATCTTCTCATCACTTGAAAGAATTCTCTCATAAAACTTTTTATATAGATTTATTTACGCCCGAAGTCGGCTGGAATTTCTCCCCATATTTCTGTTTCCCATTTCAGAATACGGGTGTTGTAGGTGTTGTTTTTCAGCCAGTTTTCCGCTCTTCGGATCATGTCGTGTAGGGGAGCGGTCTTGGCATTGAGTTCCAGTTTGGTCTTGCATTGTTTTTTGCTGACCCAAAGTATGGCTGTTTTACTGTCGGAATATATGGGCATGGAACTGTTTTTCTGCTTGAGCAGTGCCAAAGCGTGTACTATGGCTAAAAATTCACCGATGTTGTTGGTGCCATGTACCGGTCCGTAATGGAAAACAACTTCACCCGTTCTCAGATAAACACCCCGATATTCCATTTTTCCAGGGTTACCGCTGCAAGCTGCATCTACAGCCAGTGCTTCGGCTGTTACCTCCGGGGGTAACATCAATATCGAGTCACTGCGCTCTACTGCGGGATTGTTCGGGTGTGTGGGGGAACTTGTCTTTTTTTGAAAATAAAGTTCAGGTGGCGACTGGTAGGCTTTTTCCGCTTCTTCTTTCGTGTCGAAAGACTTGTAGACAGCTCCAGTATAACCGTTGATTTGCAGTTTGCAGTCTGTCCAGGATGTATAGATTCCCGGACAGACTCCATTCCACACTACATAATATTTTTGTTTGCTCATGCAACAAATCTTACATTCTTTCCGGTACTTCGATACCCAGCAGGCTCATTCCCAGTTTGATGATCTTGCCTACATTGGCAGAGAGTGCCAGACGGAAGATCTTCTTGTTCTGATCCTCTTCGCGCAGGATGCTGAAGTCGTGATAGAACTGGTTGTATTCCTTTACCAACTCGTAGCAGTAGTTGGCAATGCATCCCGGGTTATAGTCGTTGCCGGCCTGTTTGACAATCAGGGCAAAGTTGGCCAGATTCTGTACCAGGCTGATTTCCTTTTCACTCAGTTCTGTGTTGTGAGGCAGTTCGGCCGGAATGGTCAGATCAGCTTCGGCTGCCTTGCGCAGGATAGAGCGGATACGGGCATAGGTATACTGGATAAACGGACCGGTGTTACCGTTGAAGTCGATACTTTCTGCCGGGTTGAACAACATGTTCTTGCGGGCGTCAACCTTCAGGATGAAGTATTTCAAGGCGCCCAGACCCACGATGCGGGCAATTTCGTTTGCCTCTTCCTCGCTGATGTCGGTCAGCTTGTTGATCTTGTCCTCAGAAGTACGCTTGGCAGTAGCGATCATTTCGGCAACCAGATCGTCGGCATCTACAACGGTTCCTTCGCGGCTCTTCATCTTTCCGTTTGGCAGTTCCACCATTCCGTAAGAGAAGTGTACCAGGCTCTTACCCCAATCGAAGCCTAACTTGTCGAGCAGGATAGACAAGACCTGGAAGTGGTAATTCTGCTCGTTACCCACTACGTAGATCATCTTGTTAATCGGATAATCCTGGAAACGCAGTTTGGCGGTACCGATGTCCTGAGTCATATAAACGGAAGTACCGTCGGAACGCAGCAACAGTTTCTCGTCCAGTCCTTCCTTGGTCAGATCGGCCCAAACAGATCCGTCCTCTTTCTTGAAGAAGAATCCCTTTTCCAGACCTTCCATCACTTTGTCTTTTCCTTCGAGATAAGTGTCAGACTCGTAATAGATCTTGTCGAAGCTTACACCCAAAGCCTTGTAGGTAACGTCAAATCCGGCGTAAACCCAGTCGTTCATTTTCTTCCACAAAGCGCGGATTTCAGGGTCATTGTTCTCCCATTTTACCAGCATTTCGCGAGCTTCCTTGATCAGCGGAGCCTCATTCTTGGCTTCTTCTTCGCTCATGCCTTGAGCCATCAGTTCCTTGATCTGTTCTTTATAGTGTTTGTCAAAGGCTACATAGTAGTCGCCGATCAGGTGGTCTCCCTTAATGCCTGTTGACTCCGGAGTGGCGCCATTACCATATTTCAGCCAAGCCAGCATACTTTTGCAGATGTGGATACCGCGATCGTTAACGATATTGGTCTTTACAACCTTGTTTCCGTTGGCCTCCATAATCTGTGCCAGTGCCCAACCTAAAAGATTGTTGCGAACATGGCCCAGGTGTAATGGCTTGTTGGTATTCGGAGAAGAATACTCGATCATAACGAGCGGAGATTGCTCGGTAACCGGTGTGAAACCGAATTTTTCCTGCTTGTGAATAGAGTTGAGCAGGTCAATCCAGCAGGCAGAAGAGATCGTGAGGTTCAAGAAACCTTTAATGACATTGAAATCGGCTATAATGTCGGAAATGTTTTCTTTCAGATAATTTCCGATCTCCTGAGCCGTGTCTTCCGGCTTCTTTTTAGATACTTTCAAGAACGGAAAAACAACCAGAGTGAGATGGCCTTCGAATTCCTTTTTGGTTGTTTGTAACTGTATCGTGCTTTCCGGTACTTCCTGACCGTAAAGCTGCTTGATACCGGCTGCTACTGCCGATATGATTTTTTTCTCAATTTCCATAAACGAATAAAGTATGATTTTGTCCGCAAAGATACGCAGAAAAAGGGATATTCGGAATACTCCGGCTTTAATTTTATATTAGAAAGGGCGTGATAACGTAAACTTTAGCTTTATTAGGCTGAAAAATAAAAAAGCATCGGAGCAGAGTCCGATGCTTAAGTGTTATGTGATTACTGAATAGAGTCTGTCAGTTCGCTTCCAGCCTTGAATTTGATAATCTTCTTGGCGTCAATGGTGATCTGTTCCTTGGTTCTTGGATTGATACCGGTACGGCTTGGGCGCTCTGTGATAGAGAATGTTCCAAAACCGATGAGAGAAACTTTGTCTCCCTGCTTAAGAGCCTCTGAAATACTGCTCAGGCAAATATCCAGAGCCTTTTTTGCTTCAACTTTATTTAAGCCTGCACCTTCTGCAATGGCATTAATCAAATCTGTTTTATTCATGTCGTTATAAATTAGAAGTTTCAATTAATAATAATAATGTCGCAAATATAGATAAACTACCGTTTAAATCAAATTATTTTCTGAAAAAGTATTTCTTTTTACGAAAAATAATCGTCAAATGCGTTCCTGATATGAAGCAAATGGAATAAAATCTTTATTTTTGCACCTGGTTTTTATGATTTTAAAATAACAATATGATGAATATGCCACCCATTACCAAAAACTTGATTATCATCAATGTTCTTTTCTTTTTGGCACAACAGATTCTGGGAATGCGATATGATATGGATCTGAATGACATTCTGGGACTCCATTTCTTCCTGGCTTCGGATTTTCACCTGTATCAGTTGGTGACTTATATGTTTATGCATGGTAATTTTCAGCATATCTTATTCAATATGCTGGCTGTGTGGATGTTTGGACGGGTTATGGAATCGATGTGGGGGCCAAAGCGCTTTCTGCTGTTTTATATGATCTGTGGAATAGGTGCCGGCCTGACGCAGGAAATCGTTCAGTATATTTCTTTTCAGGTTAATGGCTTAGGTGCCTTGCCTTTGGACGGATTGGTTTCTGTTGATGGCTATACCATGCCTCTTTCTACATATTTGAATTTTTGGACTACAGTGGGGGCCTCTGGTGCCGTTTATGGCATTTTGCTGGCTTTTGGTGTGACGTTTCCTGATGAAAGGATGTTTATATTTCCGTTGCCGGTACCGATTAAGGCAAAGTATTTTGTAATCGGTTATGCCGTGTTGGAATTATTGTTGGGATTAGGTAACCGAGGCGACGGAGTCGCTCATTTTGCCCATTTGGGAGGTATGGTTTTTGCCTGGCTGTTGATTATGTACTGGAGAAAAAACAACGGTGGGGGGACTTATTATGGTAGCGGATCGACCGGTGAGCAGTTGAAACGAAAAGTGCAGGATTTTTTCCGCAGATTTTTTTCAGCCAAACCCAAAATGAAGGCATCTCACGGCCGTATGACGGATGATATGGATTATAATGCCCGTAAGAAGCAACGTGCTGAAGAGATAAACCGTATATTGGAAAAAGTCAAGCGGGATGGTTATGGCAGTCTTACCGAAGAAGAAAAGCGGAAATTGTTTGATGCAAGCCAGCAGTAGGTTATGTTGACGAAGTTTACAAAGATGATATTACAGATGATAGCAGGGGCGAATATCACTTCGTCTCTGCTCTTGTTATTGTCTTGCTGGTCTGTTTATCTGGTGCCCGAGAATTGGCCACGCCTTTCTCTTTTCGGGTTGACCTTTCCTTTTTTTGTGATTGTAAACCTGCTGTTTTTGTTTTGGTGGCTTATATTCTATATACGATATGTCTGGATTCCTGTGGTAGCTTTATTGTTGAGCGCTCCTTTTATATATGATTATGCTCCTGTTAATCTGAAAAGTACTCCTCCTGAGGGGGCTCTTAAGGTGCTGACCTATAATGTCGCTTTTTTCGGTGGCTCCGAGGAAAGTAAAAAGAAAGAGGAAAATGCCATCTTGAATTACATAGTACAGTCGGATGCCGATATTGTTTGCCTGCAGGAAGCTTCCGGTCCTGTCTTATCTTTATTAAATGAAAAGATGAAACAGGCTGGATATTATGTGCCAAAAGTCGTGGATACAGGAAAGGAACTGTTGGAGCATTCTTATTTTAAAATGCCGGTTCTTTCTGTAGAACCAATCAAGTACGACAGTAAGACAAATGGCAGTGTCGCATATCATTTGCTTTATGAAGGAGATACACTTTTGGTCATCAACAATCATTTGGAGTCGAACCGTCTTACTGCTGAGGATAAGAGCATGTATAAAAGTATGATTTTTGATCCTCAGAAAGAAAATATGGAGAATGGGATACGGCTTTTGATGAGAAAAATGGCTCTTGCTTCTGAAATCCGTTCTCCACAAGTTGATATTATTCAGAAATACATCAAACGGGACCGTAGTTCTGCGGTTATTGTATGTGGTGATTTTAACGACTCTCCTATTTCCTATACTTGTAACCGTTTTGGCAAGAATTTGGTCAGTTCGTTTGTGGAGTCGGGTAACGGACCGGGATTCTCTTATAATAAAGATCTTTTTTATGTGCGGATCGATCATATCTTTCATTCAAAGAATTTGAAATCTTATGCGTCACAAATAGACAGATCCATAAAAACTTCGGATCATTATCCGCTCATAACCTATATAGATAAGGATAAAATGGGTACAAAAGATTAAATTAATCCCTTAATTTTCGGACTTAATCTAAAAAAAACTTATATTTGCGCTTCCGTAACTAATATCAGTAAATTAATAATAAAGTAAATAACAATTTAGAAATGCAAAACAAAGGATTTGTAAAAGTGTTTGCCCTGTTGCTGACTCTTGTTTGTATTTTCTATTTGTCCTTCTCATTTGTTACTCGTTATCAGATGAACAAGGCAGAGGAGATTACCAAGACTCAGGGTGCAGAGGCAGGCAACCACTACCTGGATTCAGTAATGAACGAGCCGGTGTGGATGGGTACATGGACATTGAAAGAATGTCGTGAGATGGAGATTGGTCTGGGACTTGACCTGAAGGGTGGTATGAATGTGATCCTCGAGGTATCTGTTCCGGATGTTGTCAAGGTTTTGGCTGATCATAAAACGGATCCAGCTTTCTTGCAGGCTGTAGATTATGCAAAGACCGAAGCTGAAAAGAGCCAGAGCGACTTCATCAAGCTGTTTGTTGCCAAATATAAAGAATTGGCGCCTAACTCTAATTTGGCAGAACTGTTTGCCACTCAGCAGCTGAAAGGTAAGGTTTCTTCAAAGAGTACTGATGCCGAAGTAGAAGCTGTATTGAGAGAAGAGGTTAAGGCTGCGGTAGATAATTCATATAATGTATTGAGAACCCGTATCGACCGCTTTGGTGTCGTTCAGCCGAACATCCAGACTCTGGAAGGACAAATGGGTCGTATCATGGTAGAAATGCCGGGTATCAAGGAGCCGGACCGTGTACGTAAATTGTTGCAGGGTAGTGCTAACCTGGAGTTCTGGGAAACTTATACCACTCAGGAGGCCGTTCCTTATCTGGCTTCTCTGGACGGTCGTCTGGCTACTGCCGGTGCAACGGCCGATACTACAGCACAGGCTGCCGCTCCTGCCGATACAACTGTAGCCGATACAACCGTGACCGATACTGCGAAGGCTTCTGCAACGGCTGTTGATCTGGCTGCCGCATTGAAGGGTGGTGACAAGGCACAGGCTAAGGCTGCCGCTACTACCGGTGAGACTGACGCTAAGTTGCGTAAGGAGCATCCGCTGGCATCTGTTCTGCAGTTTGCTCAGGGACCATCCGGAAGCGTTGTCGGTTATTCTGTATGGCGTGATACTGCTGCAGTAAACGCTTGTCTGGCTTCTCCTGAGGCTAAGGAAGTTCTTCCTTCAGACATGAAGCTGGTTTGGGGTGTTAAGCCTGTAGGCAAAGGTACTGCCGGTGATATTTATGAGTTGCACGCTCTTAAAGTCACTTCTCGTAACGGTCGTGCTCCGCTGGAAGGTGATGTGATTACTGATGCTAAGGATGATTTCGATCAGTTTGGACGTCCATGTGTCAGCATGACCATGAACACCGACGGTGCTCGTCGCTGGGCTGTTCTGACCAAGAAGAATGCCGGACGTTTCATCGCTATTGTGCTCGACGGTTATGTATATAGCGCTCCTCATGTAGAGGGCGAGATTTCCGGTGGTGTTTCTTCTATTACCGGTTCATTTACAATTGAAGATACCCGTGACTTGGCCAACGTATTGAAGTCTGGTAAGATGCCGGCTCCGGCACATATCGTATCCGAGGAAATTGTTGGTCCTACTTTGGGTCAGGAATCTATTAATCAGGGTATCACCTCATTCGTGATTGCCTTCATCCTGCTGATGTTCTTTATGTGCTTCATGTACGGCTTCACTCCGGGTATGGTGGCAAACGGTGCTATGATTCTGAACTTCTTCTTCACTTTAGGTATTCTTACTTCATTCCAGGCTGCGCTGACAATGTCCGGTATTGCCGGTATGGTGCTTTCTTTGGGTATGGCGGTGGATGCTAACGTGTTGATTTACGAGCGTACGAAAGAAGAGTTGCGCGCAGGAAAGAATGTACGTGCTGCTTTGAAGGATGGATATTCAAATGCCTTCTCTGCGATTTTCGACTCTAACTTGACTTCTATCATTACCGGTGTGATCCTGTTCAACTTCGGTACTGGTCCTATCCGTGGTTTTGCCACTACCTTGATCATCGGTATCCTGGTATCTTTCTTTACAGCTGTGTTCTTGACCCGCTTGGTTTATGATCACTTCCTGGAGAAAGACAAGTGGACAAATCTGACTTTCACAACTTCTCTGTCTGCTAAGTTCTTGACAGATACTCACTATAAGTTTATGAGTGCTTACAAGAAGTCATTCATCGTATTCGGTGTTCTGATTGTGGTCAGCCTCGGTTCTTTGTTCGTACGTGGCTTGAGCAAGAGTATCGACTTTACGGGTGGACGTAACTTCGTGGTTCTTTTCGAGAAACAGGTACAACCGGAGCAGGTAAGAGCTTTGTTGAACAACAAGTTTGCCGATGCGACTACTCAGGTAATTGCTTTGGGTACCGAGGGCAACACTTTGCGTATCTCTACCAACTATCGTATTCAGGAGTCAGGAACCAATGTAGACTCTGAGATCGAGGCTAAGCTGTTCGAAACATTGAAGGGGGCAGGTCTGTTGGCTCAGGATCTGGATCTGGAAACCTTTATCGACCGAGATGAGCGTGCCGGTGGTTCTATCATCAGTTCTCAGAAGGTTGGTCCTTCTGTGGCTGAAGATATCACTTACGGAGCTATCGCTTCTGTAGTATTGGCTCTGATAGCTATCTTCCTCTACATTCTGTTGCGTTTCCGTAACGTGGCCTTCTCTGTGGGTGCTGTAACAGCGTTGACTGTCGATACCTTCCTGATTATCGGTGCATATTCATTGTGCTGGGGTTGGGTTCCGTTCTCTTTGGAGATTGACCAGACCTTCATTGGTGCGATCCTGACAGCTATCGGTTATTCTATTAATGATAAAGTGGTGATATTCGACCGTATCCGCGAATTCCTGCACTTGTATCCGACACGCGACAAGCAGGTGCTGTTCAACGACTCATTGAATACTACATTGACTCGTACAATCAATACTTCACTCACCACATTGGTGGTATTGCTGTGTATCTTCTTCCTGGGTGGAGAGAGCATCCGCAGCTTTGCCTTTGCCATGATTCTGGGTGTGGTAATCGGTACTTGTTCTTCTATCTTCATGGCGGCTCCGGTTGCCTTCCTGACTATGGGTAAGAAGATTAAGGAGAATGATCAGGTTGCCGCTTAAAGGAAAGTTTTGAATATAATATAGGAGAGGTTGCGTTCCTTTGGGGACGCAACCTCTTTCTTGTTTTTATGCAGAAAGTGTGGCGGTTATTTTGCTTCAGGTATCTTTCTTTTTTCGCTGGTACGTTTCAAAAAATGATTCTGATCAGCCAGCCGAAAACACGGTTCCTATGATTCTATAAAATGGTCTTGATGATTTTTTATGTGTGGCAAACAGCATGATACAAAAAGCCGGAATATCTTCCGAAAGGCAGATTGTCTCTTCAAAGATATTCCGGCTGTATGCGATACCAGGCCTTTTGTCTAAAGAACTGTATCTGTAAAAAACTTGTTGCTCTTCGTTTGAAAATGCAAATAAAATTCTATCTTTGCATTGTTTTTTACGCCTCTGTAGTTCAATGGATAGAACTACGGTTTCCTAAACATTAGGTTTCCGAAATAGACATTTATTCCATTGACATTGGGTTATAAACAACAAATAGGAATATAGGTTATTCCATAAGGCTCTGTAGTTCAACGGATAGAACAAGAATTTCCTAAATTTTAGATAGGGGTTCGATTCCCCTCGGAGCTACCTGATGGCTCATCCTTGTAAAAAAAGGGTGAGCCTTTTTTCTGCATTTACCGCAAAAAAGACATATATTTGCTGTGAAAAGTTCTACAAATATTCTACAGAAACAAATATATGGCTACATTCAAAGCAGAAGTTTATGCTCACCAGAAAAAGGAAGATGGTACCTATAATATAAAGATAAGGGTTACTCATAACAAGAAAAAGAAATACCTGGCTACAGTTTGGTATGTTACCCAAAAGGATCTTACTCGCTCACTTAAGATAAAAAATCAAACATACATAGATTTGACGGATGGGCTGATTCGGAAATACAGATCAGCTTGTGATCGTGTTGGTGAGAGGCTTAAGGATATGACCATTGAGCAGGTGGTTGATCTTATAACAAATGATACACCAGGTAAATTTGAGCTTGACTTTGTAGCTTATACCTGGAAAGAGATAGAAAGAATGAGATCTACAGGGCACACTGGAAATGCCAACAGCTATGTGTGTGCTATCAATTCCCTGGTTAAGTTTGTCGGACGTGACAAGGTTATGATCTCTGAGATAACTGCAAAGTTCCTCCAGGATTGGGCTTCATGGATAGCAAGCCAGCCAAATGTAACAAGGGGGTATTCAACACATAACTACCTGAATAGGATGAGAGCTATCCACAACAGGGCAAAAAAAGAGTTCAATGATGAGGATGCTGGTATTATAAGGATCCCAAATTCTCCTTTCAACCATATTGATTTTCCGAAGCTGCCAGCAGCCAGGAAAAGAGCTTTAACCGTTGAACAGATTAAAGCTATCGCTGATCTTGATTATACTACAATTCTGCAACCTGGAACCAATAGGTTTAACTTTGCAAGAGATATATTCCTGATCAGCTTTTGCCTTGTAGGAATGAATGGTGTTGATTTATTTAATTGTACCGATTATAAGAATGGCAGGATCACGTATCAGAGAACCAAAACAAAAGAACGCAGAATAGATAACGCTGAAATATCCATCAAAGTTGAACCAGAGATACAGCCTCTTATTGAGAAATACAGAGATCCGTCAGGTGAAAGGGTGTTCAGGTTTTATAAGATGTATTCTAATATGGATACACTAAGTGCTGCCATTAACAAGGGATTGAAAAAGATTGGTGCATTGATAGGTGTTGACGATCTGGAGTTTTACGCAGCTCGTCATAGCTGGGCTACAATAGCAGCGAATGATGCAGGGGTTGACAAATATACCGTTCATACTGCATTAAACCATGTGGATGATTCTATGAGGGTAACAGACATATATATAAAGAAAAGCTGGGATCCTATAGACCAGGCAAACAGGAAAGTTCTGGATCTTCTTTCACTGGATCTGTCTAAGGTAGATGAGCCTGTTTTGCTTAAGCAAAAATAATATTTGCCTAAGAAAAATTATGTAACTCATTGAAAAACAAAATAGATATATATTAATTTGCTTAAGCAAAATATTTCACCGTAATTTCACTAACTAAAATATGTATTTTGCTTAAGCAAAACTTTGTAAATATCTGATAATCAGTATTAGGAACATTACAATTTGCTTAAGCAAAACAGTTTGCCTAAGCAAAAAAACGTAATTAGCTGATAATCAGTAAAAATCTATCTTTGTTTTGCTTAAGCAAAAAATAAGGCGCAAAATAAATTTGCCTAAGCAAAATTTTATAATAGTCTGATAATCAAATATAGCATTGTTGTAATTTGCTTAAGCAAAAGCATAAACACTATACTATATATACTATATATATTATAATAATGTTGTATATGTATAAAGATAGGGGGTGTAGGGGGAAAGAAAAAGCGATACCAAAGGGTACCGCTTATTTCTTTGACTTTTTCATTCTTTTTAGCTTTTCAAGTGTTCCAGATGGAACATTTACATACTTCGCTCCTGTTATTTTTAATTCCAATAAATTGAAATAAGTCTCTTTCTCTATCAATGTAGAGAACTTTAATAAATCATCTATTGAAACCTTTTCCATTATTCAAACATTTTACCATATCCAGTAAGTAGCCATCTTGCACTAACACCATATTCACGTACCATGGGCTGTAGCCAGGAAACCTGAAACCAGCCACGATCAAGATCTTTCCTTTGTGCAATAAAGTTTCTCCTATCTATATCATACAACCTACAGTATGTGTTAACGCCTCTGATCTTTTTCGCTTCTATGATTGCGTCCAGGGCTGAATAGAATCTTTCTATAATCTGTTTGCTCACATTTGTATTCATTAGTATAAATCACTTTCTTTAACTGTGGCTTTGCTTCCATTGATATGTATGTTTTTAGACATGATCATTTTTCCTCTATTGTCTTTTGCGTATATGTAAAAGATAGGATCGTCCGTTTCGACAACACACGATGATCCGACATCAACAGTTCCAACCTCTGTATATCCAGACAACTCACCATCTTCTGTTTGTCGGAACCAAACCTGTGTTTCATACCATGATTTACCTGATAAATTGGTTATTGTAACCGTATTGTCCTCTTTTGAGCATCCTGATAAGAATGCAACCATCAATGCTGCTAATATAGTTTTTTTCATTGTTTTTCCTCCAGTTCGTTAATTCTCTTGATTAAGTCCTCCAGCACCTCTGTTTTTTCTCCTTTTATCCTGGATGCTGTTATGGCACAATACAACTCTTTTTTTACATCTGTAGATTGATTTACCTGGTAATTTCCTGTAATGGCATCCCTATAGAGATCCATTACCATTGTGTAATACTTTTCCATGACTGTTTATTTTACTGACATACATAATAGAACTCTGTACACTCCATAAACGTCACTCCAGGAAACATCAAATGGTGCAAAGATAGGATCTTTATTGATTGATAAACAGCGAACATATCCATCTTTTTCAGACGGAACCAATATCTTTATAACTGTTCCGTTGCAAGTGTCAAGTACATACACCTTACCCCACTCTATAAATGCCTTTTCATTTATACGTTTGATAAAGATCTGTGATCCGTTAGGATATTCTGGAGCCATACTATCACCACTTACAGGCATAGCAAACTGAGCACCTTTTATCGGAGATACTACCTTTTCACAATCACTATCTTTTACTGATACAACAAAATCGTTAAGACTTCCACCTTGTGCTGCTATCGGCAAAAGGGGTACGAGCTTTGCAGTCGTTTCCTGGTTATCATCTTCTGGAGTTTCTAAAGTTACCTCATTATCTCCATTGATAAGCATTGAGCCAATACCAGCCTTAAGCCATGCTATGTTTAATTCTGGATAAACTTCTTTTATCTTATTTAGTGTGGTTTCACGTATGTTGTCACCGACCTTGTTTGCCCATCCGTTACTCATCCCTATAGATATTTCAAATTTCTGTTGTCCGAGCTTCTTGTATTTCAGAAACTCCAGTAATCTATCTTTTGTTTTGCTCATTTTTACCGAGTTTATTTCTAATTGAAAATCAAAGTGTTACATTTTTTGCGCAAAATATTCTGAAAATAACTCCGTAAATTCTTGTTTTATTAGAATTAAATTCTGTATATTTGCAACATGATAATAATAGTAATGGTGCAAATATAGCTAAAATGTGTTTGCGGAACGTATTAAACCGAGTAAAAAATGAAAAAAAGTACATTCAGAAAAATTTATGACCGACTACCTAACCGAAAGGTTGAAGCACCGAAAGCTGACTTTGTAAGGAGGATGGCAGAAATCTGCAAGGTACACCCTACTACTGTTAGATGCTGGCTGGCAGGCACACAAAAGCCTGATGCACTCAAAATCTCCATAATCTCTAAAGAACTTGGAGTTCCAGAAAATGAATTGTTTAACATCTAAAAATGCAACACCGATGAAATCAGAAACTTTAATGAATTTAGTACAAGGGGTAATATCATTTGCCTTTGGTATTTTCGCTCTAATTGGAGCAATCTTTTTCCATGCCTGGTGGCATTATTTCACTGCTTTTTTCTGTTTAATTCTTTCTTATGTATTCTATACGGATGATATGTATGGAACAGAGAGTGTTAGATCATATTTCAAAAGAATAAGGAATAAATAATATGGCAATAACTTTGGAACTATACGAAATAAAGAATATCTGTAAGGAAATGGCTGAGCTTGGGGCTGCTAACTACATAAAGCAGACAAAGCCAGGTGATGATCTTATATCACAGCGTGAGGCTTACAGGCTATTCCAGGAAAGCAGAGTGAAAAGGTGGGTGTATAATGGTACTGTTTCACCTATGAGATCTGGAAGTAGTAGTAGATCCAAAGTACTCTATTCAATGGCAGATCTTTTAGCTGCTGACAAATCAGAAAAAATCAATTCAATAATCAATAAGTAACATGAGAGAAATTAAACTAAAATCGTTACACCTGGTAAATTTCAAGGGTGTAAGAAACCTGGAAGTAAACTTCTCAGATCGGGTAACTGTAATCAGTGGGGACAATGGAACAGGTAAGACTACTATTTTTGACGCTTTTACATGGCTGTTTTTCGGAAAAGATAGTACAGGCAGGTCTGACAGTAATTTCAATATCAAAACCATTGATCCAGCTACAAAGAGACCTATCCTACGCCTGGAGCATTATGTTGCTGGTGTAATTAGTGTTGACGGAAAGGAAATGAAATTCCAGCGTAACTATGTTGAGAAATGGGTTAAGCCCAGGGGTACTACTGAGGAAACTCTAAAGAACCATGAGACTGAATTTTATCTTAACGATGTTAAGCTGGCGACAAAGAAAGAGTATGAAAGTGAAGTAGATGCTATTCTTACTGAGGATCTTTTCAGGATGGTAACAAATCCTTTCTATTTCACTTCTCTTAAGGCAGACGTACAAAAAGAACTTCTGCTTGATATGGCTGGCGGTATATCTGATGATGAAGTGGCTGCTATTAAGCCTGAATATATTGAACTTTTGTCTCAGTTGTCTGGTAGAAGTCTTTCCCAGTTCTCCAAAGAAGTAGCTGCTAAGAAAAAGGCATGTAAAGATGTTCTTGCTGTTATTCCGTCACAAATAGATACAGCCAGAAAACTGATGCCAGAATCAGAAGATTGGGAAGCTCTTGAAGTTGAACTGCAACAGAAGAAACAACGTGTTTCTGAGATAGATAATCAGATCGCTGATAAGTCTAAGATTAACGAACAGGAAAGCCAGCGTAAACTTGGAATACAAAGAACAATAGGAGACAAAAGGATGTCCCTGGTTAGCCGTCAGAATGAGATCAAGGCTGCTGCTGGATCTGAGAGAAATAAGGTTATGATGAAATTACAAGATCTGGAGTATAACCATAAAACAGAAACCAGGGAACTTGAACTGAATCGTAGTTCACTGGCAAACTGTGAATCAGAAATACAGAGAATCGAAGAAAATCTGTCTGTTCTGAGAAATGAATACAGGCAGATCAATGCAGAAACAATACAATACCCAGAGGGTGCCTTTGTTTGCCCAACATGTAAACGCCAGTTAGAGGTTGATGATATTGAGGCAAAGCAGAATGAGCTGCTTGCTAATTTCAATCAGAATAAGGCTAAAAGATTAAAAGAAAATAAGGACAAAGGTTTTTCACTGGTTGAATTGAAAAAAAGGAAAGAGGCTGAGCGTGATGGTATTCTCGCTAAAATCAAGGAATCAGAGGATAGAATCGTACTGATTGAGAGAGAAATCGAAGTTCAGAAAGCTAATATCCCTGAAACTCCTGATGTTGATGCAATGATCAAGAATGATCCTACATGTATCAGCTTGAATAATGAAATAGCAGATCTTAACAATCAGCTTAATGTTGAATCTAAGCCTGTAGATGTTAGCGATCTTCGTTTTGCTAAATCATCTTTGGATGAGAATATCCAGGAGTTGTATAAAAGACTTGCTAAGCGTGATCTGATAGAACGATCTCAAAAGGAGATTGAGGAACTGGAGGAAAAGAGAATCCAGAATAACCAGGCTCTTGCTGATCTGGAAAAATGGGAATTTACAGCGATCTCCTTCCAAAAGGATAAGGATGCAAAGCTCATGGAAAAGATCAACGGTATGTTTGAGGTGGTTAACTTCTCATTCGTTAGTGAACAGCTTAATGGTGGTGAAAAACTTACATGCGTTTGTACTGTGAACGGAACTCCATATCCTGATGTAAATACTGCTGGTAAGGTTAACGCTGGTCTTGATATTATCAACGCAATATGCCGATACAAGGGAGTTTCAGCACCGATCTTTATTGACAACAGCGAATCAGTTAACAAGATTATTCCTACTGTATCTCAGGTGATAAATTTGGTCGTTTCAAAAGATAAACTAACAGTAAACTAATAAGATATGACTACACAATCAACCGCAGTCCATGTGGCTGCAAATGGCGGGGCGGTTGCTAAACAGCCCAAAAAGGTAGATGTCCTGAAAGGTATTCTCAATGCAGATAGTGTTCAGGCTCAGTTCAAGAATGCTTTAGGTAAAAACTCTGGAACATTCGTTGCTTCCGTAATTGACTTGTATAATGGAGATAGTAATCTCCAGCTTTGCGATCCTAAAACAGTTGTTAGTGAGGCGTTGAAAGCTGCTGTATTGCATTTGCCTATAAACAAGGCTCTTGGATATGCCTATATCATTCCATACAACTTGTCAGTTAAAAGAATTGATCAGAATGGAAATGTGGTTATTGATCCGAATACACGAAAGCCTATCTATGACAAAGTTATGGTGCCAACATTCCAAATGGGGTACAAAGGATATATACAGCTTGCTATGCGTACAGGTCAATACAGAACTCTGAATGCTGATGCTGTATATGAGGGTGAACTAAGAAAGGTCAATAAGTTGACTGGTGAGATTGCTTTCGATGGAGAAAAGCTGTCTGATAAGGTTGTTGGTTACTTCTGCTATTTTGAACTTCTCAATGGCTTTTCTAAGACTTTGTACATGACGGTTGAACAGATGGCAACGCACGCTAAGAAGTACTCTAAGGGGCTTAAAAGAGACACTACAGTGGAAAGTCTCATAGCACTTGCAAGTGCTCCTGTTATGCCAGATAGTAATACTGTAGGATGGATGGGTAACTTTCACGGTATGGCGATTAAGACTGTTATCCGAATTTTACTAAGTAAATATGGCTACTTGTCTATCGAAATGCAGAATGCTATTGCTAATGATTTTGCTGGTGAAACTTATGATGATAATGTACTACAGGTGGATGATCAGCCTGTTAAGGTGATAGATGCTGAATCTGTAGCTTATGAGGACGTATCTCATTCCAGTGTTGCGCCAGCTAATAATGATGATGATCCAGGTTATTGATTATGGAATTGAAAGTGTTAGGTAGCTCATCCAGCGGTAATTGTTACATTCTTGACAATGGAAAAGAGGCTTTAATCATTGAAGCTGGAATACGCTTTGCTGAGGTGAAAAAGGCTCTTGATTTCAATATCAGGAAAGTGGTGGGCTGCCTTATCACTCACCAGCATAACGATCATGCCAAATTCATAAAATCAATGGTTGATAATGGCTTCTATACGCTGGCTTTACCAGAGGTATGGACTGCAAAAGGAATATACAGCGAAACACGTTCTATTCCTGTTGTGCCTGGTAAAGGGTATAAACTTGGAAACTTCAAAATATTGCCATTTGAGGCAAACCATGATGTACCCTGTGTTGGCTATCACATAGATCATCCTGATTGCGGAAAGATCCTATTTCTTACTGATAGCTGTAGATGTGATTATATGTTTGGCGGTTTATCGCATGTTTTGATTGAGTGTAATTATTCTATGGTGAAGCTGATGGATGCTATTAACGCTGGCAGAACTTTGAAATCACAAAAAGATCGCTTAATGGTATCTCACATGGAGCTTAATACGTGTAAAAATTACCTGAGTGAATGTGATCTATCATCCTGTATGAATATTGTCTTACTTCACATGTCGGATAACAACTCTGATGAAAGGCTATTTGTATCGGAAATTGAAAGATTAACAGGAAAAGTAGTGTATGCTGCTAACCCAGGTCTTGTAATCAATATAAACAGGATTTGATATGTCTAAGGTTCTGGTAGAAAAAAAGAATGGGCTGTTCGATCTTAAGCCACTTTATAACTGGTTCTGCTCTGTTTGTGATGGAATATATCGGGTGGAAGTTAAGAAAGTCCGTAAGCCTCGTTCTAATGATCAAAATGGATGGTTGTGGGGGTGTATATATCCTATGCTGCTTGACGCTTTACTGGATGCTGGTTGGGAGTTCGTTTCTGTTGAACAGGTACATGAGTTTTTCAAGTCTCAAATGACAGCAGATAAAGTTGTAAACAAGCATACAGGTGAAATAATAGAGTTCCCTGGTTCTACTGCAACAATGGACACTGTTACATTCTCAACTTATTGCGAAAAGCTAAGAGAGTATGCCAGGGAATACCTTTCAATAGAGATACCAGATCCTGATCGCTACTGGAAAACAAATGAAAAGAATACCAAATGCTGTAGTATCGGAATTGATCAGATTGATTCCTGTGTTGATTGAGAACATTCCACCTAACCATAGTACAAGGGTTGGAAATGCAATAAGATTATCAAAGAAATTAGTAACCAAATTAAAAAAATTGAAAGATGAACAAAGTAATTGAAGTAACAGAAAATGATGTTAAGGCTGCTTTCCAGGCTGCTAAAACTGATGAAATGAAAGAAGTCCTGGCTGCTTTGTTTTGCAAGCGTGAAGCTCCTACTTTGGATAATTATAAGACTATCAAGTCTTATGAGGATGCTTGTGAGGCTCTTGGTGTACCTACTATTAAGCCTGATATGAACTTGCCAAAACATGTTGTAGCATTGATGAAGCTGGAGACTGTAAGTAAGGCTTTATGGGGTAAAAACTTTGATCCTATGCCAGATCCAAAAGGAGAAAAATGCTATTGGTACCCGTTCTTTGCGCTATACACTAAGGATGAGATTGAAAGACTTAATGAAGTTCAAAGGGGTGCCCTCCTGTCTGCTAATGCGAATCTTGGTACGAGTGCGGGGTTCGGTTATCTGATTACGACTAATCGCTCCTCGTATGCGGATGCGTACCTTGGGTTCCGCTTGTGCCAGGAAACAGAGGAAAAGGCTCAGTATTTCGGTGCTCAGTTTATAGAATTGTGGGCTGAATACCTGTCTTACAACTTTACAACTGGAGAAAGGATAAAGTAATATGGAACATGTATTTTACTTACTGGTGTCCTTTTTCCTGGCGTTTGAGATCCTATCTCTGTTTGCCGTGAAGAAAATACATGCTTCTGTGAATAAATACAGAGATTTGTCAAATGTACATGATATGAGTGCAACTTTCGCAACATACTATGTTGTAAATGTACTTTATTTTCTAACATGTGTTATTGGATTGATTAGTTCTCAGTGGGCTTGTTTTTTACTGATTTTGGCTTTGTGTTTTATACCAAAAAGGTATTTAACATGGCGTATCATTGACGGTGTAATAAGTATTCTGATTTTGTTATTTGTCATTCTGAACAAATATCACTTTCATATAGATTTTGATTTACTAACAATTAAACTTATTGTAGGATGAAAGACATTATGTTAGCAGACACTCCTATCGAACAGCGAGAACAGATCTTGCGTGATAGTTGTGATCAGATTGTAGAGAAAAGTTATACCAGGAAATTTGACCAACAGGAAATCAATGAGAGGCGTGCATCATTGGCGAATGTATCAATTCAAATAGCAGATCTTGAACAGGAACTTGCTGAAATCAGAGCTGACTACAAAGGACGTATTAAGCCACTGCAAGAAAGGATAGTGAAGTTACGTGAGGAACTTAAGGCTGGAGGTGAATGGGTTAAGGGAGACTGTTTCAAATTTGTATTTGAAGATGAGGGTATGGTTGGATTCTATTCTCCTATCGGCTATTTAGTTGATTCACGTGCAATGTCACAGGAAGAAAAGCAAAGGAATGTATTTAGAATGATCCGTGAAACTTCTGCTGAAAAAACAGGAACAGATAACTAATTATTAACGCTAAAATTTTATTCAAAATGGAAGAATTGAAAGAAAAAGGTTTGACAGTAAACATTGAACACTACACAGGTGAAAAACCTATTCAGATTGAGTTTAGAACAGGTGAAGCTGCTAAGGCTGTAGAAAGTCTGCCGACTAAGGCTCCTATCAAAACAAACATTTCAGGTGTTATTTCAACTCCTTTCGATTGGCTGGAAAAGAGAATTGATACCATTGATCAGAAACGTGCTACACTGGTGGTTAACCGTGAAAAGATGGAAATCACTCTTACAGTGAATGAAGATGATGAGTATTCAAGAGGCATTATCAAGGGTACTGTTGAATTTTCTGATGTGTTTGAGAAGTTCGGAATTAACAATGCTGAAAGTGGCTGGGTTCCGTCAAAACTGGGGCAATTCCTGAGATTGAACAGAGGTGTATTTGAGGACAAGGAAAAGTGCATGGTTCTCGTTTCTACCCTTAAGAACTTTACGGCAAAAGCAAAAACTGAGATCCAGAAACAGCGTGATCCATCTGGCTCCATGGCTGAGGTGTACCGTAGCCAGGTAGAAAGCAATCTGCCAAAATCATTCACTGTGAATATTCCTATTTTCAAGGGAACAGCTAAGACAAATATTGAAGTAGAATTTGATCACTACCTGAGCAATGGAGAAGTACTTCTACAGCTCGTTTCTCCAGGTGCAAACGAACTTTGCGAGGAATACAGAGACAGATGTTTGGATAATGTGATTGAAAAGATCCGTAAGATCGCTACAGATATACCTGTTTTGGAAGTATAAGCATTAACAGCGTGGGTGTGGGCTTTTGCTCACCCCACTTATAAAAACTCTAATATGGCGAAAAAAACAGCTATTCCAAGTATGCCTTTCAATACTTCTATCTGGCTTAAGGATCCAGTAGTAAGATCCCTGGCTCCATGTGTTAGAGGTATGTGGATAGATATGTTGTGCTATATGTGGGAGAGCGCAGAACGTGGCGTTATGCTTAAACCTAACCAGGAAATCTATACAAAAGATGAGATCTTAAGACTTGTAGGATATGATTCAGATGGAGGTAGCAGTTGGATAGACATTCTTTGTAGTTCTGGACTTTGTGCGATCAGGGAGGATGGTGCATACTACAGTAGGAGGATGGTAAGGCTTAATGAAATAAGCTCAAAAAGGCGTGAGGCTGGTAAAAAGGGAGGTAATAAAACAAAAGAAAAGTTATCGGCTAATATAAACGCTCCGACTGCAATACCAGAGGTTCCTGATCTGTTTGATAATGATCCACAACAGCCACCACCTACAGACCAGCAACAGAAGAAAACAGAAAAAGTTAAGAAAAAGAACTATGCTGAATTTGTAACTCTTACAGATGATGAGTACAAAAAGCTGGTTGATAAATATACTGAGCCTGCTGCTAAAAGAATGATAGAAATCCTTGATAATTACAAAGGATCAAAAGGTAAAAAATATAAATCAGACTATAGAACTATTCTTAATTGGGTAGTTGATAGATATTATGAGGAGGTAAATAAAAATGGAACTCAATGGATGCAAACTCACGGAGGAACAAATAATTCAGGCAATAAAGCTGTTCCAGGAGGAACGCAATATGCTAACCAGTCAACAGGCGAACATGGAGATATGGAAACACCGAAAGACTATTCTCAGAGGTTTTAAGTATGACATGACCGATGAATCTCAGTACTCTTTGCATTCCGCAATGATTAAAGAGATTGGTAATAGTTATATGTTCAGAGAGTTTTCACAATTTGATATAGATGATCATAACAGAAATGTACTTCGTTTTCTGCTTTACTATTTCAATGGGTGTAAACGTGCTGAGGAAGTATTTCCAAACGAACACTATAAAATTCACAAGAACATTTTACTTGTCGGTGAGCCAGGAACAGGAAAGACTATGATAATGCAGATCTTTTCTGATTATCTTAAAATGACACGAAATGAAAACAGCTTTCAGAATATAAGTTCTACACAGCTAATGAACTACTATAAGCTGAATGGGCACATAGATAAATATACATACAATGAGGGAGCAAATAAAGACAGCTTTGAGGGATCTCCTTTCAATGTGTGTTTGAATGATCTTGGGCTTATGACTGAAAATCAAAAGAGCTATGGAACTACACTTACACAGGTAACAGATGAGTTTCTTTTTGCAAGATATGAGATCTACCAACAGTTAGGCAAAAAGTATCATATCACAAGCAACCTATCTGTTAAGGATCTTAAGGAGCGATTTGAGGGGCGTTTGGTTGATCGTTTCAAATCATTCAATGTAATAGAACTACACGGAGGTAGTAGAAGAAAATAAACCAGGTAAATTGCAACATAAATTTTCGGATCATGGATAAGAAAAAAGTAATACTGACCTTATGTAAAGTTTTCCCAGTAACACATTCCAGAGCTGGTGAAAAAACAGGCTTTGAACAAAAGCTGAAAAATGGAATAAAGAAACATACCATACGATACAACGCTAAAGATGTATGGGATAAAAGATACAATGATATTTCTAAAAGCAAGAAATATCTGAGTGTTAGAGAGTGGACTGGCAGACCGTATAATTCTGAACAGAGAGAGTTTGCCAGGTATGATAAAATAGGACTGCAGAAGATAACAATGACATATAGCAGCACTGATGAAGTTCCACAGTGTTGGGTTGATGGAAAACAAGTTTCCGCTTATGATCTGGCAAAGAATGACGGTTTGAGTGTTGAAGATTTTACTGAATGGTTTTTTGGCTGTAATAAGGGAAATGTATTTGATGGTGTTATAATTCACTTCACTGATTTTAGGTATTGATATGGATTTGGAAGAAGCAAAAGAACTTTTAGGTGATGAGCTTTGCGATTTTTGCCCTTGGAAAAATGGAGAAATAGATCATGGTTGTGATTCTTTGTGTGAGGGTTCTTATTGTGAAGAAGCCTATGAGTATTTTAAGGATGAAAATGAGCAATTCTTTGATAGTGATGAGTGAAGAAATTAGACACTGTAGCGATTGCGAATACTTCTGGTCTAATCCTCAGTGTGCGCAGATGTACTGTTGTAAGCTACAAAAGAAAATAACAGCGAGAAAGAAACCATGTAAATATTATAAAAACTATTATACGAAAGATGGAAACGAATGTGACAAAAAGGACTGATATATTTCTTATAGATCCACGAAATATAGTTGTTGTTGATAATTTCAACGTCCGTATGGATTTTGATCTGGATGAGCTTAAGGAACAGATCAAAGCAAAAGGGGTTCTCAATCCTGTAACGGTTATTCCTTTCAAAGAGGATGGCATTGAAAAATATAAGCTGGTTGATGGAGAAAGGCGTTACCGTGCTACAATGCAAGCAATAAAAGAGGGTGCCGACATACAATATATCAAAGCTCTTAAGGCTCCCAGGGATGCTTCACTGGAGGATCTTTATATCGAACAGATGATGCGTAATGAGGGTAAGAGATTTACGGAATATGAATGTGCTATCATGTTTCGTAGGTTCAAAGAGGAATTTGGCTATTCTCAGGTTGAGATCGCTGATAAGTTCAAAAAGTCAACGGCTTATGTGAGCAAATGCCTTTCACTTCTGGATTTGCCTCAATACATTCAAGACAAGATCGTAAAAGGCGAGTTGTCTGTTAAGGCAGCAAAGGAGATAGCAAACAGCTATGACAGTGAGAAAGAACAGGTAAAGGCTGCAAAAACAGCAGTTCAGACAGCTCAGGAAAATGGTAGGGCTACAGCGACAAATAAGGAGGTGCTAAATTCCCTGAAAGATAGCAAAGAGGCAAAAGCAATATCTGAGGCTCTTAGAAAGATCTGGGCATGGATGGACGGTGAGGTTATGGTTGACATTGATAAGATGGCTAACCTCCTGGATAAAACAGAAAGTTTAAGTAAGGCAATTAGAGAATATAAAAAACAGAATTGACAGATGGATAAAGTTTTATTTTCAAGTGCAAATGAGGTATGGGCTACACCGCAAGAGTTCTTTGATGAGCTTGATAAGGAGTTTCATTTCAATTTGGATCCCTGTGCGTTGCCTGAGAATGCTAAATGTAGTAAATATTTCACCCCTGAAACTGACGGATTGTCACAAAATTGGGGGGGGTATGTGATATTTTGTAACCCTCCTTATGGTAGAAAACTGTATGACTGGGTGAAGAAGTGTTACAATGAGAGTAGAAAGCCTGATACAACAGTCGTGATGCTTATACCAGCAAGAACAGATACCAGGTATTTCCATGAGTTTATCTACCACAAAGCAAAGGAAATAAGATTCATAAAAGGCAGATTGAAGTTTGGAGGATCAAAAAACTCAGCTCCATTTCCATCTATGGTAGTAGTATTTTGACAAAGGATTTATTCACGTTATAAAAAAAACAATAATATGAAAGTTTTATTTTTTGACCTGGAGACAACAGGCACACTTGTAAACAAACATGGGATCCATCAGCTCAGTGGTATGATCGTAGTTGACGGAGAAGTTAAGGAAAAGTTCGATTTCAAGGTACAGCCTAACCCAAAAGCTGAGATCTTACAGGAGGCTCTTGATGTAGCTGGCGTTACAAAAGAACAGATCATGGCATATCCTCCTATGGGGGAAATATACAAACAGTTTGTTGATTTACTTTCAAAGTATGTTGACCGATATAATAAAAAAGACAAGTTTTTCCTTGCTGGCTACAATATAGCATCATTTGATAACTCGTTTCTTAGGGCATGGTTTATACAGAACGGAGATAAGTACTTTGGATCATGGTTCTGGAGTAATTGTTTTGATGTAATGGTTCTGGCTACACCGTATCTTTCTGAGAAACGTGCTGAAATGGAGAATTTCAAACAGGGGACAGTGGCGAAAGCACTCGGTATCAATGTGGATGATTCAAAGCTACATGATGCTTTATATGATATTGAGATTTGTAAGCAGATATGTGATATTGTTTTACCTCGTAGAACTGATTCTGTTTGATTATGGCGAAGAAAAAGACAAAAGAGTATATTCCTATACCAGATGATATTTTAACGCTACAGGACGAATATATTAAGCTGGTAGGCGATATTAAGAAGCTGGAGGATAGGAAAGCTGAGCTACAGAATGCGATCCTATTGTCAATGCAAAGCAATAACCTGAAAAAAGCAGAGAATGATTATATCAGAGTTTCGTATATAGCACCGTCTGTTAGAAAGGTTTTTGATAACGCAAAGTTCCAGGAGGAACATGCTGATCTCTATGAGAAATATGTTGTAAACAGTGAGACTAAACCATCTATTAGAATATCAATTAAAACAGAAAACTTATGAATGTAAAAGTGAATTACCCTGAATACTGGGCTAAAAGAAAGAACAGAATTTCAAAGGAACTGAGTGATAAATTGTCTGAGACTGCAGAAAGGGAGGCGGTCGTTTCTGATGAGTACGGATCATATAAACCAGGAACATTCCTACACAGAAACACTATTGTAACCGTTGAGCTTGAAAACAACTTGTGGGTGGCTCATATATGGTCTGAACAGCCTATCGGTATGCCAATGATTAAGGAGGTAAGAAATAAATTCATTCCTGGCGATATTGAGGTGGCTATGGTTCTGGGCACCAGAAAACAGGAGGATCAGCTTGATGGCGTTATCCTGATGGAAATACCAACCAATAATGAGAGTGAACAATGATCTATATCGGTATTGATACAGGAGTAAACACAGGGATCGCTGTATGGGACAACAGAAAGCGATCTCTGTTGCTCGTAAAGACAATGAAAATCCATAAGGCTATGGATATTGTCAAGTCTTATGCTGAACAGTATAAGGCTGGTTGCGGTGAAAGGGTTATTGTAAGAGTTGAGGATCCAAGGCAAAGAAAGTGGTTCGGTACTGAAAGAATGTCACGTGAAGAAGAAAGAAAGAAGCTACAGGGCGTTGGATCTGTAAAGCGTGATGCTGTTGTATGGCAAGACTTTCTAACTGACCTGGGAATAGAGTTTGAAATGGTTGCACCTAAAAACAATATGACGAAATTAAGCAAGGAAAGTTTTACTAAATATACAGGATGGACGCAAGCGACAAATGAGCATAATAGGGATGCTGCTATGCTCGTGTTTGGGTTCTGATTTTTTATGCCTAAAAGTGTGTTTTACAAACACATATTTATTATCTTTGCATTATTAACCAAGTAAATAACTGTTATGATAGCAATTATTATTTTATCGGCTGTTTTCGTGGCTGTAATGGTTCTCTGGTGGATTTATGGAGGGCTTAAGGAAACTGTTGGAGATATGCTTATGGGGCTGTTCCCTGGCGATCCTATCAGGTTGAATGATAAAGCTGAAATATTCCTGAATGGTAAGTATAACAGGAAAGCTACAATAACTGATATTTCAGCAGATAAAGTTGTCATATATGGTAAGGTGCCTTTGCCTGTTGACTACAGGGGAAAGTTTTACGCTGTAGGAGTTGACACAAGCGATGGTAGTAAACTGATCTATCTTAAGAATAAGAAATACTATCGTTATGTGAAAGCTGCTGAGATCATAAGAAAAGCCTTTTCGGTTCTTGATGATGATCAGATGTTGCCTTTCGATGGAGAGGATGATAAGGAAGAAGCTGTTGAAACAGGAAATACTGAGGGGGATAGTCTATGAAATGCGGTGAAGTAATCTATAGAAATCCTGCTGATCTTTCTCCTTTGCCTGAGAATCCAAGGACTATCACAAAAGCACAACTGCAAAAGCTGGTTGACAGTATCAAGGTTAACGGTTTCTACAAGCATAGACCTTTGGCTATTGAGGATCGTGATGGTAAGCTGGTTGTCCTGGATGGAAATCAAAGGCTGAAAGCTGCCAACAAACTGAAACTTGAAAAGGTTCCTACAGTGCTTTATTCGGAGCTTGATGATGATGAGAGGGCTGAAATCATTTTGCGTGGGAATATCAATAACGGAGAGTGGGATTTTAACGCTCTGAAAGTAGATGATATTTGGCAAGATGTAAACTTTGATTTTATAGGGCTTGAAATGCCAAAGGAGAAAGAAAAGAAATCGAAGAAAAAGCAGGAGGAAATTGAGGATCCTGATCCAGAAGCGGAGTTCTCGGAAGATGATCCTATATCATACGAAGTGAAAGACGTACTATATGAAAGTGATAATATCTTTGAGATACCTAATTTGCTGATAGAACAGCAAGCTGGAAAACTGGAGCTGCCTTTTAGTCCCTGGGGAGCTAATAGCAGACTGAGGAAAGATGTTGTAACTTATCACTTCTATGTTGATGATTATAGGTTTGAAAAACTCTGGAAAGATCCTATCAACCTATTGACAAGCGGATCAAGAGGTGGCTTGCAACCTGGTGATAGCAACTATAAGGGAAAGATAACAGGTGTTGAGCCTCTGGTTAACATGAAAGATCCTCAGATGTACAAAGAAACAAAATCGGCAATTTCAAGGTTTCATTCAGTGCTCGGTGTAAGGGAGAAAAATATCAAACTGGCAACACTATCTGATGGAACTTTGGGCGTTCAGGTTTCCTCTGGTGGTAAGAGTGAGGCGATCTACCTTAACAAAAAGGTGTTCAACCAAAGTAAGAGTGCTGTTCTCGGACAAACAAAGAAAGGATATGCAAGCGGATGGCACACTCAGACAAATAAGCCACTGGCTCATACTGTAACGCACGAACTCGGACATGCAACCTGGAACACTTCTTTGTCTGGAGCAAACCATAAAGCAGCAGGAAAGGAAATCAGATCCCTGTATAAAACGTGGATGAAAGACAAAAAGAAAACTGGGTACGGTAAATATGCAACTACTAATGTTGATGAGTTCTGGGCTGAAACAGTCACAAAAGCGGTTCATGGTAAATCCGACAAGTACACAACTAAAGTGAAAGAGATTTGCAAGAAATATAAACTTTAAGGCTAAATTTGTAACGTATAAACAGACAATATATGAAAAAAATTGAATTATCTGCTGATGAGATTAAGGTGATCGAACAGCAAATTAACGGAGAGATCGAAATCAGTACAGCAACAGAGGAACAACAGGTTTTGCTTACTGGCGTTATTGACAAAGCGGAAGCACTTCTGGATGAGCTTGACGCTTATGATGAAATGGGTGATGATCTTATCAAGTGGTTCTATGGTAAGTATAAATCACAGGCGGTTTCTGAGTGATAATTAAAGAGGGAATCAGGTGTTTTTCTTAATACCTGATTTTCTTTGTTCCATAAGTGTGTTTATTGAACGCATATAATAAACAACGGGAAAACAACGGATGGCAAGATTTGAAAAAGGAAATAAAACAGGTAACAGATTTACCAGCGAAAACCAGCCTCGCAACAGAGGCAGGAAGCCATCCTTGTACAAGAAACTCAAAGCAATAACAGGTAAAAGTGTAGGCTATGAGCTGGAGCAGGAGGACTATTTCAATATTATACGCTGGGTAATGGAGCAAACCCCAGCAGACCTGGAAAAGATCGTTAAGGGTGCTGATGGTAAAGCAAATAAGGAAACGCCTCTTTGGTTGCTAAATATCGTGTCAGCATTAAACGCAGATATGAGGTATGGTAGAACTTCAACTGTTGAAATGATCTTTGATCGTATATTCGGAAAAGCCTCTTTGACTATAGAGAGTGAGGTTAATGCTCAGGTGACAAATAACAGTGTAGATCTATCAGAACTCACAACGGAGGAACTGATACAGTATAATGCACTTCTGGATAAACTCAACGGAAATGGCAAAAAGTAAGGTATCATCTGTTCCTATGCACGTTGCAGTCAAGGTTGAACTGTTCAAACGTGGTTGCTTTGACTTCATAACATGCAAGGATGGAAAGAAACATGAAAAGCAAGAACAGGCATTAAAGATCCTAACAGATAATGAACATTCAGAGTTTCTGTATGGCGGTGCTGCTGGTGGTGCTAAGTCTTGGACTGGTGCTGCCTGGCTTCTTTTTATGTGTCTGGCGTATGCTGGTACCAAATGGTTTATCGGACGTGCTGAGCTGAAAAGAATTACACAGTCAACACTGATCACATTTTACAAGGTTTGTTCACAGTATGGAGTTGATGATACTCTGTATAAGTATAACGGTCAATATAATTTCATTGAGTTTTATAATGGTTCCAGGATTGACTTGTTGGATCTACAGTTTAAGCCAGGCGATCCACTGTATGAGAGATACGGATCTATTGAGTACACTGGTGGATGGATTGAAGAAGGTGGAGAGGTTAACTTTGGAGCTTATGATACTCTTAAAACTCGTATTGGTAGGCACCTAAACGCAGAATTAAGCCTAAAGAGAAAGCTGTTTATCACATGTAACCCTAAAAAGAACTGGATGTATGATACATTCTATAAGCCGTCAATGGCTAAAAATTTACCAGGTTACATGTCATACCTGGCGTGTCTTGTACAGGAAAATCCTTTCATTGATCCTGATTATATAGAGGGATTGAGGACAACGAAAGATAAGGTAAAGAGGGAACGACTTCTGAAAGGAAACTGGGAGTATGATGATAACCCTAATGCTTTATGTTCACATGATGCTATCTGTGAGATATTCGGAAACAAAATATCAAAGAGAACAGGCATACACTATATAACTGGAGATATTGCACGTTTCGGAGCTGACTATGCCAGGTTAGCAGTTTGGGACGGTTGGCACATAGTTGAGGTTATAGGTTTCCCAAAAAGCAAGCTAACCGAGATCCAGGACTGGATAAGATACAGACAAAAGAAATACCGTATTCCTAACTACAGGTGTATTGTGGATGAGGATGGTGTTGGCGGTGGTGTTGTTGATAATTGCGATATAAAAGGATTTGTGAATAATTCCACTCCATTCAACGGTGAAAACTACCAGAACTTACAAGCTCAGTGTGGTTACAAACTGGCTGAGCATATAAACGGTTCTGATGTTGGTATTGATGAGGATCTTGTAAGTGGTGCTGAACGTGAGGATATAATCAGACAGCTTGAACAACTGCAAACATGGAAAGTTGATGATGATGGAACTCTAAAGATAAAACCAAAAGAGGAAATAAAATCAGAAATAGGATGCTCACCAGACTGGAGGGATCTTTTCTTGATGAGATCCTGGTTTGATTATAATGAGTATGAGATACCAGATGATATAGAAAGAAGATTAGGATTATAAACTAATATTTACAGCAATGGGACTTATAAATGTAATTAAGAACGAGGTAAAAGCTGCTATAAGTTATCAGCAGGGATTTACTGAGCTGTTGGCATCCAAAGATGTAACCAGGGCTTTGTCAATGATGAGGTGCTGGGAGGGTGTAGCCAGCAGAAACCTGAGAGTTTACGAGACATTCACACATAATGTAATGGATCGTGAAGATAGAGCCGTATATGATAAGAATGGAAATTTCTTAAGATGGAGTAAAAGGAATAAGATTCCTATTCCGTACCCTAAATTCATTAACGAAATTTCTCTTGTTTTTCTGTATGGCAGACCTGTTAAGTGGACGCAAGTAAGCGAGAATACAGATTACTCATTTGAGTACTTCAATAAACTTATGGATGAAACCAGGTTCAATGCTACAGTAAGGGAAGCTAAAAGAACTGCTGGAGCTGAGGGGGTATCTGCTATTCTATACCATGTTTACAAGGGCGATGATAATAAGCCTCATTTGATTCTTACTCCTTTGAGTAAAAAGAACGGTGATGATATTTATACCGTCAAGGATCAGTATAAGAGGTTGACTTCATTTGCCTGGGGCTACTATCTTACTGAGGTCGGTGGAAACACTGTTTACCATGTTGACATATATACAAAAGAAACGATTTACAGGGCTAAACGTGGAAAGGTTGGCTGGGAGGTTGTGACAATATCTAACCCTATAGGTAAGATCCCTGTTTTGCTGTTTGAACAGGATCCAGAGGCTGCTGATGTTCAACCTATGATAGATAGAGTGGAAATGATGGAAAGTGTGGATGCAGACGTAAATGATCGCTTTGCAAATCCAGCCATGGTAGCCACTGCTGAGATTCTTAACAGTCTGCCTAAAGCAGAGGAAGAAGCAAAGCTGTTTATCCTTAAGAATGGCGGTGAGGTTAAGTATCTGACATGGGATCAGGCGAGCCAGAGTAAAACAAACCAATTTGAACGACTGGATAAGCATATTCTATCAAAGTCTTTCACTCCAAACATTGATTTTGACAACATGAAAAGCCTTGGAAACCTTTCTGCAAAGGCTATCAGAAAGGTTATGCTGTTGGCTGTTATCAAGGCAGACAAGCATAAGGAAAAGCATGATGATTACATGAACAGACATGCTTCGCTTATGAAAGCAATTATGGCTAATGTACTTGATTATGCACACAAGGCAGAACATGATGCACTCGTAGTAAGTCATTCATTCCAGGAGCCATTTGGTGATGATGTATCTGAAATGCTTGCTGACTTGTCTAAACAGTTTAATGATGGTGCATTGAGTAGGGAAACTTATATTGAATTGTCATACCTGGTCAAGGACGCTAAAACAGAAATTGAAAGGCTGAAAGCGGAAGAAGCTGCTGCCATGGAGAGACAAATGGAAATGAACAAGATGGACGTTTTCGGTAACGCTGAATGATATGGAAATAAGGACAAAGTTTGATGTAGGAGATAAATGTTGGGCTATCAAGAACGATGAGCCTAAGCGGTTCCGTATTATAGCCATTCACTTTTCGGATTTGAGAAGTAGATCCACTCCAGCGATAACATACGATATGATGGTTGACAGTGATAATGACTGTTTGACAGGTAAGGAGATCAAAGGCGAATGGGAATTTAAGATTTTCCATACCAGAATGGAGGCTGTTTTATCTTTACTTACTGATGAAGAAAGAAGTAAAATAGAGTTCAAAAGCGCAATGTAATATTATGGCAAAGAAACAATTAAAAGAAAAACCGAAGTATCACTGCCGAGACTGCAAACATAGCTATGATCCACACGAAATCGGAGCTAATGGAAAGCCTTTTATGTGCCGATGCAGGTTCTCTAAATTTTCTAAGTTCCTGGATAGGGATCATTGTGATAAGTTTGAAATGAAAGACTAATATGGCAAAGAAAAAGTACATAGACTATAAGAAGCAGCAGCAGGAGCTATTCAACAGAACTGAGGGATATGCTTTTGAGGTTCGTAAAATATACCAGGAATGTTTTACCAAAATTATTAACCTGGTGAAAGGTACTGAGCTTTCTGATGGAGTTCCTTTCTCATTCTCTGAATATGGCTATAGTGAGGAAGTAACCCCTATTCTGAGGAATATGTACAGCCGAGTGTATCAAACTATCCGTGGTGGCGTAGAAAAAGAATGGGAGTTCTCAAACAAAAGCAATGATGAGCTGGTAAAAGGGGTGTTTGGTGAAAGTTCTGTAGAAGATAATCACTTTGCAAAGTTGTTCCAGAGAAATCAGGAGGCAATGAACGCATTTTTCTCCAGGGTATCACAGCATGGAGGTATGAACTTGTCTCAAAAGGTATGGAACTATACAGGGCAATTCAAAGAGGAACTTGAAAAAACACTTGATCTTGCGATTGGTGAGGGAACTCCAGCAAAGAGCCTGGCAGCAAAAATACAGGGCTATCTAAATGAGCCTGATAGATATTACAGGAGATTCAGGATCAAGATCGGAGAAGATGAGAACGGAAATCCTATCTATGGAAGAAAGTGGAAGCGCAGGACGTGGGATAAAGAAAGCCAGTCTTACAAATGGATAGACGCAAACCCAAAGGACTATAAGCCTGGTAGGGGTGTTTACAGATCATCTTCAAAGAATGCACAGAGGTTAGCCAGGACTGAGACAAACATAGCATACAGAACAGCAGACTATACCAGATGGCAGCAGCTTGAATTTGTCATAGGTGTAGAAATTAAGCTGAGTAATAATCATCCTTGTGTCGATATTTGCGATGATCTCAAAGGCATTTACCCAAAGTCTTTCAAGTGGACTGGATGGCACCCTAACTGTAGGTGTTATATGGTTCCTGTTCTTGCTAAGGAAACCGATATGGATAAGATGCTTGATGAGATTCTGAATGGTGAAGATCCTGGGAATGTAAAATGTGATAATGAGGTCAAGGAACTACCAGGTGAGTTCAAAACATGGATGAGTGATAATCAAGACAGGATCCAGGACGCAAAGGAAAGAGGAACTTTACCATATTTCCTGATGGATAACAAGAGATTGGTAGGACTTGAAAACTATAAATCGGTAGGATTGCGAAGAAAAGAGATAGCAAAATCTGCTACTTCCTTATTGTTAGGTATTGAATTTACAAATCCAGATTTTGGCGGTTCACTTAAAATAAACAAAAGAGGTATTAAGGAATGGCTAAACCAGCCCCACAGTCTATATGCTGATAAAAACGAAATATTATTGGATTTAAGTAATACAATTGAACATAGTAACTATAGGGGATGGACGTATTATCATAAAGACAACCCAATGGTGACAAAAACACATGTATTTGAAATCAACATAAATAATGAAACATCATATATTATTGCAAGGGAATACCTGAACGGCGATGTATACATCTATAGCATATCTGAAAGTGATAAGGTTCTCATAGGAATACAAAAATGACCTAACAATACATCACTAAGGAAACTGCAATCCAAAGCTGCCATTATCAGGTCATGTATCCTTTCGGATATTGCAAATATACTGTTTTGACTTTGTATATACAAATTTTTTCGATATATTCGTATCAGATTTGTCTTTACCGCCATTCGCATTAGCAGACAGATCAAAAGAGAGGGGCAAATATAGCCCCTCTTTTCATTATTCTGATGTATTTGTAACAGATCGTTTCAACAGCACAAGTTTTCTGACAAACATTCTGCCTGCCTCAGTCCACACGGTTGAAAGCATTATGCCAGTCCGTCCGTCTTTTTTTCTGTATGTCCTTTCACGTGTCTTTACAAATCCTTTGGCTTGAAACTTGGCATACATAAACCATTGCCCTCCCTGTTTGAACATTACACCAGCCTGGTGCAAAAACTTGTGTAGCCCTTGCGCTGTCATGTCAAGTTCTTTTGCCAACTGGGTTGTAGTGAAAGTGTCGTAACTGTCAAGTACATTCTGGGCATACTCTACCAAAGGGGCTTGCTCAAGCATTATCTTATCCTGTCTGTCTGTAAGCTGTAGCAGACGTTTGTTTTCGGAATGGTACACTTTCTTCTGATCCTCCAGCACGGCTATCTGCCTGTTGGCTTCATTCAATGCCTTACGTTCCTCCTTTAGTGCTGTAAGCAGACGGATTGCATTATCAGGATCGGCAAGTACGCTGTCTATGGTCTGGGGGGTAGCTGTTATACCGAATTTCATAAGCTCCTTTATCCTATCGTTGCACCATATAGCAAACTGGGGACTGAGCCAGCGGGCAAACTCTAAGGCTACATCTTCGTGCATCCAGGTGCCAGAATTGTTGCCACCTTTTGTAACTCTCACTAAATCAGCCAAAGTGATATTTCTCACTTCGGAAAGTGCGTTAATATAGTCTTGTGATTGTTGATACTTCAACCAATCAATAGGTCTTTTTCCGAACGGTTTAGCCATTTCTGTAGCATTCACCATAGTAGCCTCTCCTATCTGGAACGTGACTGGGCTACCCTCATAGATAAAGGTCTTTGAATCATTCATACGGCTTCCTCCAATTTTTGAAATTCTTCATTAATAAAGAAGTAGCCCAACATAGGTGAAAGATCATCGTGTATGAGCGTTTGTAATCTGTCTTCTGCTTCTGCAAATTCATAATCAAACACTCCATCTACAGAGAGAAATTCAGAAAGCTCATTCAGCTTATTTTGAAGCTCTATAGCCTTACGCAAAACCTCTTTTAGTCTTTCACTTCTTGTTCTGTAGTCCGTTTGGTGGACTGTACCTGTCTGTTCGCTACTGTTCTTCACGTCCAGACTTTGCGTTGTTTTGCACATAAACTTAATTAAAGTCTGTTCTGGTGAAAAGAAAAACGGCTTTCACCTGTCCCGCTGTGCTACACCAACGCTGGCAGTGGGCGCATTAACGCTCCACACGGGGGTATGAAAGCCGTCATATATCGGTTGCAGTCTTCCGACAATTCAAGGCATAAAAATAGCCTTACCGATATTGGTAGGCTTAAACTTCCTACCAGCGTTATTATGTAGCACGATGGCAAATGTAAGCCGTAAAAATGAAACAGCCAAAGAAATTTAAGGAAATCTTTGGCTGTCAGCGTAATATGTGTTTATTGAACACAAATATTTTAATCGTACACTTTATTTTCTATCAACACGGTAATTTTATTTGATTCCCTATCGTATGTTCCATCAATAGTAAAATATTGAGTTGCATCATTAACAATCCACCATGTTTCTGTAATACTATTATTGACATCTTTCTCTGAAACATAGTCCCAAAATTCATTTCGATTAGAAAAACTTGCAACACCCATAAATTTATCATTATATATGGCTCTATATGTCACATAATCTATTGATTCGTTTGTACAATCCATTTCTTTTTTATAAACTTCTATCCCAATAGAATATGTATTGAAATAACCATATACAAGAATGGAGTACATTTCATTATCCTTATTGCTACTAAAACTTATACGATATTCGTTGTCTTTTGTTCTATACTGATAGATTAGAACTGTTTTTCCAAGCGTACCACCCTCATGTACTATTATGCCGTTCTTGAAATTATCCTTTACATATTGTGGACTTTTCCCAATATATGAAACTAATTCATTTACACCAATAGAGCTATTTGTTGGAGTGATTTGCTCGTTATCTTTACTACAACCTGTTAAAACAATTATCAGGCACAGCATCATTAAAACTTTTCTCATTTCTATATAAAATTCAAGCATAAACAAATTTCTACATGTATATAATTATTGCTATACAGAATCTATTTCAGAAGTGTTCGAATTGGTAGAGTATTTATTATTTTCCCTTACTTTCTCTTTTTCCTTTCTATGTTTTAATTCTTCCAATGTTCCTATTGGAATATTTACATAAATAGCCCCCATTTTTTTGTACTCTAACAATTGCCTATAAGTTGCTTCATCTGTCACTGATTTGTATTGCAATAATTTATCTAATGGCACTTTTTCCGTGGAGGCTACTTTATCTTCATTATTTTTCTCTTTGGCAAATCGTGTAATGAAAACTAAAAGCATTAAGACAGGCGATATAATAAAAGCAAGTTTGAAATTCCCTAAAACCCAGCTAAAGAAAATTCCACATACAATACTTACAATTATTGTCATACAACCAAATGCGAAATTGTCAGTTTTTGGTGTGCAGGTTTCTGGAATATTTGTTTTTATGCAGTTAGAAGTATCTATATTATTATAGGTTGTATGTGTGTGAGTCTTTGTTTTTGCTTTTTTCCCTCCAGCAATTTTCTCCCTCATGTAAATGCCTGTTCCAGGGATTCCAGCATTACCATACACACCGTTCTTACCTATATTTACGCTTGCTCCCTTTGTGCCTATCGTTGTGCTTATACCACTTTTACTAAAATTTAGTGTTACGCCAGGAAGCAACTTTACCCTTTTCCTAAATCTGATTCCCATACTACAAAAGATTTTATTTCATAATCTTGCTTTCCATTTTTCTGGAATAGTGTATGTTTTTCCATTAATCGAAACATTTTCGGGCATCTGGCAGTTAACGAACTTATTTAGGTTTCTTTCCAACAAAATGACTTTGCTTTTGTTGTACTTCATGTTGTTGTCTATGTTATGGCTGTATATAGTCGGAGGGAAATGAACTTTTACCTTTTTACCTGGATAGTTTTTCTGAATAAACTCTATAGGAGGCAAAAGATCACTGTCACCACTTACAAGAATAACAGAATCTGTCTTATCCTGAAAACAATCCGCAATCATTCTTATGGAAATATTGACATCTGTTTTCTTTTCCTCTGGTCTGATTATTGTATATTTACAGTTAGGGCACTGTATTTTCTTTTCTAAATACTTGCCTCTAACTATTTCAAACCGATCACCGTTTATAAGTTTGTTGGCATTTAGAAAAGAACTTTGTCTGCTACTTTTTTCTTTGTTCAATGGTGATGCTGTAAAATACACAACCTTTTCAAGTTGTTGATTTTCTCCGAGAAACATTTCAAAAAACTTAACTAAGTCCACCCAATATGCTTTAGCCCATACTGGATCTACTTTTCTTTTGGTTCTCAATCCATAGTAGAAATTGAAACCGTCAATGTAAACTGTTACTTTTTCCATGTGCGTGTATTAACAAAAAAAGCTACCATTGAGGTAGCCTATAACCATTCAAGAAAGAATGGCGGTTCTTTAACTGGAACAAAAGTAATTTGTTTTCAGTAATAAACCAAATTTTTATTGGTAAAAAAATAAATTCCAAACAAATATGTGTTGCATAAACACATTAATTACAATATGCTATATTTATTTTCAGTCTCCAGGTTCTCCAAGATAATAAATTATGGCTTCGTGTTGTAATGGTGTAAGTACCCTTTGACCTTTTTTGAAGCAAAGTTTTTCCAATCTTTCCCTTAATGGTGTACAAATAATAATCCATCGTCTCAATTGGGTGACGGCACTTCTTTTTGTAGAGTTCGGAAAGTATTGACACGCAAGTTCACACATTTTGATTGCTTTCATATTAGTTTGGAATAAAAATTACCCTATAGTAGTTGTGTTTCCACTATAGGGTAGTTGGTTAATTACTGTATAGTAGTTGTCTATTTACCTTATTAAAGATAACTTTTTACAATCCACCAGCCACATCTTGCATAGGATTTTCAGTTTCTTCATTGGATGCAGTTCCTTTTTTTGCTACTTTCTTAAAAGTAAGAGTTTTCACATTCTGGGCTTCTTGTAACAGCTTGCCTGGTCTGAACTGAATATTTACTTTTGTGATGTTTGTTGGAGTAAAGTCCTTTTCTGTTTCTGCTCCGTTGCTACATATTTGAAATTGAAAAGTTCCAAATTTTTCCAACTTTACTATTTTCCCTCCTTTCAAATGCTTTTTCATCTGTTTAATTAACGCACGCAACACATTAAGAATATCACCATCTGTTAGCGTTGTTGCATAACTGATTTCTTCCGCAAGATCATCCAAATCAACAACTCCGTTTGCTTGCATCTTTGCATAATACTTTTGAGGTGCCATTTCGTCAATAGGATTCCTCATTGCTGTCACTGAATAATTAATTTCTGCCATTTTTGTTTTTGTTTTAACATTAATACTACTGTAGTGTTGCAACACTGCCTAAAAGTATCTTATTATGCTTTTATACAGTTGACGAAATAGTAATTACATGGCTATAGTATATAAAAAATATAAATTTATTTCCCCCTTTTGGTTCTTCTTCTAATAAGAGTGCCTAATCTGATTATACATTTCTTGTTTGAATAATCCTTATTATGTAGATTAATATTCCAAAGACTTTCTTTTGAAATTCCTACCAATCTTTCAGGTAATGTGTCATATATTGCTGCCTTAGATCCAAAATAATAGTGGTTCTTTCCATTATATTGTTCTTTAAGTTCTACATGAATAACCTTAAATTCCTGTTTCATAATTATCAGTATTAAAACGGAAGTGCATATTTAGACAATTTACCAAGTGGATTTATGTATCTACCAAGGTCTTTATTTTCTCTCATAATGTCATATAAACTATGTCTATATGGCTTTCTTTTTCGTTTAGTACTCTTTTTTCCCATGCTTGTATGGTCTTAACCTGTTATACTCTATCTTAAGTCTTATAAATGGATTGAGGTCTATTCCAAGGCTCCTACAGATATAATCTATTCTTTGAAGTGAGTTTCGGATCACCCAATCAATGTTTCTCTCATTGTTTGTCAATATACCACACAGGGCAAATATGAAACCTGTAAAGCGTGTGTCTGCTGTAGCAATATAACGCTCATGTTGCTGTAATAGGTTTGCCATAAGGTCTATATCCGTACCTGTTTCTCCAGCAAAATCAAGTAGGCGTATAACAGCATCAGCAAGCTCATCTTCTACCCTATTCTTTACATACTGTTCAAAGTGGTACTTAAACAGATCCATGTTTCCTTTCTCTTTATACCTTTCAACTGTAAAGTATGGAATGATTGATAGATCTGTTCTGAAATTAGTCCTATCAGCTTCTACAGCCTCCATAAGTTCTGATATAACCAGGCATAGCCAGTGTGAACTGGGTTGCTTTGTTTCATGCCAGCCGTGTTCAACGGCAATGGCATGTATTTCGTCTCTTAATTCGTTTGATAACTTTAGCATTTAATCCTCCTTTCTATTTTACTTCTTCTGTTTTGCAGTGAACAACATCGCCATCAATCCAATCCCATCCGAATATGGCTCTGTTATCGTGTGCTAACTGTGTGGCTGCTTTGTTTGTTTCGTAGCGATCCTTTCCATCTTCATTTGCTACCAGGATCTCGCCATTTCTAAGATCAATTATCTCAATGTTACCGTCAACGTATTTTTGAAGTTCCTCCAGTTGGAAATCAGTTCCGTTTTTAGGCTTAATTTCTTCTATTGTACCGTCTGCTTTTATCAGTGTTGCCATATTATTATGTTTTAGTATTTGTAATCATATCCTTTTTCTATCACCTTTGCATTTACAAGATCCTTACTTTTTAGTAAAAGGTATTCTGAATTGTGATAGGCTGTAAAATGATAGCTTTTATCAAATATGCTATCACCAAAACCTGTGAGCTTTACTTTTTGTCCTGTCTGTAGCTTTATAACAGCACCGAACCAGGCGTTATCACACTGTGTTAGAATGTTCCTGAACTCATGTGATAGGTATCTCTCTGGATTTACAGGCAAAGGATCAAGTAATGATCCTTTTTCTGTAACCATCCTGTATGTTTTCGCTTTGCTATTTCTACATAGAACACTCATACATGTGTTAAGGTGTCCTGGCAAGGCATCATCATTAAGCTGTGTTTCTCCGATCCTGATACCATCTGCATCAAAAGCAGCAAAAACGTATGTATTCATTTTTCACCTCCTTTCTTGTATGCTTTCTTTGTTTTTGGTTTATTCTGTGATCCGACAAATGATTCTGTGTTATCTACCATTCTGTTGATAGCAAAATCAATCTCATTTACTAAATGTGGATAGCTTTCTTTTGCCATTTCGTGAGCTATGTGTAAGGCAGATTTTACCTTTTCACAAGTAATGGCATCCATGATCATATATAAATTATAGTCCGTCATTTGTTAATGTTTTTATGTACCATAAATTAAAAACTGTATCACCATCTATATTATCATTGTGCAATGCAACATATTTTGCTAAGTCTATAAGACGTATATGTTCTATCATTTTTAATGCGATTCCAATTTCTAATACCCGTTGTTCCTCACCACCACGATTCGATGATATGCAAGAAGCTATCATAAGAGTAATGGCAAATTCATAATCCTTGTCACATTTCATTAAATTGCGTATTGCAATTTCCTTTTCTTCAATACTTTTCATATTCGATGTTGCATTATGTGTGGCTTTCGCCACACGGTTTATATTAAATTGTTAGTCTCTCAATATGCTATCTAATAACTCTTTATCAGCACTCCAAAGGTTATATCCTTTTGCTAATTTTCTTCTGATATACTCCTTATCTCCTATCATGGATATTGCCTTTTCTCTCAGGTCTGATGCGCTCCATTTCTCAGCTTGATCTATAAGAAAGTTTGATAGGCTTTTTCTTTCCTCGTAAAGTTCACGAACAAGGAGTGTTTTCCGTTCAATCTCTTTCAGTGCTGTAGGATTCTCAATCCATAGTTTACAAAACAGGTCTTTATCAAGATCTGTATTCATGTATATTTGTTCTACCTCAGCATAGCCCTCAGCATTCAGCTTTAGCCCTGTTCTTTCTTCAAATTCTTTTTGTGTCATATCCGATCTATTTTAATGTTGCATTTATTATCTGTGTTTCTCAAACACATTGCAAATATAGTTTGTTCTATTAAATAAAACAAATAATTTACCGACTTTTTTTCTGTATAAATTTACTCAGTTAACACAAAACGCTGATTTATAGTGAATTTACCTGGTTAAATTTCTGTGTTTATCAAACACATTTTACCGATTTTATTTCTATCTTTGCGGTTATAGAAATAACAATATCAATAAATTATAAGTATATGAATAGAAAACTCTTTGAAAAAGTCAAGACTAAGTGTACAGACACAGGTCTTTCAGAGAAGTATCTCCAGGCGATAACCGAAAAAATGGGTGGTAGCATTGAAGATGATTCGACTGATGATGAGGCTATTGAAACGACTGCAAATCTAATAGCTGAGGTGGCAAAAGAAAGCCAGGGTGAGGCTACAAGATGGGTAAACAAGAAAAGCCAGAAGAAGAAACCGAAAGAAACCGAGGAAGAGGAAGAAGAGGAAGAGGAAGAAGAAAACAAAGGTGGAAAAGGTGGCAAATCTGGAAAAAGAGATCAGGAAAGCGAAGAACTGAAAGCGATCAGAAAAGAACTGGATGAGCTTAAGAATGAAAAGGCGAAAAACCAGCGTTCAAAAGCAATTTCAGATGCAATGGAAAAACACAAAATTCCATCATTCTTGCGTGATAAGCTCAACATCGCAGATGACGCTGAGGATATTGATGCTGCTGTTGCTTCGTTCAAACAGGATCTCATTACAAATGGTCTTGTATCTGCTGATTCAGAGGGTACAAAAGCAGCAAGTGAGAAGCAGATAGATGAAGCTGCTGATGATTTGCTCAAATCAATAACCGTAAAATAAAAGTAAAATGAAAAGGAAAACAGATTCTTTTACTGGGACACGCCCGATCTTCACTGGCAGTCCGTCATTGGTTATGGGAGGATTTAACCTGGATAAGGAAAAACAGAATTTCATGCCAGGTGATACTATCCCTGCTGGAACCCTTGCTATCAAGGATGAGAAAACAAGAAAAGTTCAGGTTATCAAGACTGCAAAAGTCCTGGAAGTTGATACTGAGGACAAAAAGAAAGTCACTCTGTATGTTGATGAGTTCTATGCTCCATGCTTTGCTCTTGGAGACAAGGTACTTAAAACAGATGCTATCTCTGGTACGTTTGAAGCTGCACCGTCAATTACAAAAATTGAAAAGAGTGGGACAAATTATGTGATTTATCTTTCTGCTGAGATCTCTGGTCTTGTAAAGGATAATGTAATTGAGGAAGTTGTTGATAGTTCGTCAAACGCAGCTTCAAGAGGTATGTCTAACAGTGCTTTGGTTGCTGATGTTTTTGTTAGCGAATTTGAAGTTTCTGTAGATGTTACCGCTGATACAATGCAATACGAAATGTACGAAAGGCGTGTTCCTCCTATCCCAGCGTCACAGAAAGATGCTACAGGTGCTTTTCTGAAAAACAATCCTCATGTGAAATTAACTCAGTCTTATTAACGAAAAAGAGGTTAGAAAATGAAATCTATTTATCAAAAATTTAGTGGGCTTAATAAAGATGGAAAGCCTTTGGATCTCCTGGCTACATGGAGAAAGACGTTTGATAAAGCCTCAGAACGTGAAGTAACACTGTTCCAGAAAATGTATTCTGATCAGTGGTGTACTTACAATACACCTCAAATGTCATTGACTGCTGAGGCTATTGTCGGCAAATATAATTTGCGTTTGATGGCTACTTTGATCGGTGATGAATCTCCTACACCATTGAGGCGTTCTGATGGTTTCGATATTTGGACTAAAGAAATCCCACGTGTAGGTCACAAGTTCCCTATGCCAGCTCGTGACTTGCGTAAACTTATGGAGGTTTACGAAAATCCACGTTTGAAAGAAGCTGATAAGGTAAAACAGATCGAAAAAACATTGAAGCACGAAATTGAGGATGCTTATCTTGGATGCAAGGACGTTATGGACTTCATTCTTTTGTCTGCATTCTCTGGATGGGGAGTAGCACAATTCACTCCAGAAGTAAACAACCCAGGTGGACGTACTTATGAGGTTGATTACATGATGCCTGAATCAAATAAATTGATCAGTTCGTTTGCATGGACTTCTGCAAACACAAAAGCAGGAAAGGTATCACCAATACTTGTTTTGGCTGCAATTTGTGCCGATCTCAGAAACCGTGGTATTGAGCCAGGGGAAATCGTTATGAGCCAGGATCTTTATTTCTGGTTGCGTATGGATCAGACTACACGTTTGCTTGTGCATGGTGAGGACAAGAGTGCTCAGACTGTTACGGTATCTCAGTTTGAATCTCTGTTGTCTGAAAACCAGATACCTCCTGTTACAGTTGTAACACGAAAGATGGGTATTGATAAGGACGGAAAGCGTCACTCTATTGATCCGTGGAATCACAACTTTGTCTGCATTAAGCCTGCTGGTGTTATCGGTGAAATCCAGCCAGCTATTGAAGATAGTGAGCTGATGGAGGAAGATGGCGTTGATTATATCAATGCTGGTAACGGTATCAGGATTGCTAAATGGATCACTGGTGAATCTACTGGTCAAACAGCAGCAGAATACACACAGGGTTCTGGTAGATTGTTGCCACTTATCACTGAAATCGGTGCTATCGTATGTTTACAGGTGCGTGGTTACGATGAAGAAGTAATTCCTGATACTGATAATGGAGAAGCTCGTCTCTATTGTACAAAAGAGGAATTTGACAATATAGCATTGGAGGGCTAAAATATGGGAATTGTTCTTTGTACAAAAAAGAAGTTTAGGGACAAAACAAACAGGAGTAAAATCTACAATGTTGGTGAAACTCTTGAAGTCTCAGATCTTGATCGTGTAAATGATCTCGTATCACGTGGTATTTGTGTGATTACGGCAATCAATGAGGAAAAGAAAAGAGAGGATAAGTCAGAAGTGGTGAATGTGTCAGGAAAAGATTATGCTTTGCTTGACGTAAAGACTGCACTGGAGGCTATCGGATCTCCTGTTGCTCAGAATGCTGGAGTTAAGGGCGTATCAAACGCTGTAGCAAAACTTAATGAGGAACAGGTTGAATCATTGGTTGTTGAACTTGAAAAGGAAAAGTAAGTTATGGAGACATTGACAAAATACGAAGCGTTACTTGGTGAACTTGATCCTTATGTTCCAGGTAGAACGACATTGCAGAAAGCTCTGTTGGATGCTAAGGTTAGCGATCTTGACAGTGAGTATGATCCTGAAAAGGATAAGGTTGGCATTGCTATAGCAGCTATCAAGGTTCTTAAGAAAATGATAGTGCTTACAAATGACAGCCTTGGAAAATCCTCACAGGGCTACAGTGTTGAAAAGTTGGAGGATAGGATAAAAGATCTTTGCCGTGAAAACGGACTTGACGTTTCGGAGTTTGTCAAGGTCTCATCTATAACAGACGGATCTAACTTGTGGTAATATGAGAACAAACGGTACTTTCCAATATAGCATCTTACAGGAAGCTGTTCAGGATCCTGAGACTGGATTTTACCAGGAACAGGATAATACTGAATGGCAGAAAGGGTGTGAATGCCAGATAGACAAGTCAATACCAGCAAAACAATATGTTGGTACTGATGGAATAACATACGCATACACTTATAATGTATTTATTCCTAAGTATTTCAAAGGCGATCTATCTATCGGAACAAAGATCATGCTTGTGTTTGATGATGGGGGTACTGATGAGTTCTCTATACAGGGAATTGACAACTTAAACAGGAGGTATATTGAGATATGGGGATAAAACCTGAATTTGGTAGCGGTGTAATACTTGCTAAGGTTGAAGCATTCCAGAGGAATCTGGATAAAGCAGTTTTGTTTATGCTGAAATGCCTTGGAGAGGAACTTGCTAAGTACGCAAAGGAACAGCACAACTACACCGATCAGACAGGAAATCTGACAAACTCCATTGGTTATGCTGTGGTTCGTAATAAAGAGATAGTTTACTATGGTGGGACAAACCAGCCTGGAGTAGGTGCCGATGCTGCCCTGGAGACTGCAATGAAGTATGCCCAGGATATGCAAGACACATATTCACTCATCATAGTAGCTGGAATGAATTACGCTGCCTATGTTGAAGCTAAGGGGTACAATGTTATCCTCCCTGCTGAACTGAAAGCAAAGAAAGATTTTCCTGCTGCCATGAATAGATTGATGGAAAAAGCAAAAAGTAAAGCAAACGAATTATTTGGAATATGATAACTACTGAGGAAATAGCTGTAAGAGTTTACCAGTTACTCCAGGAAAGTGAGGTTAAAACTATGATTAACGGAGTTATTGGTTACGAAAGAAACGACTATGCAAAGGAGGGCGTTGTTATCGTTCCTCACACTATTGATGGCGAGGGATCTGTAAGGTTCGGAGAAATCAAGGTGAACATTCATGTTCCTGATATTGCAAACAAAAGTAAGTCTGTTTATAGTACTAATTTCCAAAGATTGATAGACATAAGGGCAAAGGTTATTGAGGTTTTGCAGAATCATTGCGAGGTAGGTAAGGGCTACAACTGGACTATAGGTAAGCTCAATCCTCCTATCAAGGAACAAAACCATAATGAACACTTTGTTTCTTTAGGTCTTGAAATAACTGTAAGACAAAAGTAAAACATAAAATTAAAAGATTATGCCAGTATTATCAACAGTGGGAATCAAAGCATTGTATTATGCTCCCATTAACCAAACTGATCCAAAGAAAATGCCCGAAAGTGGTTGGAAGCCTGTAGATGTGTACCAGGACACTTGTACGTTTGTAGATAAGGATGCTACAATCACTACACACAAGTCTGAAACATCATCTAAGAAGATTATCCAGAAGTCAAAAGAGGGATCAGATTTAGTTTTCTCAATCATGGATCCATCCATTGATGAAAGGGTTGCTTTTGAGGGCGGTGAAAAAGGTACCGATGGAAGTTACAATACATACACGGAACCTGAAACTGTTAAGAATATAGAACTTGCTTTCAAGGTTTTCCCTATGGAAGGTCTCGTACTTAACATTCCTTGTGCTACTGTGTCGGCAAAGAAAAATACTACTTACTCAGCTAAGGGTATTTCATTGCTTGACGTAACAGCGAATCCAAACGGTGTTATAACGTACAGTGAGAATCCGACTATGCCAGAGGAATAGTAAAAATCAATGAGAAAACAGCCTCCTATCCCCAGGATGGGGGGCTTTTATTTTTTTTAGACTATGGAACAGAAAGAAATAAGAGACATAAAAGATCTTACAACAGAGGAAAGATTAGAACTGGAAGAAAAGGCTATTGAAGCACTTCTGCAACTTGGTGTTAAGTTTTCCGTTCCTCTTAAGATTTACCCAGTAAAACCTCCTAAGAGAGTTTTGTGGTGGAATAGAACATTCCCTAAGATGGCAAGAATCTGGAGAGATAAAAGGATCCCTGTTGATTGGGACGTATCTGTAATGGAGGTACCAGATGCAGATAAAGGTAAAATGGTTGATATGTATATGAGAAATTTCCATATCAAACCTTTGTATCTCGGAACTATAGACTATCTAAGAAAACTGTATATACAGATAGAATATAATGAGAAAGAAGTACAGGATCAGCCTATCCAGGAAAGTAAGAAGCTATTCAAATATATACCTCTTATGGCAGAAATAGCAGCCGTTGCAGTAATAAACAGCCCTGAAATCACAAACAGGAGATCAAAGGAGGTTGAACAACTTAAGACGTTCTTTATCAATCACCTTACTGTAGCCAGGCTTAAAAAACTATCTGATGTAATAAGCCAGATGATGAATCCTGGGGGTTTTACCTCCTCTATCAGATCCATAAGGGAAGTGGGAATGACGAAGCCCAAAGCAAATCTGATAGAGTAATAGGGCTAAACAGCCCTTGGGGTAATCGTGGCGAAATTATTAAGGCTTATGGATGGAGTTATGATTATCTGCTTTGGGGTATTTCCTGGATGAACATTCAAATCATCATTGCAGACGCACCGAAAATAGAAACGTCTAAAAACGATGAGAAAGAAGATGAAGAAACTGTTCATGTAGAGTTGAAAACGAAAGAAGAAATTAAGAATTATATAAAAGGGCTTATGTAATATGGATAATGTAAATGGAGCATTGGCATTCAAAGCCACTCTTGATATAGATGATTTTAATGTGTCTGCTCAGGCTATGGAAAGACACATAAAACAGGTGTCTAATACCACTATTGCAGAATCAGCTATGATGGAGCAATCGCTACAGAATATGGCTCAAAATGGGGCTAAGTATATCGTATCATACCTTGTAGGTCAAGGTATGGGTAGCCTATTGCAAAGCATAGTAACCACACGTGGGCAGTTCCAGCAACTTGAAATAGCATTTGAAACAATGCTAAGGAGTGGTACTAAGTCAAAGGCACTCATGGATCAGCTTGTTGTTACGGCTGCAAAAACTCCTTTTGATCTTCAAGGTATAGCAAGTTCGACAAAACAGATGTTAGCATACGGATCATCTGTAGAAAATGTTGTTGATGAAATTGTGATGCTTGGAAATGTAGCGTCTGGTGTTGGTGCTCCATTGGGTGAAATTGCTTATCTGTATGGAACATTAAGGGCGCAAGGTAGGGCTTATGCTGTAGATATAAGACAGTTCGCTGGTCGTGGTATTCCTATCTATGAGGAACTGGCTAAGGTTATAGGAGTTTCAAAAGATGAGGTTAGTGCTCTGATAACAGAGGGTAAGGTCGGATTTACAGAAGTAGAACAGGCTTTCAAGAACATGACAAGTTCAAGCGGTGTGTATTACAACCTCATGCAGGAACAAAGTAAGTCTCTCACTGGTATGATCTCTAACCTTGGTGATGCCTGGGATAGTGCGCTGAATAAAATTGGTACAGAGAACCAGGATCTTTTTGCGTCTGGAATACAGGGGGCAATTAGTCTTGTGGAAAATTATGATGAGATCTTGCGTATTATACAGGCTATTACTGTTGCATATGGAAGTTATAAGGCAGCCATAGTACTTAATACACTTGTTACCAAAGGATATACTGGTGTAGCGTTACTTGATAATACAGCACGCCAGGCGAAAATAGCACTACTTAAAATTGATGCTCAGTTGAGTGGTCAGGTGTCTGCTCAGACAAAGGCAATGACAGCAGCTCAGGAGGCTCACACTATATCATTACAAAAACAGTTAACTGCTGAGGAACATGCTAACCTTGTAAAGAGTTTGCGTATTGCTACAATACAGCAGCTACTAACAGCACAACAGCAGGAATATCTATCAAATTTGAATCTCACGACTTCAAGCGCAAACTATGAGGCTGTAGCGATGAGTGTTCTTTCTGTTGAACAGAGGGCTGCTTTGAGTAAAACGGATCTGAGTGCTAAGAGTGCTGTTTACCGTGCTGCTCTGGAACAGGAGGTTATAAAGAAGAAGAAGAACATAGAAGCCTCTATAGCTGAATTGCAAGCACGCAAAAAAGAGGCTCTTGAAGTGGTGGAGGCGAATAGAATGCGCCTTATTACCGCCAAACAGAACGTGGCAACCGCACAGATGGAGCTTGCTATGGCAAGACAGACTGGGGATGCGACAAAAATAGCTACTGCTCAAAAAAGAGTGGAAGTTGCGGTAGATGCGGAAGTGGCAGCACAAAAAAGGCTTTTGGCGGCTCAATCTGTGGCTGTGGCAAGAGGAAAACAGTTGGAAGCTGCAGCTACCAGACAAAGCACATTAGCAGGGAAAACTGACATAGTGACGAAAGGTGCACAAACCACCGCTACAGGAATCCTGACCATTGCAACTGGAAAACTGAAATTGGCAGTCACAAGTTTATGGGCTGCGATGAAAGCAAATCCTATCGGTTGGTTATTGACAGCTTTCGGTTTACTTCTCTCCTATTTCACATCATTTGTAGATAGTGAAGAAGAAGCCACAAATGCTACTGATGAATATAACAAATCAACCGAAAAGGAGATTTCCAATTTGAGAATGCTTATGTCAATGTTGGAAAACACAAAGGCAGGGACACAGGCGCATAAGGAAGTCTTGGAGAAAATCAACGCTATATGCCGTGATTATAACAAGACCTTACTTGACGAAAATGCGACACTTGAAGAACAAACGAAAAAATACAATGAACTTTCAGAGGCTATACGAAAGGCTACAAAGGACAAGGTAAATGCAAAATATATAGAAGAATATACCAATAAGAAAAATTCATCCAACGACAAAACTTTCTCCGAATTTAAGGAGCAGGCAGAAAGTCTGAAAGCTTATCATGCCATACCTGGTGCGAACGGTTATTATGCGAGTGCCACTAATATAAACAAGATGACGGGAAACATGTTTGAACTTATCCGTAGCGATGCAGAACGTCTTGCAGAGGATTTGAAAGGCTTGGCTGGACATGAGTACGCGGTAGAATTTAACAAGTCTGTAGCTGAAATATCACAAAAAGTTCAAGCAGCAACAGAAGCAAGCGAGGCTGAAATGATTGCTTTTGAAAAGATTTTTGCAAAGGCACTCAGTGAAGCTGTAGAACACGCAAGGGATTATGCAAAAAGTGTAGAGTTTTTGGTAGAGAGTTCTGATAAATATAACGGAAAAGAAATAACAGAAAGCGTTGATTATGCATCAATGTCCTTTGATGAGCTTGATAAGAAGATACAGGAAACCCAAAACCAAATAGACACGCTCAATGCGAAGAAAGTAAAAGTTGAGGCTGATACAACAGAGCTAAATAGCCTTAAAAAACTGATGGATGAGCTTACAGGTGCAAGGGATAAAAAGACGGAAAACCTTAACACTGAATCAGGCATAAATGAGCGTATCAAGCAGCTTAGGGAGCAAGCATCCAACATAGAGATGTACACCAAAGAATGGTATAAGAAGCGCAACGAGATAGCAAAACTTGAAGCGAAATTACCAACTACCACACGAAATGAGGCGGATAAGGCAGATCCGTTGAAAGATAAGCAACTTGAAGCTGATCGTAAACTGGAAGAGGCACGTATCTCTATCATGGAAGATGGGTATGAGAAGCGAAAAGCCATTCTGGACCTACAGCACCAAGAGAATCTGGATCGCATAGACCGTGAGGAAAGGGAACTGGAGAAAGCCAGGAAAGATGCTGGAAAAGGTGGGCTTACTGATGATCAGAAAGCAGGGTTTGACGAAAGGAGAAGCATTGAGAATAAATCCTATACTGATGCACAAAATGAGCTTTTTGATGGTGAAATAGAATACAAGAAAAAACAGTATGACTTGTATTTCCGTTGGGTAAGAACAATGGGTGAAGATGTTGCCAGGTCTCATTTCTCTGAGCTGTTGAAAGATGGAGAATCATATAAAGAGTTCGTTCAGAATCAGATCAACATGCTGAAAGAAAAACAGAGTAACCAGGGGCTTACTGAGGGTGAGGGAAACTATCTTGTTTCTCTAAATATGCAATACAATGAGATCACTGGTGCCAAAACTGCCATGGATGCTTTTAAGGAATCTGTAACAGGTGCTATAAGCCAGGCTCAAAATCTATCAGAGAAGATACAAGCTATTGCTGATGCTAAAGATAAAATTACCAATGGTGGATCTGGTCTTGTCGGTGATGATGAAAAGTCTGAGGCTGCTCTTTTTGTCAATGAAGAAGATGTGAAGATACAACAAGAGATTTCTCAAAAGTTACTTGATGATTTCAAAGACTTTGATCAGAAGAAACAAGATATAATATCTAACTACAATGCTCTGAGATTGTCTGAAACTGCAAAAAACAATGAGGATCTACTTAAGAAAATTAATGATGGTGAAAAAGCTGCTTTATCTGCTTTACAGGCAGAACAGTTACAGGCTTCTACTGATTGGAAAAATCTCTTTATGAACCTTGATACGTTGTCTGCTGGAGAAATACAGAAATTGATAACGAATATTGAAAACCAAATATCAAATTCAGATCTAAAATTAAATCCTGTAGATTATCAGGCATTGCTTGACAGCCTAAATAAGGCAAAAGATAAAGTAGTTGAGCTTAATCCATTTCTGGCTTTAGGAAATGCGTTCAATAATTATATTTCTGCAACAAAAAAACTGAAAAAAGCAGAAGAAGATAACTTAAGTCCTGAACAGATTAAGGCTTTGGAGCAACAGACAAAAACATCTGCTGAACAGATAGTATCAAGCATTCAATCTATTAATCAAATAGTAGGTGCTGTTGGTAATTCTATGTCATCATTATTCGCAAGTTTCGGGAACGATGATCTTGCTGAAACTATAAGTAGTGTTACGGATGTCCTTGGCGGTGCTGGACAAACTGCGATGGGGGTTGGTCAAATCATGTCTGGAGATCTTCTTGGAGGTATTACTTCTGTGATAGGTGGAGTTACTTCTGTGATAGGTGCATTCAATAAGATGCACGATAAAAAGAAAGAAAAGCAGATCCAGGCTTTACAAGATGAAGTAGATAAGTTGTCGGATGCTTATGATAATTTGGGTGATTCTATTGGTAGGGCATATTCAACGGATAAAGCATCTATGATAGAACAGCAGAATGAACTGCTTAAGCAGGAAAATGAAAAAATCAAGCAGCAAATACAGGCTGAAAAAGACAAGAAAGACACTGATTGGGATAGAATTAAAGAATGGGAAAAGCAGATTAAAGAAAATGAAAAAGAGATAGCAGAAAATGAGAAATATAATATTATAGAAGCTATTATGGGAACCGAAATAGCAACAGCTATTGATGATTTTGCAAATGCTTATGCTGATGCCTGGGCAAAAGGCGAAAAGGCTGCTGGAAAATCAGCTGAAACAGTTAAAAACCTCATCCGAACAGCCATTATAGACCAACTAAAAAATAAATTGGAACCAGAGGTTCAAAAGCTCATGCAATTAATGTCTGACTCATTTGAAGATGATGGTATAATTGATGCTTTTGAAGAAAGTCAAATAGAGGATTATGTTAAGAAATTGGAAAGTATCTCGGATAAATATCTATCGCAAAATGAAAAATGGCTGAAAGATGATGATGAAACAGAAAGCCAGGATCCTCTTACAGGTGCTGTTCGTTCCATGAGTGAGGAAACTGGAGGTGTTATTGCTGGCAGGTTAAATGCTTTCATTATCAACCAGAGTGATCAGATTGTGATTATGAGATCTTCACTTGCTTATCAAGCCGAGATTGCAGCCAATACACGTATCAGTGCTGAAAGACTTACTGGTATTGAAACAACATTGAAACGGATTGAATCAAAAGACAACTCATTATTATCACAAGGAATATCTTGATATTACCAGTTTTTTCTTACATTCGTATCAGATTTGTCTTTACCGCCATTCGCATTAGCAGACAGATCAAAAGAGAGGGGCAAATATAGCCCCTCTTTTCATTATTCTGATGTATTTGTAACAGATCGTTTCAACAGCACAAGTTTTCTGACAAACATTCTGCCTGCCTCAGTCCACACGGTTGAAAGCATTATGCCAGTCCGTCCGTCTTTTTTTCTGTATGTCCTTTCACGTGTCTTTACAAATCCTTTGGCTTGAAACTTGGCATACATAAACCATTGCCCTCCCTGTTTGAACATTACACCAGCCTGGTGCAAAAACTTGTGTAGCCCTTGCGCTGTCATGTCAAGTTCTTTTGCCAACTGGGTTGTAGTGAAAGTGTCGTAACTGTCAAGTACATTCTGGGCATACTCTACCAAAGGGGCTTGCTCAAGCATTATCTTATCCTGTCTGTCTGTAAGCTGTAGCAGACGTTTGTTTTCGGAATGGTACACTTTCTTCTGATCCTCCAGCACGGCTATCTGCCTGTTGGCTTCATTCAATGCCTTACGTTCCTCCTTTAGTGCTGTAAGCAGACGGATTGCATTATCAGGATCGGCAAGTACGCTGTCTATGGTCTGGGGGGTAGCTGTTATACCGAATTTCATAAGCTCCTTTATCCTATCGTTGCACCATATAGCAAACTGGGGACTGAGCCAGCGGGCAAACTCTAAGGCTACATCTTCGTGCATCCAGGTGCCAGAATTGTTGCCACCTTTTGTAACTCTCACTAAATCAGCCAAAGTGATATTTCTCACTTCGGAAAGTGCGTTAATATAGTCTTGTGATTGTTGATACTTCAACCAATCAATAGGTCTTTTTCCGAACGGTTTAGCCATTTCTGTAGCATTCACCATAGTAGCCTCTCCTATCTGGAACGTGACTGGGCTACCCTCATAGATAAAGGTCTTTGAATCATTCATACGGCTTCCTCCAATTTTTGAAATTCTTCATTAATAAAGAAGTAGCCCAACATAGGTGAAAGATCATCGTGTATGAGCGTTTGTAATCTGTCTTCTGCTTCTGCAAATTCATAATCAAACACTCCATCTACAGAGAGAAATTCAGAAAGCTCATTCAGCTTATTTTGAAGCTCTATAGCCTTACGCAAAACCTCTTTTAGTCTTTCACTTCTTGTTCTGTAGTCCGTTTGGTGGACTGTACCTGTCTGTTCGCTACTGTTCTTCACGTCCAGACTTTGCGTTGTTTTGCACATAAACTTAATTAAAGTCTGTTCTGGTGAAAAGAAAAACGGCTTTCACCTGTCCCGCTGTGCTACACCAACGCTGGCAGTGGGCGCATTAACGCTCCACACGGGGGTATGAAAGCCGTCATATATCGGTTGCAGTCTTCCGACAATTCAAGGCATAAAAATAGCCTTACCGATAATTGGCAGGCTGGATGACCCACCTCTTTTGTTATGTAGAGCATTACAAAGATGGATTATTCTCATGATACTTGCAAATTTTACCGAGTGAATTTTTGATTTTGAATGCAATATGTGTCTTACAGACACATGCTTATTACCAATCTTCGGTATTTTTGTTTTTGATACCTGTTATAAAATTGGAAATATAACTATCAAAGTACTTTTCCAATGCTTCTTTAGCGTATTCCGCTTTTAGTTTTCCTTTTGTATCATAAATACAATTGATGACTTCACTGCCAAAACCACCATTTGACTTTCCACATAAAACCATCTTTATTGGTTTATTTCCATTTTTGTAATCTTCAAGCGTAAATGATGGAGCATCAATTCTGATTTTACCGTCCTTGAAACGGATGGATAAAGTATAATTCATGTCATAGGAAACAGCAGCCATTCCTAATGCCTTTTTCTGAACGGCATCTTTTTCTATTCCGTTAATAGTTATCATGTCTGGTTCAGCTTCACTTAATACATCCTTTGGCGAACGGTATATGCTTAATAAGTACATCTTCGCCTTGTTATACAAATCGGCTTGTGTTCCGTCCATTTCAACTACAACATAATCCTTATCCTCATTTTTGTTATCCACAAACCCATTGGAGGTTAATGTGAAATTCTGCGCAACTGCATTTCCTGTTATCAAAGCTATCAGGCAAAGCATCATTAAAACTCTCTTCATAATATAAAAAATTAAATCATGTATTGTAACAAAATTAAGATTCATATAGGAACAAACAAAATTTTACTGGGTAAATATTTGATTATAAAATTTATATGTGTTTGATAAACACATATTTTGTATCTTTGTGACTGAACATTAAACAGAAAGAGTTATGGAACTGGTAGATCAACTTAAAAATGATGGTATTGCAAAAGGTTTATGCAATGAATGGCAGAATAAGCTAAAGCCAGGTGTCAGCATGGAAAGGCTTGTAAAACTATTCATAAGGGGTATTGATTTTTGTGTAAAGAATGATTTTCCTACACTTGATTTTATGAGGAATAATTTCAAAGGAAAATGTGAACCGTATGGTGCTTATGTTGATGATGTGTTTGCAAGTGAAAATATTCCTGATGTAGTTCTTAACGGAGAATGTGATGCAAAGCTAACTTATAGCGGATATACGGTTTCTCGTGTTGTCATAAGGCATAGTTCTAAGGCTAATATTACAATATATGGTCATTCGTGTGTAACTATAGATGTTTTTGATAATGGTAAACTTGACCTTGTAACCGTTGGCACACGATGTAAGGTTATAGTGTACCAATATGGCAATTCTATTGTGAATTATGGAGGGACTTGTGCTAAAATAATAAACAAAAATAAAAACAGTTATTAGTATGATTGATAAAAATTTAATTCTGCATTTACCTTTTGATGATCCAGACGGTAATAAGGCTTATGATTATTCATACAACAGATCGGATGCTACATTGTCAAATGGTGCCATATTTAGTAGGGATGCGAACAGTGGAAAATCACTGGATCTGAATGGGAACGGTGAGTGTTTGACAGAAAGATCAATTCCTTTCAGCTCTGATTTCACTCTATCTATGTATGTAAAACCGTCCACTAATAAAATTGGATGGTTGGTCAATATGAATGGTATAGACAACTATGTAGAACAGTGGATAAATGTAACTCCTAATGAATGGGTATTCCTGTGTTTTGTAAAATCAGGATCTATACTTACTGTGTACCTTGGTGATAAGACTGTTTATAATCAATCACTTCCTGGTACTCCTGTAGGAATGTCAATAAATGAAAACTCTCTATCTGGTTGCTATACATTGATAGACGAAGTAAAGCTGTATAATGTGGCTAAGGAGTATAAAGATGTACTAATGATGCAACAGAATACAGACGTTGAATATTATATCAATGGTAAGAACTTCAAGGAATTTGGTGTGTTCGTATCGGATTCTGAGGGGCTTGTCGGTAGGCTTGAACGTAAAGAGACGCTACAAGTTGACTGGGATAATTACCATGGAATTGTCAGGGATAAGAAAAGACCTCGTTTCAAGGAAAGGACTATCACGCTTTCATGTTTCATTGAAGCCTCCAGCAGATCTAAGTTTGTCGAATGGCTTAATCTTTTTCTTGATGAGTTTGATGGTGAGGGGAACCATAGGTTTGTCGTTGAGTATGACGGAAAGGTGAAACCACTTGTATATGAGGTTGAGCTACATGATAGCGTGGATCCTGATAAGAAATGGGGGTTGTATAATAATGAACTTATGGTCGGTACGTTCAAGCTCAAACTGATAGAGGATGAGCCTGTAAAAAAAGTTCTGAGACACATAAGCAATACTGCAAATTCAGAAGCCTCAATTACAGTGACTACCTACAGTATGCTAAATATATACTGGGGGGATGGAACTCATACATACAACGTATCAGGAAACAATAAAACAGTAGAACATACATACGATGATCCTGGTGAGTATGATATTGTCATTACTGGCGTAATAGAGGATATTGAAAGTTTTTCCACTAATGCTATTGTAGTATGGGACAAATTGAAGTGATAAAAAGAGACGGATCAAAAATACTGTTGATGTCAAGAGAACCTTTCTGTACCGTTAAAACAGCGGTACAGAATATAACTCTTATGGGTGATGATCAGGTACAACTGAATATAGTATCAACAGAACTTATTGATTTTCAAAAAGGTGACAAGATTATAATTGATGGTGATGAGTACACAATAAGAACAAATGTAACTCGTGAAAAGCTATCTGAGGACTACTACACCTATGATGCTGTTTTCTATGGCGTTATGTATGAGCTAATGAAAAGTCTATACAGAAATACAGATGCAAACGGAAAATCCACTTCAAGTACGTTTGATCTAACCTACAGCATTAAGGATTTTGTTAAGGTGATTATCTATAATGTGAACAGGGACTATCCTGGATTGTGGAAATTCGATGAGGCAAATTGTCCTGATACGGAACCTCGCACTATTCAGTTTTCAAGACAGAACTGTTTGCAAGTGTTACAAGCATTGTGTAGCAAAGATCAGTTTAACCTGGAGTTTCAGATTACCCAAAATGACGGTGTAAGAACTATACATATAGGAAAGTTTGGCGAAAGGATAAATCCTCCTGGCGGTAATGATTATTTTGAATGGGGCAAAGGTAATGGCTTATATACACTTAAAGAACAAAAGGTAGATGATAAGGCTATTATTACAAGGCTCTGGGTTGAGGGTGGAACTACCAATATCAGAAAGGACTATAGAAACTATTCAGAAAGGTTACAGCTTCCATATCCTAAGAGATTAAATAAAAGAGAACATAAGCTGTATGATGGTACCGTTGTAGCTCCTGGAACAGAAATGATCGGTATAGATGATGATGATAACAGATATATTGAAGATGCTGATCTGAGGGATCTTTTAGGTAGTGATGAGGATGGTGCTCAGTATGATGATATATATCCTAAAAGAACTGGAGTTGTAACAGCTCTTGGTGCTGATATAAACTCGTTCTATGACGATACAATGGACTTTGATCTTGCTGAATCAGATGAGAATGGAACTAAGTACTTGATACAAGATGTGACTGCAAAGATCACATTCATAACAGGAAAACTTGCTGGTCAACAGTTTGAACTTGCTGCTAAGAATGGTTATGATCATGCTAAAAAGCTGTTCACTATAATTCCATTTACGGATGAAAGAGGCTTAACTATACCTACAACAGATAGTGAGGCTTATAGGATTTCTGAGGGAGACACATATAAGATAACAGATATAAATCTGCCTGAATCTTACGAGCAGAATGCAGAAGAAGATCTCTGGTATGAGGGGTATAATGAATTTAAGCCACGTACACAGGCTAAGGCTCAGTATGTACTTAATTTCGACAGAAAATATTTCCTTGATACAACTCCAGACGATAGTAATGTATGCCTGTTCAAAGTAGGTGATTATGTGCCTGTTAAGGATGAACGCTTTGGAATTGAAAAGACTATCAGGATCCAGAAAGTAAGCAGGAACCTGATGCTTAAGCACGACTACAGCATTACTTTGTCCGATACTACAAGTATATCTATAATCAATCAGACTGTTATAGATGTCATAGGGCATGAGCAAGTGATTGAAAGTAACAGGCTAAGGGATCTTAATAAGGCACGTAGAGGATGGCGTACAACAGAGGAACTGAGAACCATGGTGTATGATACTGATGGTTACTTTGATCCTGAAAATATACGCCCAAACTCCATTGATACAAACATGTTGACTGTAGGATCTAAAAGCCAGCAGTTTGTACTTGTTGATGTAGTTTTCAATCCTAATGTTAACGGACTTCCTAACAGGTTTGATGCAACGTCTGGAATACTGGCGCACTTGACTATTGATGAGGCTGAGATTAAACAGTGGAATATGTCTGGTGCTGAGTTCACAATGTCTGAATCAGGCGGTTATTACCTGTTCGCTAAATGCTCTAAAAAAGGAACAACAGGTACCTGGTATCTTACACGTGAACAGTTGAAGTTTGAACCAGTTGAAGATCCTAACAACTACTATTTTCAGGTAGGTATTCTATCATCATTGAGGGCTGATGATAATTTTAGGGACTTTGTTACAACATACGGTTTCACCAGAATAAACGGTAATACAATTACTACTGGTAAAATAATAACGTCTGATGGTGAGTGTTACTTGGATCTTGATGGAAATGCTTTCAGGATAGGTGACGCAACAAGCTCTATAGATTGGAATGTGACTGCAAGAAAGCAACTAACATTGCATAATGTTAGACTTTTGTCTGATAGTGGCGATGTTTCTCATATAGGAGTTTATAGAGGTACATATAACAGCAAATATGTGTACTATAAGGGGGATGAAGTAAGTTATGAAGCATCTAACGAAGTATGCACATACAGATATATAAACAATGAGCCGAGTATGGGAATACTACCTACAAACTCAACTTATTGGCAGCTCATAGCTAAGGGATCTCCTGGAGAAAAGGGTAACTCTATATTCTACACATATAATGACAGCCAGGAAAAACCAAACACTCCTACTGGAGCAGGAAATACAAATGGATGGCACACTGAATCAACGGAAAGCGTTGTTTGGATGAGTATCAAGTCTGCTGCTGATATTAACAGTGGATCATGGGGATCTCCATTTAGGGTAAGAGGTGCTGATGGTACAAGTATCACTATCAAAGGTAGTAAAGATGATGTTTCACAGTTACCTGTAGTTGATAATAAGCCTGGTGATGCCTATATCATTGGTGAGAATCTTTATATTTGGGATGGATCAGGGTGGACGAATGTAGGTAAGATAAAAGGAGAAGATGGCAAAAGCAGTTATCTACATATCAAATATTCTGATGATGGTGGCAAAACATTCACTGATGGAAATGGAGAAGTACCTGGTAGGTGGATGGGAGTTCTTGTAAACCAGTCGCAATCAGACAGTGATAACCCAGCAGATTACACCTGGAATGATACAAAAGGAGAAGATGGTACACCTGGTAAACCTGGTGAAGATGGGAAAACGTCATATCTTCATATCAAATATAGTGATAATGGTGGTTTATCTTTCACTGCAAACAATGGAGAAACGCCAGGTGCATATATCGGACAATATACAGACTTTGAGAAAAAAGACAGTGATAACCCAGCAGATTATACCTGGAGTAGAATCAAGGGAGATCCTGGAACAGGAGGAACTGATGCTGAATCTGGCGTTTATTATGAATATAGGTACGCAAAGAATGGATCTACATCTACACCTCCAGCTATAGATCTATCATCACCCAATCCAGCAGGATGGAGTACTGAAATGCCTAAGCCTGGTGCATTTGAATATGTCTGGTGTACTATGGCTAAAAAGTCTGGAATTGTAGATAGAACATCTTTTAATTACCCTATATCTGAGACTGATTATCAGAACAGGGGGGAATTAAGGATAATGGATCAGACAGGTGAGTATATGGCAACGTATAATAAGCCAGAATGTATTGTAAAAGATGGAAATCGTTATGCTTTTGACTTGTCGTATGAAAAGGAGTGTAGAATACCTTACGATCTGCCTTTTGGAAAGAACTTTACTTTGTGCTTCTGGATGAAAACAGATCAAAAGTATGTGAAATGGATGCTGAACGGATATAATGGTCGTGAATATGTTGAAAACACAATCAATACAACTCCTGGGGTGTGGTTTCATGTAGCATTAAGATTTTCTGATAAAACTGTTACTGTATTTATAAATGGAGTTCAATATAATTACGGATCAGTCAATGAAAAGATAGATGGATTTGCCATTTATGATGATAATATGTTTGGATCCAGCTCAATGTTTGATGATGTTAGATTGCTTGATAGTGCTTTGCCTGTATCAGATATTGAGAAAATAATGCAAGGTACTGCTGATGAACTGATACAACATTGGAGCACTCCTATAAGGGTAAATCCTTATGATGGTATAGATGGAAAGCCAGGTGTAGGAGTTAACACTACAGATGTTGAATATGCGCAAAGTAGATCTAATAGTGTAGCACCTACAAGCGGATGGCAAACAACAGCCCCAGCCTGGAAAGATGGATATTATATATGGAGTAGAACAAAGGTAACATACACGGACGGTACAAGCACTACAACTAAGGCAGCATGTATAACAGGAGGAAAGGGAAATACTGGATCCCCTGGTAATGGTGTAAAGACTATAGTAGAACAATATTATCTATCAAGTTCAGCTACTTCACTATTAAATGGATCATGGAGCACTACAAGACCTACATGGAAAGATAAATGGTATATCTGGACGAGATCGGTAATTACATACACAAACGGTACTTCTACAACAACTGCACCTATCTGTGTAACTGGATCAAAAGGAGACAAGGGAGAACCTGGCGATCAGGGACAAAAGGGAGAAAGCCCAGCAACGGTATTCAGAGGCGTTTATGATAGCAGTAAAACATACTATGGTACCAAATACAGGTTAGATGTTGTAAAGTACAATGGAGTGTATTATGTTGCCAGGATTGACGCTGGTACTTTCACTGGTGTAATTCCTACAAACACAAGTAAGTGGAATAATTTCGGTGCCCAGTTTGAATCTATAGCCACTGATCTACTACTTGCCGAAAATGCGAATATTGCTGGATGGATCTTTAGGAACAATAGGCTTGAATCTCAGGATGGTACTTTATGGCTTGATGGAGTAAAAGGATTGATAATGGCAAAAGGAGGATTTTCAGGAACATTGAAAGCTGAAAATATGTTCTTGCCATTTGTGTTATTTAGTGAAGATAATTACACATTAAAAACAACAGATCCAACAAATTTTCATTTGTACTATACTTATCCACAAAATGCAACTTTTAGACTACCTAATGATGAATCTTTCAATGGTATGTTCTTAAATTTATATTGGAGACCAAGAATATCAAGAATGGATCTTTCTCCTATAATTACGGGGAGGATATTATGCCCTAACAAAAGCACCCTTGACTCGTCAGGAACTGTAGCATTCCCGTATTATGCCTCACAAATATATTCATATTTAGGAGGACTTGTTCAGCTTGTAAACATATCAGGACAATGGGTTTTATTAAATGGAACAGATTTATTGGAATATGTAAAATCAAGTTAATTATGAAATGGTTTTTAGAAAGTAACAGACCGAAGCACTTTATTTATGCTATACCAAGTGCTTTCTTGTTAACCATTCTATTTGCAGCAGGGTTAGCTGTAGGAATGGAGTTTAAGGACAAACAATATGGTGGTAAATGGGATTGGCTGGATCTCATTGCTACCATAATGGGAGGAATTATAGGGCAACTATTACAGTTGTTAGTGATTTACATTATATTGAAAGGAGGTGAATTTATGTAGAATGTTTGCTTGAAATTACAAAGTTTGTGTGTAAAAGTGTGTTTGTCAGACACAGATTTATTATATTTGCAGTGTTTACTAAGTAAATTGATATGGATGCAACAATGTATAGCTTAAGAATACAATCAAAAGGAAAGATTGAAAACCTTGATAATGGGTTCAATCTCTCTGGTACTCCATTTTCTGTTTTTGTTAGACCAAAAGAGAACACAATGGAAACAAATGTTCTTATCAGGTGTAAACTGATTTGCGACAAAGAGGATGGGGATTTGATCTTGAAAAGTTTGAAATTTACTGGGGTGCAGGTGAAACTATCAAAAAATAAAAAAATATGGGACTAATTTTAGGAAGTGGATCAACCAAACCACAATATCCGTATGATCAGTGGTATGGTGTTCAGGGAGATTTTACAAGTAGTGATTACCGACTTACAAGGGTTGGTAATTTGGATCTTCACAGAACGCTGCCTGTTCAAGCTAAGTTAAGACGCTATGTAGAAAACATAGATGGATCAGTGAAATACTATCTTCACCAGAACGATAGCCGTAAAAAGGAAAGTGGAGCAACAGCTATCATTGATAGTACTGATGGTAATGTAATGCTTGAAAAGCCAGAGTATTATATTAAGATTGAAATTTCTGGAACGAAATGGATCTATGCTATCTCAGAATACCCTTTGCCTGGGTTTATTAAGATGGAGAAAAAGGCTATTTCTCCATGGTTCGCAACACAGAACACTACAACTGGTGAGGCTGTATCTGGATGCTGGTTAACGTGGAACGGAAATGAGATCGCACGTGATGAAAATGGTATTGTGAAATTGAAAGATAATGCTGCTCAATTCAGGGGCGGTTCTGGTGCATCTGATGCTTCAAAAGATGGCACATACAATTCTCAGCTCGGAATGGCTCGTACTTCTGTATCAAAGGCAACAGTCAGACCATGGTGTAAACATGGTACTCATATCGGTGCATACAGGGCGTACAATGAAATAGCCTGGTTGCAAAGAATTGAATACGCATCTTTACACTGCCAGGACGCATACAATGAAAGCCTTACTGATGATGGTTTCCATCAAGGTGGACTTGGTAATGGTTGCACGGTGGATGGCGGTCAATGGAACATATGGGGAGGTTTCAGACCTTTTGTACCTTGTGGTGTTACTGCAGTACTTGGCAACAATACAGGAAAGGTTTCATACACAATCAAAGGATGGACTGGAGGCGATAAGGTTATTCAGGTAACATCTTACAGAGGACTGGAGGCTCCTTTTGAATATCTCTGGATGCTTGCTGATGATGTTCTCGTTCACCATGGAACTGATAAGAGTGTAGCTTACCTGTGTGAGGATCCGACAAAGTTCACTTCACATTCTGATTCTTCTACAGCTATCCCTGATGGATATGTAGCCATGACTGATTTACCACGTAAAGACGGATATATCCTTACTTCTGCCATGTCTATGAAAGGATATACTTTCCCAGACAATACTACTGGAGGTTCAAGTAACAAGGGGTTCTGTGATTACTTCTATACTTGTGTAGATGATTCAGGCTGGAGTTCTCCAGGCTGGTATGGTGCCCTCCTGTCTGCTACTGCGACTTATGGTACGCGTGCGGGGTTCGGTTCTCTGAATACGAATAATCGCTCCTCGTATGCGGATGCGTACTTTGGGTTCCGCTTGTGCCGTTTTTAACGGATTGCAAAACACGGGGCAACGAAAAATATAGAGACTTGAAAATTTGAAAATATTGGTGGAAGTGATCAGGGGTGCCCTCCTGTCTGCTAATGCGAATAATGGTACGAATGCGGGGTTCGGTTATCTGAATACGAATAATCGCTCCTCGAATGCGAATGCGAACATTGGGTTCCGCTTATACCGTGGTATTTTACTTAAAACAATATACTGTGATCGCTTCTACCTTACCACACAAGGGTTATCGGTACGCTGATAACTGGTAAAATAATACGAATTAGATCGGTGTGAGTAGCATAGTCGAAAACTCCAATTTAGACCAACGGCACAATGGGATATAGTAGTAATACAAGGTTTATTCAGTATTCTGATATTGATGATACTCCGTTACTGAGAAAAACTTCTAAAAAGCTCAGGAACGTATATCATTTGATATATGATAGCAGAAATATTGTTAATGCGCAATATAAAGCTCAACTCGGAAAACGTGATAGAACTGAGATAAAACGCTTTAATGATAATCTGTTGGAAAATCTTATGTCACTATATACATCTCTTAAGGATGAAACATTTTCACCAGGTGAGTATCGTATTAAAACAATATATGAGCCAAAAGAAAGAATTATTATGATAGCTCCATTTTTCCCTGATAGGATCGTTCACCACTGCATAATAAATGTGCTTGGTGAGTTCTGGACTAATATACTCATAAGCAATACTTATGCTTGTATCAAAGGGAGAGGAATACACAAATGTATGGAAGATGTCAATAAGGCTCTATTATCTGACAAAAGAGGTACTAAATACTGTCTGAAAATAGATATAAGGAAATTCTATGATAATGTAGATCATGGGTGCCTTAAGAAAATTATCCGCTATACAATAGCAGATGATCAGTTGTTAAGACTGTTGGATAAGATCATTGATAGTAACGGTAAAGATGTCGGTCTGCCTATAGGGAACTATACAAGTCAATACCTGGCTAATTTATACCTGGCTTATTTTGATCACTTTGTCAAGGAGGATCTAAAGGTTAAATATTACTATAGATATATGGATGATATAGTGGTGTTGTCGGGTAGCAAGGACGAACTTCATAATATACTTGATATGATGGGCTTGTATCTGGCTGCTGAATTGAAAGTTGAGATTAAACCTAACTGGCAGATATTTCCAGTTGATTCTCGTGGTATTGATTTCGTTGGATTTGTACAAAACCATTATGGAATACTGCTGAGAAAAAGCATTCTAAAAAGATTTTACGCAAAGTTCAATAAGATTTCAAGAACACATGAGATAGATGATATGAGTAAAATAAGCACTTATTTCCATCTGAATATGGCTGGATAAGCAGATGTTCTGAGGTGCATAGTAAGTTTATTTTTAATAATTGCATAAAAAATGGAAACAAACGTATTATCAACAGAACTACTGGCAAAAGAAAAACCAGTAGTAATTGACGAACTGAACAACGGTCAAGGTACATTCCTATATAATCACAATATCAAGGAGGTATCTGTTGTTGAAGATGAACATGGTGGTGTTGCTATCACGTTGCTGGAGGAAGAAGCTACAGGCAAAAGATGGCAGTATGATAGTGTACGTGTTGAATACCCTAAAACAGCGGACAACATTTTCAGCACACTACTTACTGCAAAATATCCTGCCAAAACAGAAAGCAAACTTATGAATGAATACCAGAGTGCTGTTCTTGGTATCATGTCAGAGGAAGCAAAAATTCCTTATGAGAACTTCTTAAGGGATAGGCTGGCTATCAGATCTATGGTAGATGCCGATTGTGAAACCTATAATATACCTACAGATTTATGATTGTAGATTTTGAGGAAAACGAAGTAGTCAACGATGATCTTTTTGATTGTGAATATACCTCAGTAGATGCTGTAATCAATGAGGTTACAGTATTTACTGGGTGTAAGGAGGCTCAAACAGAGAATGGCACCAGAACTCTAATTGCTTATGGCGATGGAGTTAACCGATCTGCATTCTTTACTGATAGTAAAAAATTGAAAGATACGGTTATGGATCCAAATAGGAAATTCCCTTTTCGTGCAATAATTAAAGTTGTCAGATATGGTAATATGTATGGATTCAAATTCTTTTCTCCGAACTCTGAAATAACACAAGATGATAGATCTAATTTTGAGTTTTACAAAAAGAGTAAACACAGGAGGAATAGATGAATGAAGTAGAAAGCACTTTGAAAATTGCACAAGGAATTTCGGAATTTGGATTTATGACTATAGTCTGTTCAATATTCCTTATTCTTTCAGCATCATTGATGATAGTTTCCTTTAAGTGGTTCAAAGGCATAATTGAGCAAATAATAAAAGACTTCTCAGCTCAGCTTGAAACATTGCAGCAGACTGCAAATAGAAACGGTGAGGCAATGGTTGATATTGCAGAGGGGCTTATGCCTGAAACACAGTTAAGGATCAAAAATACCAGTGGCGTTTATTTCGATCTTGCAACAGAGAAAGTTTGCCGAATGATAAAAAAAATCAGGGAGGAAAATCATATCATTGATAAAGAAGCCACAAAAGCAAAGATCCGAAAATTGCTAACCAATCTATATAATGACAGGAACAGTAGATTTGATTTTTACAGGTATAGAGGTAAAAAGTTGTCAGAATACTGTAATCCAGAATGGATAGAATGGGTTGCTAAGGTTATAGAGGATGAGCTATACAATGAAGCTGGAGCAAACAATGGTAGAGCATATACAAATGTTTCTGCTGTTTATGAAAACATTAAGTTAGACTTTTATCACAGATTAAATCAATGAAAAAAATTCTTATTGACAACGGACACGGAGAAAATACCAAAGGTAAAAGATCTCCAGATGGAAAATTTCTTGAATACAAATTTGCACGTGAAATCGCAGATGATATTGTGCGTGAACTCAAAAAGCTGGGATATGAAGCTGAAAGGATCGTAAAAGAGAATATAGATGTCTCTTTGACCGAAAGGGCACGCAGGGTAAATGAAATTTGCGGTAAATATGGCACAAGTAATGTTATCCTTGTTTCTATTCACTGCAATGCTGCTGGGGATGGAAGTAAATGGATGACAGCTACAGGATGGTCGGCTTACACATCTAAGGGAGAAACAAAAGCTGATTATCTCGCTACATGCCTGTATGATGCTGCTGAAAATAACATGAAAGGGCAGAAATTAAGAAAGGACGAATACTCAGATGGTGATCCAGATTGGGAGGAAAACTTCTATATTCTCCAAAAGACAAAATGCCCAGCAGTTCTTACTGAGAACTTTTTCATGGATAATAAAGATGATGTAGAATATCTACAGTCTGCTGATGGCAGGAATGCCATTGTAAGAACGCATGTTGAGGGTATTATTAGATTCTTTTCAAGATGAACAAATACCTTATTATAATATGTGTGGTTCTTGGAATTGTTTCCACTACACTATTTTCCTATGTAGGAAAGCTGAAAGACGAAAAAGAAAGGCTATCTGGAAACCAGCAAGCACTGATGGAAAAGATTGAGTTTTACCAAACAGAGGCTGGTAAATCAGCAGCATCTGTTCAGAAACTTGAACTGAGTAAATCAGAGCTGGAGGAACATTGTTCGGATCTTATGCAGACTATTGATCAGTTGAATATAAAAGTAAAAAGGCTGGAGGCTGCTTCAACTACTGCAACAGAAACGGATATTGATATTAGCACATCTGTTCGTGACAGCATAATATACAGAGATACTTCATTTGTTAAGATCCAGGCTATAGACTGGATGGATCCATGGGTTAAAGTAAAAGGAGTTCTTTATCCAGACAGGAAACTGGAGCTTAATATAAACAGCGTTGATACTTTGGTTCAGATCGTACACCGTGTTCCTAAAAAATGGTGGTTTTTCCGTTGGGGTACAAAAGCAATCAGACAGGAGATAATCAGTAGCAATCCTCACACCAAAATAGTATATACGGAATACATTGAACTTAAGGATAAGAAAAAATGTAGATAATCTTTGGCATTTTTTTATAGTTACAAAATTATGATTATCTTTGTGCACCGATCTGAAAATCGGTGTTGCATTATCCCTGTTCCCTGGGCTTTCCAAGGGGCAGGGATTTCAAAAAAATGCAGAAGTTCTACAATAGTTCTACAAAAAATGGAAAAGCCCTTGTAAAAGGCTGATAATCAAAGATAGGTTATAAGTTTCCTAAACCGTCAATCCGGGTTCGATTCCCGGCGGAGGTACTTTATTTTTAGATTTTCTCTCCGTATGCCAGATCTCCGGCATCACCCAATCCCGGTACGATATACATTTTTTCGTTCAGAACATCGTCAATGGCGGCACACCACAGAGTGACATTCTCCTGGTCTCCCATTAATTTTTGCAGGAATTCCACACCGTGTCTGCTGGCAATGACGCAGCACAGATGAATCTGAGCCGGTGAGCCTTTTGTTTCAAAAGCCTTGAGTCCCAGTTCCATGCTTCCGCCGGTGGCAAGCATCGGGTCGGCTATAATCAAAGTCTTTCCTTCCATGCTGGGAGAGGCGATATATTCGATATGAATGCCTACATCGTGGCATTCTTTGTCTTTGTAATAGCGGTAAGCCGATACAAAAGCATTGTCGGCGTGATCAAATATATTCAGAAATCCTTGGTGAAATGGCAATCCGGCACGGAAAATGGTAGCCAGAACGATAGCGTCATCGTGCGTACATACTTGGGCGGTGCCCAATGGAGTTTCTACTTCTTTGGTTGAATAACTCAAGGTCTTGCTAATCTCGAAAGCCATCATCTCGCCGATGCGCTCCAGATTGCGGCGGAAGCGTGCGCGGTCATTCTGAATCTCTACGTTCCTCAGTTCTTCAATGTATTTGTTGATCACCGTTTTTTGTTTGCCGAAATCAATAATTTTCATAAGTCTTTGTTTGTTTGATAACGGAAGCAAAAATAGTTATTTCAAAGCGCAAATGCAAAGTCCGTTTAGCAAATGTAACATTTGTCAAGTGCCTTTCTCTAAATTAATGATAAAAGATAGGCTTTTAAGAAAAATAAATGGTGTGTTTGTTTCCCTATGCGGGCAAAAATGCCTACATTTGTATCGGAAAAATTACAGCATATAATTATCACTAAATAATAACCAATTTTTATTTTTTAGTAAAATGGCAAATATTGATTTGAGTAAGTACGGCATTACTGGTGCCGTTGAGATTTTGCACAATCCGTCATATGACGTATTGTTCGCAGAGGAGACAAAGGCTGGTTTGGAAGGCTTTGAAAAAGGTCAGGTAACCGAGCTGGGTGCAGTTAACGTAATGACAGGTATCTACACTGGTCGTTCTCCTAAGGATAAGTTCATCGTTAAGGATGCAACTTCTGAGAATACTGTATGGTGGACATCTGAAGAGTATAAGAATGACAACAAGCCTGTTACTACTGAGGCTTGGACTGTATTGAAAGATTTGGCAGCAAAAGAGCTTTCTAACAAGCGTCTGTTCGTAGTTGACGCATTCTGCGGCGCTAACGAAGGTACTCGTCTGAAAGTTCGTTTCATCATGGAAGTAGCATGGCAGGCACATTTCGTGACTAACATGTTCATCCGTCCTACAGCAGAGGAGTTGGCTAACTTCGGTGAGCCTGATTTCGTTGTTTACAACGCTTCTAAGGCTAAGGTTGAGAACTACGCTGAGCTGGGCTTGAACTCTGAGACAGCTGTTGTGTTCAACTTGACTACTAAGGAGCAGGTTATCCTGAACACTTGGTACGGTGGTGAGATGAAGAAGGGTATGTTCTCTATGATGAACTACTACAACCCATTGCGCGGTATCGCTTCTATGCACTGTTCAGCTAACACTGACAAGGAAGGCAAGAGCTCTGCTATCTTCTTCGGTCTGTCAGGAACTGGTAAGACTACTTTGTCTACCGATCCTAAGCGTCTGTTGATCGGTGATGACGAGCACGGATGGGATAACGAAGGTGTATTCAACTACGAGGGTGGTTGCTACGCTAAGGTTATCAACCTGGACAAGGAGTCTGAGCCAGATATCTACAACGCTATCAAGCGCGACGCTTTGTTGGAGAACGTAACTGTTGCTGCTGACGGTAAGATCGATTTCGCAGATAAGAGCGTAACTGAGAACACTCGTGTTTCTTATCCTATCTACCACATCGAGAACATCGTTAAGCCGGTTTCTAAGGGTCCTCACGCTAAGCAGGTTATCTTCCTGTCAGCTGATGCCTTCGGTGTATTGCCTCCAGTATCTATCCTGAACCCTGCACAGGCACAGTACTACTTCCTGTCAGGATTTACTGCTAAGTTGGCCGGTACTGAGCGTGGTATCACTGAGCCTACTCCTACATTCTCTGCTTGCTTCGGTGCTGCATTCTTGAGCTTGCACCCAACTAAGTACGCTGAGGAGTTGGTTAAGAAGATGGAAATGACTGGTGCTAAGGCTTACTTGGTGAACACAGGTTGGAACGGTACTGGCAAGCGTATCTCTATCAAGGATACTCGCGGTATCATCGACGCTATCCTGGACGGTTCTATCGAGACAGCTCCAACCAAGACTATTCCTTACTTCGACTTCGTTGTTCCTACAGAGTTGCCGGGTGTTGATCCTAAGATCTTGGATCCGCGTGACACTTACGATTGCGCTTGCAAGTGGGAAGAGAAGGCTAAGGATTTGGCTGGACGTTTCATCAAGAACTTCGCTAAGTTCACTGGCAACGAGGCTGGTAAGGCTTTGGTTGCTGCTGGTCCTAAGTTGTAATCAATATCAAAATAGGATAAATCGGGGGTTGCACTGCAAAGTGCGACCCCTTTCTTTTTATAAATATTATCCGATGTGGTCTGGAATCAGAGGTGAGAGTATCTTTGAAGATGTTATAATCTGTATTTATTTCCTTTTAGATAGATGAAAAAGTTGAAATAATTATTTTAATACATTCATTCATAGGCTTCTTCCCTGATTTTCATTATCTTTGTGCCCAAATAAAAATCCGCTTATTAATTATGAAGAGAATTACCCATTTCTTATTGCTGATGCTGGTTTCTGTGACCATGTGGGCACAGTATCAGGAACCGGTAAAATTCTCCGTAGAGCAGAAAAAGATTTCTGACTCGGAGATTGAGTTGGTATTTACTGGTACGGCTGATCCGGGATGGCACGTTTATTCAACTGACATTGCCGATGGAGGTCCTACGGCTGCTACCATTACGTTTGAAACACAGGAAGGTGTCAAGCCTGCCGGAAAGCTTACTCCAAAGGGTAAGGTGCTGATCAAGCACGACGCTTTGTTTGACATGCAGGTGTCTTACATGGAGGGCAAGGCTGTCTTCTCCCAAAAGCTGAAGATCACGGCACCGCAGTATAAGGTGAGCGGTTATCTGACCTTCGGTTCATGTAATGATGAGAACTGTATGCCTCCTACTAATGTGGAATTTAATTATTCCGGCAAGGGAGTGCCTGCGACAGAAGCAAAAGAGTCTGCCGCCGAGAAGAAAGAAGTGAAGGCTGAGGAAACCAAAGAAGCGGTTCTTGAGATAGAAGAACATCCGGCTACGGTTGAGGATACAGTTGCGGCAGATACCGCTGCGGCTTCTGTGGCAACACTTCCGACTGTGGGCGGTGACAATGGCCAGATTTCCGACTATTGGAAACCGGTGATTCAGGAACTGAACGCTTTTGGTGCGGAGGGTTCTACCGCAGACCGTTCCTTTTGGTCCATTTTCTTTTTAGGATTTCTGGGAGGTCTGGTGGCTTTGTTCACTCCTTGTGTATGGCCGATCATCCCGATGACCGTAAGTTTCTTTCTGAAACGTAATAAAGACAAGGCAAAGGGTGTTCGTGACGCGGTAACTTACGGAATCAGTATCATTGTCATCTATGTGGCTTTAGGACTGATTGTAACCGGAATCTTCGGTGCCAGTGCCTTGAACGCCCTGTCTACCAACGCCATTTTCAATATCTTCTTCTTCCTGATGCTGGTTGTATTCGCTGCCAGCTTCATGGGAGCCTTTGAAATCACGCTGCCTTCTTCATGGAGTAGTGCGGTAGACAGCAAGGCTGAGTCTACTACCGGTCTGTTGAGCATCTTCCTGATGGCCTTTACTTTGGCACTGGTTTCTTTCTCTTGTACCGGTCCGATTATCGGTTTCCTACTGGTAGAGGTTTCTACAACCGGAACAATTATTGCTCCAACCATCGGTATGTTCGGTTTCGCTTTGGCTTTGGCTTTGCCGTTTACTCTGTTTGCCTTGTTCCCGACTTGGCTGAAACAGATGCCGAAGTCCGGTAACTGGATGAATTGCATTAAGGTATGTCTGGGTTTCCTGGAGCTGGCTTTTGCCTTGAAGTTCCTGTCGGTTGCCGACCTGGCTTACGGCTGGCGTCTGCTCGACCGTGAAACATTCCTCGCTTTGTGGATCGTGATTTTCGCTCTTCTCGGTTTCTATCTGTTGGGCAAGATCAAATTTCCGCACGATGAGGACGAGGACGACAAGGTGGGGGTAACCCGTTTCTTCCTGGCTTTGGTTTCTCTGGCTTTTGCCGTATACATGGTTCCAGGTCTGTGGGGTGCACCTCTGAAGGCAGTGAGTGCTTTTGCTCCTCCGATGAAGACCCAGGATTTTAACCTCTACACCAATGAAGTTCATGCCCAGTTCACTGACTATGATGCCGGTATGGCTTATGCCAAGCAGCACGGCAAGCCGGTAATGGTGGACTTTACCGGATATGGCTGTGTGAACTGCCGTAAGATGGAATTGTCTGTATGGGTGGATGAGAAAGTTTCTTCTCTGATCAACGATGATTATGTATTGATCACCCTTTATGTAGACGACAAGACTCCTCTGCCGGAGAAGGTTACCGTTCAGGAAAACGGTTCAGAGCGCATCCTGCGTACTGTGGGCGACAAGTGGAGCTACCTGCAACGAGTTAAGTTTGGAGCCAACGCACAGCCGTTCTATGTTCTGATTGACAACGAGGGTATGCCGTTGAACAAGTCTTATTCTTACGATGAGGATGTTGACAAATATGTGGACTTCCTTCAGACAGGTTTGAACAACTACAAAAAAAATAAATAATGAATTTTAGAAAGCTTTTTACAGCATTCGCCTTGGTTTGTGCCGGAGTATCTCCGGCTCAAACTGTATCTGCCCCCCTGACATTGGATCCGGCAGTACGTTATGGCGTGTTAGAGAACGGATTGACCTATTATATCCGTCAGAACAATTATCCGGAAGACCAGGTTGAGTTTTATATCGCCCAGAAAGTCGGTTCCATGCAGGAGGAAGAGGAGCAGCGTGGCTTGGCCCATTTCCTGGAGCATATGTGTTTCAACGGTACAGAGCACTTCCCCGGAAACAGCCTGGTAAAGTATCTGGAGCGCATTGGAGTGAAGTTCGGTGAAAACCTCAATGCCTATACATCAATTGATGAAACTGTATACAATATCAGCAGTGTTCCGGTAGGACAACCGGGAGCTATTGATTCCTGTTTGCTCATTCTGCACGACTGGAGCAATGCCCTGCTACTGGAGAATGAAGAAATCGACAAGGAACGCAAGGTGATTCATGAAGAGTGGCGTATGAGCAGCAGTGCTCCAAAGCGTATGTTCGAGCGCTCTCTTCCGAAGCTGATCCCCGACAGCCGTTATGGTCTGCGCATGCCGATCGGTTTGATGAGTGTGGTTGACAACTTCGATCCGAAAGTATTGCGTGATTACTATCACCGCTGGTATCGTCCCGACCTGCAGGGTATCATCGTGGTGGGCGACATCAATGTGGATGAGATGGAGCAGAAGATCAAGAACACCTTCGGTCATATCAAGAAGGCGGTAAATCCGGCTCCACGTGTTTATCTGCCGGTTGCCGACAACGCCCAGCCTATTTCTGTGAGCGAGCAGGATCCGGAACAGACTTTGACAGTGGTACAGGTGATGTTCAAGCATGAAGTGTGGCCGGACAGCCTGAAGAACCAGATAGAATATTTCCAGAATAATGTGCAGGGAGCAATGGCTCTTTCTATCATTAACGAGCGTCTGTCTGATCTGACCTCCAAGTCAGATGTTCCTTTTGCCGCTGCAAGTTGTGGTAACGGCAATTTCCTGGTGGCAAAGACCAAAGGAGCTTTTGATGTGACTATCGTTCCTAAAGACGGCATGCTCGACGATGCGGTAAAGCAGGTAATGGCTGAGGTATATCGTGCAGACCGTTACGGATTTACAGAAACTGAGCTTGAGCGCGTCCGTGCCAAGTTTATCAGTTCTTTGGAGAGCATCTACCAGAATAAGGATAAGATACGCAATGGAAGTCTGGTTAACGAATATGTACAGCACTTCCTGAACGGAGAGCCAGCTCCGGGTATTGAGGCTGAATACGCTCTGTTCTCTGAGATGTATCGCAATATTACGTTGGATCAAGTAAATGCCCGTTATAAAGAATGGGTTACCAATAATGACACAAATCTGGTGATCTACACCACCTCTCCACAGAAAGAAGGAGTCGTAAAGCCGGCTCCGGAGCACATGCTTCAATTGGTGCAGGAAGCACGTAATATCGATTTGGGAGCTTATCAGGATCAGGTGAACGACCGTCCGCTGATTGCTTCTCTTCCTGAACCGGGTAAAATTGTGAAAGAACGTGACGAGCGTTTCGGATTCAAGGAGTGGCGTTTGTCCAATGGAGTAAAGGTTTGGTTCAAGAAGACCGATTACAAGGCCAACGAGGTGATTATGCGTGCCTTTAGTCCTGGTGGAACCGGCTATTATTCCGGCGATGATCTGGTACAGTTGAGCTTCTTCGGTGAAGTGATCGGAGCTTCCGGTGTGAATGGTTTCAAGCAGACCGAACTGGCCAAGAAATTAGCCGGCAAGCAGGTTTCTGTTGTTCCTTACTTGAGCGGACGCCGTGAAGGTCTTCAGGGTGCTGCCAATCCGAAGGATCTGAAAACCTTGTTTGAACTGATTTATCTCAGCTTCCAGGATATCTATCGTGATGAAGAAGCGGTGGCTTCGGTGTTGGATCAGGTTCGTGAAGTGCTGCGCAACCGTGAGGCCGATCCGATGCATGCTTTTGGAGATTCTGTTTCTGTAGCATTGTACGGACATCATCCCCGTTTGGTATTCATGCGTCCGGAATTGGTAGATCAGGTAAATTACGACCGTATTATAGAGATCTATCAGGAACGCTTTGCCGATGCTTCTGACTTCACATTTGTATTCTGCGGAAACTTTGACGAGGATTCTTTGCGTGCTTATTCTGAGAAATATCTGGCTACTCTGCCGGCATTGTATCGCAAGGAGAAGCCGGTTGATACAAAAATGTACAAACGTGAGGGAGAGCACTCTATTGTTTACAACGAACCGATGCAGACTGCACAGTGCCAGGCTGTAAGAGCATGGTATGGTCCGATGAAGAAACTGAATCTGAAGAACAAGTTGGTTTGCGAGATTCTGGGTCAGGTTCTGGATATCCGTTACATAGAAGTTATTCGTGAGGATATGGGTGCTGCCTACTCACTGAGCGCATCCAGCCGTGTAAGCATGACTACAGCCGACAAACCTGAATATATGTTGCAGATCTTTGCTCCATTGAAACCGGAACTGAGTGATTCGGCGCTTCAGGTTATGGATGCCGAGTTGCAGCAGATTGCAAAGCACGGTATTGCTGAAAGCTATCTGAACAAAGTGAAGGAATTCCTGTTGAAGACTGCCCGTGAGCAGTACAAAAAGAACGGAACCTGGTTGGATGCCCTTTGTACTTATAAGGACTATGGCGCAGATCTCTTTACGGATTACGAAAAGGTCGTAGAGTCCGTTACGGTAGACGATCTACGTAAGATGGCTGCCCGTATCTGGAAAGACCATAACAAGGCCACAGTGAAGATTTTGCCGGCCGAATAATGGCTATAACATTTATGAAATATGCCCCGATTGCTCTTTGAGTGGTCGGGGCTTGTTTTTTATAGTTCTGTAGTTCTTTTGTTTCTGTATTGTTCATCTTGTTGTTTTCTGTATGATCACTACGGTATACGTGTTGTCTTTACCTGTTAAACTGCTTACGGTGAGATGTATGTTTAGAGTATTTTCTGAAAAGAATGAAAGACGAATTAATAAAAAACAAGATGCCCCGAACCAATGTTGAATGTGGTTCGGGGCATCTTTATGATCAATGGTTTGATTAGTCTCTGTTGGCTCGCTTGCGCTCGGTATGATCCAGAATGATCTTACGCATACGCATGCTCTTTGGAGTAACTTCCACATATTCATCCTCGCGGATGTATTCCAATGCTTCTTCCAGTGAGAAGATGGTAGCCGGAATAATACGTGCTTTTTCGTCAGAACCGGAAGCACGCATGTTGGTCAGCTGCTTGCTCTTGGTTACGTTTACCACCAGATCGTTTTCGTGAATGTGTTCACCGACAATCTGTCCGGCGTAAACCGGGTCCTGCGGTTCGATGAAGAACTTACCGCGGTCCTGCAGGTTGTTGATAGCGTAGGCAAAAGCGGTTCCGCTTTCCAAGGCTATCATGGCACCGTTGCTGCGGCGTGAGATTTCACCCTTGAACGGCTGATATTCCTTGAAGCGGTGCGCCATGATGGCTTCACCCTGGCTGGCTGTCAGCACGTTGGTACGCAAACCGATGATACCGCGTGACGGGATGTTGAATTCGATGTTTACACGGTCTCCCTGAGTTTCCATAGAGGTCATTTCACCCTTACGGCGGGTTACCATATCGATCATTTTGCTGGAGAATTCTTCCGGCACGTTGATTGTCAGCTCCTCGATAGGCTCGCAACGTTCGCCGTTGATTTCCTTATAGATTACCTGTGGCTGTCCTACCTGCAACTCATAACCTTCGCGGCGCATGGTCTCGATCAGTACGGACAAGTGCAGCACACCACGTCCGGAAACGATCCAACGGTCGGTATAACCTTCCTGGAAAGTAACACGCAAAGCCAGATTCTTTTCCAATTCCTTCTCCAGGCGATCATTGATGTGGCGGCTGGTGCAGAACTTGCCTTCTTTTCCGAAGAATGGAGAGTCGTTGATGGTAAACAACATACTCATGGTCGGCTCATCAATCGTGATGGTTGGCAGTGGCTCCGGATTCTCATAATCGCAGATGGTGTCACCGATTTCGAAATTCTCCAAACCGACAATAGCACAAATGTCACCAGAAGAAACTTCTGAAATTTTCTGACGTCCCATGCCGGTAAAGGTGTGGATTTCCTTGATTTTGGTCTTCTCTTTCTGTCCGTCGCGATGCACGATGGTGATATTCATACCTTCTTTCAAGGTTCCGCGGTGTACGCGTCCTACAGCGATACGTCCTGTATAGTTTGAGTAGTCCAAAGAAGTGATCAACATCTGAGGAGTTCCTTCCAGCTGTTCCGGTGCCGGGATATGCTCCAGAATCTGATCCAGCAGATACAGGATATTGTCTTGAGGCTGCTGCCAGTCCGGTCCCATCCAGTTGTTCTTGGCAGAACCGTAGATTACCGGGAAGTCCAGCTGCTCTTCGGTTGCGTTCAAGTCACACATCAGGTCGAACACCATTTCATAAACTTCTTCCGGACGGCAGTTCGGCTTGTCAACCTTGTTGATCACCACAATCGGCTTCAAACCGATTTCCAGGGCCTTCTGCAGTACGAAACGGGTCTGAGGCATCGGACCTTCGAAAGCGTCGACCAGCAGGATACAGCCGTCGGCCATATTCAGCACACGCTCTACTTCGCCACCGAAGTCCGAGTGTCCCGGAGTATCAATAATATTGATTTTGGTATCTTTATAGTTAATGGATACGTTTTTGGAGAGAATAGTGATACCGCGTTCGCGTTCCAATTCATTGTTATCCAACATCAATTCACCTGTCTGCTGGTTCTCACGGAACAAGTTTCCGGCCAGCAACATCTTGTCCACGAGGGTTGTCTTACCATGGTCTACGTGGGCAATAATCGCAATGTTTCTAATATTCTGCATATTCTACCTAAAAATGATGGTGCAAAGGTACAACAAATAATTGAAAAAGTGCACGATAAGAAGAAAAAACAAGGCAGAAAGTTTGCAACAAACAAAAATAGTTGTACCTTTGCAACCGCTTAGTAAAATTATACTCAAAAACAAAAAGTTATGTATTTAGACGCAGCAAAAAAACAAGAAATCTTTGGACAGTACGGAAAGTCTAACACTGATACTGGTTCTGCAGAGAGCCAGATTGCATTGTTTTCATACCGTATTTCCCACTTGACGGAGCACATGAAAAAGAACCGTAAAGATTATAGTACTGAAAGAGCTTTGACTGGTCTGGTAGGTAAGCGTCGTGCTTTGCTGAACTACTTGAAAGAGCGTGATATCGAGAGATACCGTGCTATCATCAAGGCTTTAGGATTGCGTAAGTAATTCCGAAACTGCTGAAGATTTAACCGCTTTTCCTGAACGGAAAGGCGGTTTTTTTATTATTTTTGCAACCGTGCTTACGCATGTCGTACAGGAATATTAATTTATTAAACAAATAAGAATAACATGAACAAGATCAAGAAAATGATTCCCGACGCTTTGGCGGTAGTGTTCTTTATTCTGATTGGTCTGGCTTACTTTTATGTGCCGACCACAGAAGGTCTGGTGCTGACCGGTCATGATCACACCGGAGGATCGGGTGCCGGAGCTGAACTTGTGGAATATCTGGAACGGACGGGAGAATATACCCGTTGGACAAACTCCCAGTTCGGAGGTATGCCGACTTATCAGATGTCACCGAGTTATGGTTCTACTGATGTCCTTTCTGCGGTAGAGCATGTGTATCAGTTGGGATTGCCTACTTACGTGATGTATGTTTTCATCATGTTGTTGGGTTTTTACATTCTGTTACGTGCCTTTAATTTTAAGGTTTGGATGTCGGCTTTGGGAGCCATCCTGTGGGCTTTCTCATCCTATTATTTCATCATTATTGCTGCCGGTCATATCTGGAAGTTTATGGCGTTGTCTTTTATTCCGCCTACTATTGCCGGACTTGTGTTATGCTATCGCGGTAAATATATTGCCGGTGGAGTGGTAACGGCTTTCTTTACCGCCCTGCAGATTTATTCTAACCACATCCAGATGAGTTATTATTTCCTGTCTGTGATGCTGTTGATGGCTTTGGCTTATCTGATTCAGGCTGTGCGCGAGCATCGTGTAGGCGAGTGGGTCAAGGCAACCGGTGTATTGGTCATTGCCGGAATTCTGGGTGTCTGCATCAATCTTTCCAATCTGTACCATACTTATCAGTACAGCAAGGAGAGTATGCGAAGTAAGTCTGAGCTGACTCACAAGGATATCAAGGATCCGTCGAACCAGACCAGCAGTGGTTTGGAGCGTGACTATATCACTCAGTGGAGCTATGGCATAGGCGAAACCTGGACGTTGTTGGTTCCCAATACGAAGGGAGGTGCTTCCGTTCCGTTGACTATGAGTGAAACTGCGATGAAGAAAGCCGATCCCCAGTTTACACCGATTTATCAGTCGCTCGGCCAGTATTGGGGCGAGCAGCCCGGCACCAGCGGACCGGTATATGTAGGAGCCTTTGTGCTGACGCTCTTTGTGCTGGGACTCTTTATTGTGAAGGGACCGATGAAATGGTGCCTGTTGGCTGCTACCATCCTGTCCATCTTGCTTTCTTGGGGTAAGAATTTCATGGGATTCACCGACTTCTTCCTCGATTATGTTCCGATGTATGACAAGTTCCGTACTGTGGCTTCTATTCTGGTCGTAGCTGAGTTTACCATTCCTTTGCTGGCCATGTTGGCTTTGAAAGAGCTGCTCGAAAAGCCCGACTTGTTGCCACAGCGCATGAAAGCCGTCTATATCAGTGCCGCGCTTACGGGCGGTGTAGCTTTGCTGTTTGCCCTGATGCCGGATGTGTTCTTCGGAAATTATATCTCAACCATGGAGCAGAATATGTTCCAACAGGCCGGTCAGGCCGGATACATTCCTCAGGATATGATTATGCCGATTCTGAGCAATCTGGAGGATATGCGTCGTGCCGTATTTGTATCGGATGCCTGGCGTAGTGCTTTGATCGTGGCTATCGGTCTGTTGCTGCTTATTGCCTTCCGTATGAAGAAGATGAATGCCACAATGGTTACCGCCAGTCTGATTGTGCTCTGTCTGATTGATATGTGGCAGGTAAACAAGCGTTATCTGAATGATGAAATGTTTACCGAGCCGGTAAGCAACATGAAGGAAACGGTCAAGACTCCGGCCGATGAGATGATCCTGCAGGATAAGAGTCTGGACTATCGTGTGTTGAATCTGGCTACGAATACCTTTAACGAAAGTAACACCTCTTTCTTCCATAAGAGTATCGGCGGTTATCATCCGGCAAAACTCAGACGTTATCAGGAAGTGATTGAGGAACATATCGCTCCCGAGATGAGCGCTTTCGGAGCGGCAGCAGCCAAGGCCGGTGGTATGTTGGATTCCATTAATGGCGATTCCATCTTCCCGGTTCTGAACATGCTGAATACGAAGTATGTGATTATGCCGTTGCAGGATGGCAAGACTTTCCCGGTACTGAATCCGCATGCCAACGGCAACGGTTGGTTTGTGAGCCGTGTGAAGTATGTGAACAATGCTGATGAGGAGATTCTTGCGCTCCATGATACACCGTTGAAAGAGGTGGTAGTAGTAGACAAGAAGTTCAAGGAGCAGTTGGGCAACGCTGCCGAGCAGCAACCTAAGGACAGCCTGAGTACGGTGAAACTTACGCACTACGATGCCAATGCACTTACTTATGAGATCAGCTCACAGAAGGGTGGTGTGGTAGTCTTCTCCGAGAACTATTATCCGGGATGGACAGCTACCATCGACGGTAATCCGGTTGAGATTGCTCGTGCCAACTACATTCTGCGTGCCATTCAGGTGCCGGCCGGCAAGCATGTGGTAGAATTCAAGTTCGATCCTACCAGTGTTCATGTCACCGAGGGTATTGCCTATGGTGCACTGATCATTTTGTTGCTGGGCGTTCTGTTCTTGATTTGGAAAGACCGTAAGGCGATATTTAATTCTTAATTTATAAGAGAATCCGTGTCCGTGTTCCATAAGGGAACACAGGCACGGATTCTTGCTTTTTCAAGACTTTCTCAGAAACTAAATAAAAGAACCGTTATGGAAGATAATACCAGTAAAATCCAGATACGTCCGTTGCAGATGGATGATTATATTCAGTTGGCCCAATCCTTCAAACGTGTGTATGCCGACGGCAGCGATGTGTTCTGGACCCGCAAGCAGATAGAAACCCTGCTGCGTCTTTTTCCCGAAGGACAGATTGTCACGGTGGTCGATAATAAGATTGTAGGTTGTGCCCTGTCCATCATTGTGGACTACAATCTGGTGAAAGGGGATCATACTTATGCTCAGGTTACCGGAAACGAAACCTTCAGTACGCACAATCCGAAGGGAAACATTATGTATGGTATCGAAGTGTTCATTCATCCTGAATACCGGGGCATGCGTCTGGCACGCCGTATGTATGAGTACCGCAAGGAACTGTGCGAAAAGTTGAATCTTAAAGCCATTATGTTCGGCGGTCGTATTCCGAACTATCATCTGTATGCCGACACGCTTCGCCCGAAGGAATATATCGAGCAGGTGCGTAAGCGTGAGATCTACGATCCGGTGCTCACGTTCCAGCTCTCAAACGATTTCCATGTGCGAAAAGTGATGAAGAATTATCTGCCCAATGACCAGGAATCCAAACACTATGCCTGTCTGTTGCAGTGGGACAACATCTACTACCAACCCCCAACGGAGAACCCGTTGCCGGTGAACAACAGCGTGCGTGTGGGCCTTGTGCAGTGGCAGATGCGTAATTATCATTCCATCGACGACCTGTTTGAGCAGATAGAATTCTTCGTGGATGCCGTTTCCGGCTATCAGAGTGACTTTATCCTCTTTCCCGAATACTTCAATGCTCCGCTTATGGAGGAATTCAACCACATGAGCGAATCGCAGGCTATCCGCGGACTGTGTTCCTATACCGACGAGATCCGCAAGCGTTTCGTAGATCTGGCCATCAGTTATAACATCAATATCATTACCGGAAGCATGCCGCAGCAGCGTGAAGACGGTCTCTATAATGTGGGATTCCTGTGCCGTCGCGACGGTTCGTATGAGATGTACGAGAAGATTCATGTAACACCCGAAGAGGTAAAGAGCTGGGGACTGACCGGAGGAAGTCTTATCCGCACATTTGATACGGATTGTGCTAAGGTGGGAGTGCTGATCTGTTATGATGTAGAATTCCCCGAACTGGCACGCATCATGGCCGACCAGGGAATGCAGATTCTGTTTGTACCTTTTCTTACCGATACACAGAATGCCTATTCCCGTGTGCGTGTCTGCGCTCAGGCCCGTGCTATTGAGAACGAGTGTTTTGTGGTGATTGCCGGAAGTGTGGGTAACTTGCCCCGTGTGCACAATATGGACATTCAGTATGCCCAGTCCGGTGTGTTCACGCCGTGTGACTTTGCTTTCCCGACGGACGGAAAGCGTGCCGAGGCCACTCCGAATACGGAAATGATTCTGGTTTCCGACATTGATCTGGATCTGCTCACCGAACTGCATACTTACGGAAGCGTACGTACGCTCAAAGACCGCCGTAAGGATCTCTATGAGCTTCGGTTCAAGAAAAAAGGCGATTCCTGATTTCTTAAGGTTTTCTATATGGGGTTCTGTTCGGGCTCTTCAAAAGAGCAGAACAGAACCTTTTTAAATTCCTTTATAAATATTTTCTACTAAAAACTTGTTTTATATCGAAATATTTCTCATCTTTGCGACATGAAAATAGTAACCACATAAAACAAAGATGCAAATGATTAAAGTTGGAGCCATTATATTGGCGGCGGTAATAGGAATCTACTTCCTGTTTCGCGGAGGAAATAAAGAAAATAGTAACAAACAAATAAAGGAGAAAAAAGTTATGGAACTGACAAAGAAAGATTTTTTGGAGAAGGTAGTAAACTACGAGCAGAACCCGAACGAGTGGAAATTCCTGGGTGACAAGCCGGCCATCATTGATTTCTATGCCAGCTGGTGTGGCCCTTGCAAGGCTTTCGCTCCCGTGTTGGAGGAGGTAGCTGAAGAGTATAAGGGAGTTGTCGACGTGTATAAGGTGAACACTGAGAACGAAGAGGAACTGGCTGCAGTGTTCAATATCCGCAGTATTCCGACCATTCTGTTCATTCCGGTTAACGGTCAGCCGCAGATCGTAACCGGTGCCATGCCGAAACCGCAGCTTATAGAAGCGATTGAGCATGTGTTGCTGAAAAAATAACTCATTTTTGATAGGGATTATAAAAATAGGGAGTGCGCCCAAGCAGGAAACAACTGTCTCATGCGGGCGCACTCCCTATTTCTTTGAGTACTTACGCCAAAGTACTCCGGTACTCACGGCAAAGTACTCCAGTACTTATGGCAAAGTACTCCAGTACTTATGGCAGAAGTACAGCTGTCCTCTTTCGTGAGGACTGGGGTATGACTTTAAACCATCAAAGCGGCAACCAGGGCCAGGATGGCGTAGAATTCAGGCAGAGCGGCGTAGATCATGGTGTTGGTCTGCACATCGTGACCCTGAGCGATACCCATGATACCGTTGGCGCAAACCTGTCCCTGACGGATGGCTGAGAACAGACATACCAGACCGACACCCAGACCGATACCCAGCATCAGCGGGCCTTCAGTAGTGAAGTCGCGTCCCATAGACATCAGGAAAGCCACAAAACCGTACAGACCCTGAGTAGCCGGCAGAGCCGAAAGGATCATGTAGCTGGCAGACTTTGAAGCGTTCTTCTTCAATGCGCCTTCGGCTGCATTACCTGCGATTGTTGTACCATAGCAACTTCCGATTCCGGCGAGAGCCAACATCAGGCCCAGACCCAGATAACCTAAAATTTCATTCATAACTTTAATTTTTTATTGTTTCTGATTTTATTTATTCTTTTTCTGTTACTGTAAAAGGTTTGTAAGCTTCACCCTTGCCGTCGTAGCCGGAGTTCTTGAAATACTCCACAAAGGTAAGACGTAGCGGGTGAACGAAGGCACTCAGACAGGACATGGCGATGTTCAGTGTGTGTCCGAATACCAGAATCAGGGCGCAGAAGATGATGCCCGGCACGCCTCCTGCCGCATCTTGTACCATAAAGGCCAGTTGGTTGAACACACCGCCCAGCATGGCACCGGCCAGTCCGAGGGCATAAAGACGGATGTAAGAGAGCACGTCGCCCATCAGTCCAGTGGCCATATTGTAAGTGTCCCACAGTCCGGCTCCGATGTTGACCAGCACATTGCGGTGCAGGTTGTTGAGCAGATAGATGCCGATGGCCGAAATGCCACCTACCACGATGAAGCCCCAATAAGATACCTGTTCCGGTATCAGCTGGAAGAAGGACAGGCTACCCAGAGCGACGAAGCCCACCACGAGCAGCAGCCAACCCCAGTCGCTGAGCGACTCCTTGAAGCCGAAGCGCACGGTAGCGCCGATGGCCTTCACCGTCATGGCGATGCAGATGTGAACCATACCGATAATCAGTGCCAGCAGCATCTGCTTGTCGTAGTTCGTCTCACCGATCTTTCCGGTAATCATGAACTGTTTCATCCATTCCGGCACATCGGCCTTGAACAGGTCTACTCCAAAGAAAGTACCCAGAATGGCACCGAAAATGGTTGTAGCGATACCCAGTGTGATGACCAGATTCATCATGCCTGCCATGGATTTGGACAGTTTGGCTTTCAGGAAGAAGCCCAGAAGAATCAGGGCCAGTCCGTATCCCGCGTCGCCCATACAGAAGGCGAAGAACAGGGTGAAGAAGGGCGCGATCATCGGCGTCGGGTCAAACTCGTCGTAATCAGGCATACCGTACATGCCGGTCAGCACCTCATACATGCGGGTGAAGGCGTTGTTGCGCAGCAGGATGGGCACCTGGTCACCCTTGCGGGCTTCGCGCATCTCGTAGTACACTTCCTGACGGTCCAGAAATTCGCGTACCATCTGTTCCTTCGGGGCCGGAATCCAGCCTTCAAGAATCATCACCTTGTCTTCGGCGGCGCGGGCTGTGCCCAATACCACCTGATCGAAGGCAACAGAAGAATGCAGCTGCTGCAACCAAGCCTGAAGATCCTTCAGATGTTTGTGGGCGCAGTGGTCTATCTGCTTCTGAATAGCCTCGGCGGCATGTTCATGTACCTCTTTCTGCTGAGTGGCTTCCTGAAGGGAGCGTTGAGGCAGAGTTACCGCCTCGGCATCCAGATCGGGTTGCTGTCCGGCAGGGGTTACGGTGATGAAGTACAGGCGGTCGCCTTCCTTATTGATCAGAGTGGCGCAGAACTGCTCTTCCCATTCCGGATTGAAGTTACGGGCCGGGCAGGTGAAGAAGCGCACCTCATAGCCGTTTTCTTTCAGGCGGCTGATGTTTTTCGGGTCGAAATTGCCCCACACTTCCAGAGCTTCCTCTTCTTTGCGGCAGCCCTGCACGAGGCTTTCCTGAGCCTGCTTCTCGGCTTGAAGCTGTTCGATATGTTCCAAGGTCTGCGGACCTTTGGCGGCATCGCCTTCCTGAGCCGACGGCTCGATGTTGGCAAACGATTCAATCATCCGCTTGATACGGTCGGCCAGTTGGATGCGTTCCTGCAGCACCGAGGTGTCGCTGCTTCCTTCCTGAGCCGTCTGGATATGCAGCACGCCCAGATCGCGTATCCGTTTCAGGAACTCCTCATATTCCTTATGATAGACCAGAAACGTGAGTTTTTTCATTTTCGTAATCATACGGCTGCCTCCTTTCTTTTTTCCTGAATGGTTTTCAAGATCTTCTGAGAAGACTTCGACAGGTTTTCCTCGTCCTCCATAAAGCGCTTGATCTTGCGCAAGGCATCCTGGTATCCCGGAATCTGTACCTTCTCAAAAAGATTCACCTTCTGGGTTGTCTTTTTGCGGGCATATTCCAGAAGGCCCAGCTTGGCCAAAACAAATTCCCTTTCGATGGCGGTCTTGGCGAGTCCCTGAAGCAGGGCAATGCCGTCGTAATACCATTTCGGGGCGTTGAACAGACTGAAAGGCTTTACTTCCAGCTCCACATTCTGAAGCATGGGAACCCGCACACCGGCAATTTTGCGCACCGACAGGCTGACATCCTTGACACCTACGATAGAGGGATCGAACTCAGCCCAAAGGGCAAACATGGATTCGTATGCCTGAATGCTTTCCTCCAGCTTCTTTTCCAGTTCATTTGCTTCGGCCTTACATTTCTTGACTTCCATACGCAGGGCACTCTCCTTGTTTTTGATGATCGGCAGAGTGCGTACGCGCACCTTCAGCTGTTTTTCCAGCAGCTGAAGCGAAGTTTTATTATATTGAAACTTTATAGCCATGCTATTTTATTTTTATTTTTTCCAAAACTCATCCACCAGCTCTTTCTTGATGTTCACCTCTTCGGGTTTGAAGTATTTGCTGAAGAGGCCCCAGGTAACGTCCAGCATCTCTGTGGTGTTCAGGTTCACATCAATAGCCAGCAGCTTGTCTGCGTAGTCCTTGGCGAAGGCCAGCGTACGCTCGTCGTAGTTGGTCAGGTCGAAACCGTTTTCCATCTTGGTCTTGGCATTGGCGGCGTCGGCGTACAAGCGCACGGCGGCGTTCATTACCTGAGGATGATCCTTGCGGGTCTTCTTTCCGGCTACCAGCTGTTTCAGACGGGACAGAGAGCGGAACGGGTCTACAATGACCTTACCGATATCGCTGTCTCGGCGCAGGAACAACTGACCCTCGGTGATGTAACCGGTGTTATCCGGCACGGCGTGGGTGATATCGCCACCGCTCAGGGTTGTTACCGCAATAATGGTGATGGAACCTCCGGACGGGAACTGTACGGCTTTCTCGTAAATCTTGGCCAGATCGGAATACAACGAACCCGGCATGGAATCCTTGGATGGAATCTGATCCATACGGTTGGATACGATGGCCAGTGAGTCGGCGTATGAAGTCATATCGGTAAGCAGTACCAATACTTTCTCGTTCTTCTCAACCGCGAAGTATTCGGCAGCGGTCAGTGCCATATCCGGCACCAACAGACGCTCTACGGCCGGGTCTTCGGTGGTGTTCACGAAGCTGACGATACGGTCGAGTGCACCGGCGTTGGAGAACACGTTCTTAAAGTACAGATAGTCGTCGTTGGTCATACCCATACCGCCCAGAATGATCTTGTCGGTCTGTGCACGCAGGGCCACCATGGCCATTACCTGGTTGAACGGCTGGTCCGGATCGGCGAAGAACGGAATCTTCTGTCCGGACACCAGAGTGTTGTTCAGGTCGATACCTGCGATACCTGTGGCGATCAGTTCAGAAGGCTGCTTTCTGCGCACCGGGTTTACGGATGGTCCGCCGATTTCCACTTCCACACCTTCCACCTGCGGTCCGCCGTCAATCGGGTCGCCGTAGGCGTTGAAGAAACGTCCGGCCAACTGGTCGCTTACTTTCAGAGTAGGAGCCTTGCCCAGAAAGACCACTTCGGCATCGGTAGGAATACCGCCGGTACCTTCAAACACCTGCAAGGTCACTTCGTCTCCGGCAATCTTAACCACCTGGGCCAGCTTGCCGTTTACCATAGCCAGTTCGTCGGCACCCACTCCCGTTGCTTTCAGCGAGCAGGTAGCTTTGGTAATCTGGCTGATTTTTGTGTATATCTTTTGAAATGCTTTTGTAGCCATAATCGTTTTAGTTATTCAGTTATTTTGCTCTTCGCTCGTCCAGCAGGGCAGCAATCTGTGCCTTGTAGTTCTCAAACTGCTCGCTCTTGTAAACGGCATAGTTCATCTGCTTGCACAGGTTGATCAGCTTCTTGAAATATTCCATTACCTCGAGGAAGGTTTCAAAGTTGAACTCGGTGTGGCAGATCTCAATCACCAGATTCAGCAGGTCTTCCTGACGCTCCAGTGGTGTAACGGCATCCACCTCGTCGAAGGCATCCTGTTGCAGAATCACAAAGTCGATGACCTCTGACTTCCAGAAAATCACGTGATATTCTACCGGAACACCGTCATCACCCAAAATGTTGATCTGCTCGGCAATCTCCTTACCGCGTAGCAGGCGGGTCTTCAGCTCGTTTACCTTAGTAGTCCACTCGCCGTTGATGCGCTCGGTAATGTAGCTTTCAAACTCCGGATATTCCAGATATTTTGAATAAGAGTCAATTGGGTTTACGGCCGGGTAGCGCTTGCGGTCCGCACGGTCCTGCTCCAAGGCGTAGAAACAGCGGGCCACCTTCTTGGTATTCTCGGTTACCGGCTCCTTGAGGTTACCTCCGGCAGGAGATACCGTACCGATAAAGGTGATGGAACCGGTCTGTCCGTTGTTCAGATAAACGAATCCGGCACGGCCGTAGAAGTTGGAGATGATGGCTGACAAGTCCATCGGGAAGGCATCCGGTCCGGGAAGTTCCTCCATACGGTTGGACATCTCACGCAGCGCCTGTGCCCAACGTGAAGTGGAGTCGGCCATCAACAGCACGCGCAAACCCATAGAACGGTAATACTCGGCAATGGTCATGGCAGTATATACTGAGGCTTCACGGGCAGCTACCGGCATGTTAGAAGTGTTGGCGATGATGATGGTACGCTCCATCAGCTTGCGTCCGGTATGTGGGTCAATCAGTTCGGGGAACTCGGTGAAGACCTCCACAACCTCGTTGGCACGCTCACCGCAGGCTGCGATGATGACGATGTCGGCCTCGGCCTGTTTGGAGATGGCATGCTGCAACACGGTCTTACCCGTACCGAACGGACCCGGGATAAATCCGGTACCGCCCTCTACGATCGGGTTCATGGTGTCGATGGTACGCACACCGGTTTCCAACAGCTTGAACGGACGCGGCTTTTCCTTATAATTGGTCATGGCCACTTTCACGGCCCATTTCTGTACCATGGTGACCGGAATCTCGGTTCCGTCCTCGGCGGTCAGCACGGCAATGGTGTCATTGCACAGATATTCGCCTTCCGGAACGATGCTCTTCACCACGGCAGTTCCTTTCATGGCAATCGGAGCCATGATTTTAAGCGGCTGGTGGTTTTCTTCCACTTCGCCCAGCCACGCTGAGGCGGCTACGGTATCGCCCGCCTTGACCAGTGGCTTGAACGCCCATTTCTTGTCCTCGTCAAGGGGGTAAGTATATTGTCCTCTTTTCAGGAAAACACCCTCCATCTTTTCCAGGTCGTTCTGCAGACCGTCGTACTTCTTGGAGAGCATACCCGGTCCCAAAGTCACCTCGAGCATGTGACCGGTGAATTCGGCTTCGGCGCCCACTTTCATACCGCGGGTGCTTTCAAAAACCTGAACATAGGCATTCTGGCCCACAACCTTGATCACCTCTGCCATCAGTCTGTCGCCGTTTACGGTGATGTAGCAGATTTCATTCTGTGATACGGGACCATCTACCTGTATGGTTACAATATTGGAAATTACTCCAATAACAGATCCTTTTGTTGTCATATTTGATATTGATTATTTTATACGAAACTCAGACGGCACTTCCACCTCGTCCTTTAATTGTTGTATCATATCCCGGAACACCTGTCCGCCACGCTCTTTGTCCACAATGGTCCAGCGCTCGATGATGTTCAGTTTCTGCAGGAAAGCAAAAATCTTTTCGATGGAAAAATAATGGAAGAAGGTATGCTCTTCAAGCCAGTTCCATTTCAACAGGTCGATTTTACGCTCCTTTTCCACCGGATCGCTCAACTCACTGATAGACATCAGTTCGTGGATCTGTTCGAAATCCGAACCAATTCCGAAGTCGCGTGCGGCCGAAGTGGCCAGCAGATGCACGAACTCTCCCTGGCCGACCAGATACGAAGCAGGCGGGAAACCAAAACGGCGTGCAGTAAAGGCAATCAGGATATTGTTTACATTCTGATTAAAAGTGAACCATTCCTTAACGAAGGAGTTTTTCACCTTGCAGGCCTCATCATAATAATATCCGGTAAGTATGTCTTCGGGCAGACTGCCGTTGCTTTCCTCTTTCAGCTGGCTGTATTCCCGGATGAAGCGATACATATATTCCGGCAGAAGGGTGCAGGCTTCATCGCGCTGGGCGGCGCGCACTTCCTCTTCAAGTTCCTCACGGGTAAACAATCCCGGAAGTGGTTCGTTATTCTCTTTTTGTTCCAATACATTCAGCAGATTCTGATTGTCGTATTGCAGATAAAAGAGTTCAATCAGTTTCCGGTCTTCCGAAGAGAGTTGGGAGAGATATTCGTCCTTAAAGTCTGAAACATGAAAAGGAAGTTTGGAGTCGTCGAGCGCTATATCCGGCATGCCGGCCACCAAACAATAATAATTCTTCATAAACAATAGACTTAGAACAACATTTCAATCAACTGTGGGCGCAGGAAATCTTTCAGATAATTGATAAACTCTTCTTCGCCGAAGTTGATTTTATAAGAGCCGTCGGCCGGTGAAACAGAGAACAGAACATCCTTGCCATTGATTTTCTTGATGGTAAGGCCTTTGTCCAACAGATCCTTGGCATGGCTGGCAAAGTAGGCTTTCAGCTTGTCTGCTTCGGGAGCGGAAATGACCATCTGTTCCTTTTCGTCCCAGCGTGATGCCAGTGAAACCAGAAACTGTCCCAAAAAGTCGGTACTTGCAGTGGCTTTCTGAACTCCTTCCTTTAAAAGCTTGTCAGAAACAAGTGTTGTAATTTCTGATTTCAGAGCATTGACAGCCTGATCGGTATAAAGCTTCAGTTCTGACTTGGTATTCTTATCCAGTTCTGCTGCTTTCTTTTCGGCTTCGGCTGCCAGCTCCTGGGCTTTGCTCTGTGCCTCAGCAATGATACGCTGAGCCTCTGCCTGAGCGTCTTCAATGATACGCTGAGCTTCGGCTTTTCCTTTTTCTACCCCTTCGTGATAGATCTTATTCGTCAGTTCATCAATTTTTTCCATATATTATTCTTATGTTTTATAGGTTTTTCAGGCTGTTTTTTGTTAATGCGCCTAAAATTACCCATTATTTTCATTTTAACCATATTAATTCGCATGTTTTTTCTCCTGGATGTTCAAAAACATGGCTTGATCCGTTGAATTTCGCTTCTGAATTGTAAAACGGTTAAAGATTGGAAATAAGGAAGATGATTCTTTGCAGAAAGCCTTCAAAAGATGTAATTTTGCGTTTGGAAATCATAATGGAATTTATTGGTAATGGCGGAAACATCACTGAAGGATAAAACAGCGAAAGGACTTTTCTGGGGCGGAATGAGTAATGGAATGATGCAGGTGCTCAATGCTGTATTTGGTATTTGTTTGTTGAATTTGCTTACTCCTTCGGATTATGGTATGGTGCAAGTGCTCAATGTCTTTTCGAGTATTGCTGCCTGTTTGCAGGAAAGCGGTTTTATTGCGACCCTGGCCAATAAAAAGAATCCTACACATGAGGATTATAATGCGGTGTTCTGGTTTAATATCTTGTGCGGACTCACGTGTTATATCATTTTATTTTTTGCGGCCCCGTTTATTGCCGATTTTTATAAAGAGCCTCAATTGGTAGGACTTTCCCGGTTTGTTTTCTTGAGTTTTCTCATTTCCAGTTTTGGTATTGCCCAAAGGGCTTATCTTTTTGGTCATCTGATGGTGAAGCAGTCTTCCATCATATCCATTACCTCGTTATTGCTCTCCGGTATATCGGGTGTTGCCATGGCTTATGCCGGTTTTGCCTTTTGGGGATTGGCGGCGCAGACCGTGGTTTTTGTAACGGTTATTGTGGTGATGAATTGGTATTACTCCCCTTGGCGTCCTACTTTTACCTGGAATTTCCGACCGATACGGGAAATGTTTAGCTTTAGTAGCAAACTGTTGATTACCGGTCTGTTTAATCAGGTAAACAGGAATGTGCTTTCGACTCTGCTCGGGCGTTATTATGATACCCATATTACCGGCCAGTATGGAAATGCCAGCAAGTGGAACGAAATGGGTTCGAATATGATCAACGGTATGATTTCCGGAGTGGCACAGCCTGTGCTGGCTCAGGTAAAGGATGATCGTGCCCGATATTGCCAGGTGTTTCGAAAAATGATCCGTTTTACATGCTTTATCGCTTTTCCGGCTATGTTTGGATTAGGTTTTATCGCCCATGAGTTTATTTATCTTACAGTGGGTGAAGCCTGGCTCGAGAGTGCTGATTTGCTGCGTATGCTTTGTATTTATGGAGCCACCATCCCTATATATACCTTGTATTATAACTTGGTAGTGACACAGGGTAAGTCAAATATCAATATGCTGAATACCATTGTATCATGCGTCTTGATTTGGGTGGCAATGATTACTTTGCATTCTTTCGGCCTTCATGTTATGGTGGTAGCCTTTATTGTAATCAATGTCGGATGGTTACTGGTATGGCATTATTTTGCCTGGAAACTGGTACGTTTGTCCTTATGGGACATTCTGAAGGATGTTATGCCTTTTGTCTTGTTTTCTCTTTTGGCCATTCTGTTGAGTTGGTTTACTACCCGTAATATCACTCAACCGTTATGGTTGATGTTGGCCAAAATCGTGACAACGGCAGTCTATTACCCTGCCATCTTGTGGATTTTCCGTGCACAGGTGTTGCGTGAGAGTGTTCAATATATTCTGAAAAAGAAAAAGTCCTGATATTATGAGAATAGCTTATCTTATTTCTGCTCATTGCGACCCTATACATCTGGAGCGCTTGATTCGGGCTTTGAATGAACAGGCAGATTTTTTCATTCATATTGATGCCAAGGCTGATTTCAGTGCTTTTGCTCATTTGGCAAAGATCCCCGAGGTGCATTTCCTGAAGGAACGGGTGCATACCCTTTGGGGGGATATTACGCAAGTGCATTATCAAAAGGCCTTATTACAGGCTTGTCTGGATAGCGGAATTACCTTTGGGCGCATTTGTACGCTGAGTGGCTTGGACTATCCTTTGGTAAGTAACGCACAATTACATGATTTTTTTGCAGCTCATCCTGATCGGGAATTTATTCAGGGAATAGATATGAGTGAACAGCGTTCGGCTGTGGTTCGGAATTACCGGATCTATCGCCCGCAGTTCTTTTGTTCCTGGCTCAGTGACCGTACCAACAGCCGTGTCCGTATTCTTCTGCGTAAACTGATTTACGGATTGGGTATACGCAAGAAACTTACTTTTCAGATAGATGGACGGAGTTTTCCTGTTTTTAAAGGTTCTGACTGGTGGGGGATTACTCCGCAGTTAGGGCGTTATCTGTTGCGGCAACTGGATGAGTATCCGGAGATCTTGCGTTATTTCTCCACTTCGTTTGCTCCGTCGGAGTTGCTTTGGCAAAGCTTGGTATTTAACTCTCCATTTGCGGAGAAAGCTATGCTGTTTCAAGGGGCTTATGTCAGTCTGGCCAGTCTGACTCCACTGCATTATATCTATTATGAGCCAGTAATTAAAGTTCTGACGGAAGAAGACTTTCCGACACTGATGGCCAGTGGCAAACTGTTCTGTCGCAAGACCTGTACCGGAATCAGTGACACTCTTATGGACCAATTGGACCGTCATCAGAAATCTTATCATATTTCTGTGTAACAGAGAGATGATGGGTTTCTTTGTTTCACCCCCTAGGACTTACGGGATACTTATTTTTATTTATAGTTTTGGTAAGGTTCTGCAGAATTGCTAAATTTGCGAAATATATACAATCAAGAACATCATGAAAAAAAATATAGCAGTCATTCTGGCCGGAGGAGTAGGAAGCCGTCTGGGCTTGTCTACACCGAAGCAGTTTTTCAAGGTTGCCGGTAAAACTGTGGTAGAGCATACGATCGAAGCTTTTGAACACCATCCGCGTATTGATGAGATTGCCATCGTGTCCAATCCTTTTTATATTACCGATTTTGAAACCATGGTTTTGAAGAATGGTTGGAAGAAAGTCAAGAAGATTCTTAAAGGTGGTAAAGAGCGCTATGATTCCAGTCTTTCGGCCATTTATGCATATGACCAGAGTGATGTGCATCTGATCTTTCATGATGCAGTACGCCCTTTGGTAAGCCATAAGATTATCAATGAGGTCATTGATGCCCTGGAAGCTTATCAGGCGGTGGATGTAGCTCTTCCGGCTACAGATACGATTATTGAAGTGGAAGGAAATCTGATTCACAGCATTCCGGACCGCAGTCGTTTGAGAAGAGGGCAGACTCCACAGGCTTTTACTTTGGATGTGATTAAAAGAGCCTATGAGGAAGCGCTTAAGGATCCGAACTTTAAGGCTACGGACGATTGTGGTGTGGTGCGGAAATATCTGCCTGAGATTCCGATTTTTGTGGTACCCGGAGAGGAGAGTAATATGAAGCTGACGTATAAAGAAGATACTTATCTGCTGGATAAGCTTTTTCAGTTGAAGCAATGCGCTCCCGAGAAATTTGCCGAGAGCGGTTTCTTTGAAGGAAAAGTGGCTGTAGTCTTTGGAGGCAGTTATGGTATCGGTGAGGATATCGTCCGTTTGCTTCGGGAGCGGAACTGCCGGGTACATAGTTTCTCAAGAAGTGCCAATGGGGTAGATGTCGGTTTGCGTGAAACGGTGGCAGCCGCTCTTAAGACGGTATATCAGCAGGAACAACGTATTGACTTTGTGATCAATACAGCCGGTGTCCTGAACAAGGAGCCGTTGATACAGACGGATTATGATACCATCACTCAGGCGGTACAAACCAATTATATGGGTACCGTTCATGTTGCGTTGGAATCTTTCTCTTATCTGAAAGAAACCGAAGGACAGTTGGTGTTCTTTACTTCCAGCTCATACACACGTGGCCGCGCTTTTTACAGCATCTATTCTTCGACCAAGGCTGCAATTGTAAACTTTGTTCAGGCTATAGCCCAGGAATGGGAAGTACATCATATCCGGGTAAACTGTATCAATCCGGAACGGACACACACTCCGATGCGTACCAAGAATTTTGGTGTGGAACCGAGCGATACCCTTCTTTCGGCAGAAACCGTAGCTTTGGCTACCGTAAATACATTGCAATCGGACATTACCGGACAGATCATTGACGTAAAAAGAGAAACGAAATGAAAAAGAATCATTTGGAAACCTATCTGAGCAGAGAACTCAGAGCTTGTCAGCTCAAACAGATTGCTATTCTGGAGGAGATAGACCGCATTTGCCGCAAACATCAGATTGTTTATTGGCTGGATGGCGGTTCGCTGTTGGGAGCTGTGCGTCACGGTGGCTTTATTCCTTGGGATGATGATATTGATATAGCTATGCGCCTGGAGGACGTGGAACGCTTCAAGCAGATAGCACCTAAAGAGCTGAAGGAAGATTTCTTCCTGCAGACTCAAGATACAGATCCGGAATTCCGGGTACCCATCTGTAAGGTGCGTTGTCTGAATTCCCTCATGATTGAGGCTGTGGACGATCTGCATGCCTCTTATCAGAAAGGTCTGTTTGTGGATATTTTTCCATTCATTGATTATCCGTCTGTTTCTCCGAAGACCGTGAAACGTTTTGCCAAAGGTGTCTGCAAGAGTCGTTCCATTCTGCATAGCCGGCATTATTATTCCTGGCGCTCGTTTGCCGAGTTCTTTTTCTTCGGAGCAGAGTATGGCCTGTACCGGATCATCTGGTGGTTCTTGGACAAGACACATCGGAAAGATACCTATATTTCGAATATCCTGATCAATAACGGTTATGGCATTATGCATCGTCAGGACTCCATTTTCCCGATAGGAGAAATAGAATTTGAAGGAAGAAAGTTCATGGCTCCCTGCAACCCAGATGCTTATCTGAAAGACTTATATAAGAATTATATGGAAATACCTCCGGTAGAGAAGCGAAAGACACATGCCGTTTTCTTTGCCGCAGAACTTAACCCGAATCAAGACGCATGAAACCAGCATTAATCGATACCTCAGTACTGATACTCTTCTTTAACCGTCCGCAACAGCTTTCTTTAGTATTCGAACAAGTGAAGAAGGCACGTCCGGCGCGTCTGTTCCTGTATCAGGACGGTCCCCGTAACGAGAAGGATATGGAAGGGATTGTGGCATGCCGGGAAGTGGTGGCCGATGTCGATTGGGAATGTGAGATACATCGCTTGTATCAGGAGAAGAATTACGGCTGTGATCCTTCGGAGTTTATTTCCCAAAAATGGGCTTTTTCCATTACGGACAAATGTATCGTTTTGGAGGATGATGATGTACCCTCGATTTCCTTTTTCTCATTTTGCAAGGAAATGTTGGACCGTTATGAACATGATAGCCGTATCGGTATTATTTCTGGATTTAATCTGGAAGAATGTACCCCCGATTGTCCGGATGATTATTTCTTTTGCCGGACATTTTCCATTTGGGGATGGGCAAGCTGGCGCAGGGTCGTTGATCAGTGGGACGAGCATTATACTTTCCTTGATGATGCTTTTGCCGTACAACAGATCGAGAACCTGATTCATACATACTGCTTCCGCGATGATTTCCTGCCCATGTGCCATAGTCATCGCAGTCAGCAGAAGGCTTATTATGAAACCATCTTTCAGGCGGCCTTGTTCCTGAACTCCCAGTTGAGTATCGTACCGACACGGAATATGATCAATAACCTGGGCGCAACGGCCGGATCGGTACATTTCGGGGCTTCTTTGGAAACACTGCCTCGGGGCTATCGCCGTATCTTTACGATGAAGCGTTTTGAACAGGAGCATCCGATCCGCCATCCTAAGTACATAATAGAGCATACCGCATATAAAGAGCGTGTGTACCGTATTATGGCATGGCGTCATCCCTGGATCAAGGTGGCACGTTCTTTTGAGGAGCTGTATTTAAATTTGCGTCATGGTGACGGACAAAACATCCGGAAAGCTTTGGCAAACCGGATCAATAAATGGTTTAACCGCCAACAATATAACTAATTCATTCCAAAGATTGTAGTATGAGAGTACTGATTGTCAATACATCTGAGAAGACTGGAGGAGCAGCTATAGCAGCCAACCGTCTTATGGAAACTCTGAACAACAATGGTGTAAAGGCCAAAATGCTGGTTCGTGACAAGGTGACCGAAAGGATCACGGTTGCTGCTTTGCCGAAAAGCAAGATGCACCGGATGCGTTTTCTTTGGGAGCGTCTGGTTATCTGGAAAGCCAACTCATTTAAAAAACATCATCTGTTTTATGTAGATATTGCCAATACAGGAGCAGATATCACTTCTTTACCCGAGTTTAAGGAAGCAGATATTATTCATTTACATTGGATAAACCAGGGTTTTCTTTCTTTAGACGGCATACGTAAGATCATTGCCAGCGGTAAACCTGTAGTATGGACCATGCATGACATGTGGCCTTTTACCGGTATTTGCCATCATAGTGACGACTGCGAGCGCTTTCAGCATGAGTGTCATGACTGTCCTTTGCTTTATAAAGGCGGAGCACACGATCTTTCTTATCGGGTTTTCCAGAAAAAAAAGAATTTGTTCCGTAATGCACATATCACTTTCGTGGCTTGCAGCCAATGGCTGGAGAATAGGGCCAAGCAAAGCGCTCTGCTGATCGGACAGCGGATTGTGACCATTCCCAATCCGGTCAATTCTGTGATTTTCAGGCCAGAGTCAAAAGAAGAGGCGCGCTTGAAATTTAATTTGCCCGAAAAGAAGCGTTTGATTCTGTTCGGTTCCGTGAAGACTACCGATAAGCGTAAAGGTATAGATTATCTGATCGAGGCTTGCCGCATTCTGAAAGAACAATATGCGGGTTTGGCAGAGCAGCTGGGAGTAGTGATTGTTGGCAATGAAGCCGATCAGTTGCGCGATAGCCTGCCGCTTCCTACTTATTCCATTGACTATGTGGCTGATGAGAAACGTATGGCTACATTATATAATGCCGTAGATCTTTTTGTGACTCCATCATTACAGGAGAACTTGCCGAATACAATCGCTGAGGCTATGGCCTGTGGCACTCCGTGTGTGGGTTTCCGTGTCGGAGGAATTCCTGAGATGATCGATCATTTGGAAAATGGCTATGTAGCCGAATTTAAGGATGCTTCTGATCTGGCAAAAGGTATGGCTTATGTGCTCACTGAAGCGGATTACCCGGAAATGAGTCGCGCGGCTGTCCGGAAAGCTGGCTCGGCTTATAGTGAGCGTCATGTGGCTATGAAATATATCAATATATATAATCAGACTACAGCCAAGGCTAAAGCTTGAAATAATAAAAACAACTTTTAAAATTATATGAATCAAGACCCCTATCCGAGTATTACGGTGGCTACGGTCACCTATAATGCAGCACAGACATTGCCGCGCACACTGATGAGTGTTGCGGCGCAGACTTATCCGAATATTGAACACCTGATTGTGGATGGATGCTCCAAGGACAACACCATGGAACTGATACATCAGTATGTGGAACAGAATACCCGCGAGGCAGTTCCCCATCAGATTCATCTGATCAACGAGCCCGACAAGGGACTGTATGACGCCATGAACAAGGCGATTTTGGCCGCTGAAGGCGAATACATCTGCTTTCTGAATGCCGGCGACTGCTTTCACAGTCCCGATACGCTGAAGCAGCTGATGGAGCAGATCAAATGGGAGCAGTTGGAACCGAGCCGTCGTCCGGCGGTTCTTTATGGAGAAACGGATCTGGTCGATGCGGAGGGGCATTTCATCCGTCACCGCAGGCTTCAGGCTCCCAAGAAACTTAGTTTCCGCAGTTTCCTGCAAGGTATGTTGGTATGTCACCAGTCTTTTTATGTGCGCACGGATATGGCTCGTGAGGACTTGTATGATATGCGGTATCGTTTCTCGGCCGATTATGACTGGTGTATCCGCATCATGAAGAAGGCGAAGAAGAAGCGGTTGGCTTTGCATAACTCCAATCTGATTCTTACTGACTATCTGAGTGAAGGGCTCACGACACAGAATCACCGGAAGTCGCTTATGGAGCGTTTGCGCATCATGGCCCGCCATTTCGGTTGGCCGGCGGCTATCGGACAGCACGTCTGGTTTGTAGTTCGCAGTGTCATTAAAAAATAAACATCAGGACCGTTTTGGAAAATCAACGAAAGGAAATTCCAAAACGGTCCTGATGTTTTTATAAGTGTTTCTTTACTTTCTCAATTCTTCTTGCATTATCCTACGCAAGAGCCCGGTTTTACTTCCTTCTCCGGAGTGATGACGCTGAGCGAACCGTCGTGGTTCACGGCAGAGAGAATCATACCCTGGCTTTCGATGCCCTTGAGCTTGCGTGGAGCCAGATTGGCGATGAAGCAAACCTGCTTGCCCACCAGATCTTCCGGTTTGTAGTATTTGGCAATACCCGAAACGATGGTGCGGTTCTCTAATCCGTCGGCAATCTTGAAGCAAAGCAGCTTGTCGGCTTTAGGCACCTTGGTGCACTCCAATACGGTACCTACACGGATATCCAGTTTCTCGAAGTCCTCGAACGGAATGTTCTCCTTGATCGGCTCAGCCTTGTAGTTAGCCTCTTCGTTGGCTTTCTTGGTATCCAGAAGCTTCTGAACCTGAGCTTCGATAACAGCGTCCTCAATCTTCTCGAAGAGCAGTTCCGGCTGATTCAGCTGATGGCCTTCCTGCAACAGGTTGGTGTTACCCAGCTGTGCCCATTCGAAGGTTTCCATATTCAGTATGTGGCGCAGTTTCTCGCTGCTGAACGGCAGGAATGGTTCGAAGGCGATGGCCAGATTGGCGGTGAGTTGCAGAGAGATGTAGATGATGGTCTTCACGCGCTCCGGATCGGTCTTGATGACCTTCCAAGGTTCGCAGTCGGCGATGTACTTGTTACCGATGCGGGCCAGATTCATGGCCTCTTTCTGAGCGTCGCGGAACTTGAAGTTGTCGAGCAGCTCTTCTACCTTCACTTTCACGTCCTTGAACTCGTCGAGAGTAGCCTGATCGTATTCGGTCAGTTCACCACAGGCCGGTACCACACCGTTGTAGTATTTCTGAGTGAGTTGCAGGGCTCTGTTTACGAAGTTTCCGTAAACGGCTACCAACTCATTGTTGTTGCGTGCCTGGAAGTCTTTCCAGGTAAAGTCGTTGTCCTTGGTTTCCGGTGCATTGGCGGTGAGCACATAACGCAATACGTCCTGCTTGCCCTCAAAGTCGCGCAGGTATTCGTGCAACCATACGGCCCAGTTGCGTGAAGTGGAAATCTTGTCGCCTTCCAGGTTCAGGAACTCGTTGCTCGGTACGTTGTCCGGCAGAATGTAGCTGCCTTCAGCCTTCAGCATGGCCGGGAACACGATGCAGTGGAACACGATGTTGTCCTTGCCGATGAAGTGTACCAGACGGCTCTCAGGATCCTTCCACCACTTTTCCCAGGAATCCGGAAGCAGTTCCTTGGTGTTGCTGATATAACCGATAGGAGCGTCGAACCATACATACAGCACTTTGCCCTCGGCACCCTCAACCGGTACCGGAATACCCCAGTCCAGGTCGCGGCTTACGGCGCGTGGCTGTAAGCCCATGTCGAGCCAGCTCTTGCACTGACCGTACACATTGTTACGCCATTCCTTGTGGTCTTCCAGAATCCACTGGCGCAACCAGCCTTCGTGCTTGTCGAGCGGCAGGTACCAGTGTTTGGTTTCGCGCATCACCGGTTTGGAACCGCTGATGGCACTCTTCGGGTTGATCAGGTCGGTAGGAGAGAGTGAAGTACCACACTTTTCGCATTGGTCGCCATAAGCGCCTTCGGCATGGCAGTGCGGACATTCTCCGGTGATATAACGGTCGGCCAGGAAAGTTTGTGCCTCCTCGTCATAGTATTGCATAGACGTTTTCTCAATGAACTCGCCTTTGTCATACAAGGTTCTGAAGAACTCAGAAGCAGTCTGACGGTGTATTTCCGAACTGGTACGTCCGTACACATCGAATGAGATACCGAATTCCTTGAAAGAATCGCGGATCAAAGTGTGATAGCGGTCTACGACATCCTGCGGAGTGATGCCTTCTTTCTTGGCGCGGATGGTGATGGGTACACCATGCTCGTCCGATCCGCCAATGAACAATACTTCTTCTTTCTTCAAACGTAAATATCTTACGTAGATATCGGCCGGTACATAGACGCCGGCCAGATGTCCGATGTGTACCGGACCGTTGGCGTATGGCAATGCTGATGTTACCGTGGTTCTTTTGAATTTCTTATCCATTTTATCGTTTCTTGTTTAATTTACTGTTTTGCTTACAAAGATACGGATAAAAAATGAAAAAGGCACCCAGATTGCGGGTGCCTTTTTCGGTTATCTTTTTCCAGTATGTCATTCGCCCCAGTTGCTGCGGTCCAGATTGCGGTAACCGATGGCTTCGGCCACATGATGCGTTTCAATCTGTGCGCTTCCTTCCAGATCGGCGATGGTGCGTGCCACACGCAGAATACGGTCGTAGGCGCGGGCCGAAAGTTGCAACCGGTTCATGGCTTGGCGCAGCAGTTCCAGACAGCTTTCCGACGGGGTGGCATAAAGATGCAGCAGTTTGCTGTTCATCTGGGCGTTGCAGTGTATTCCCTTGTAAGGCGCATAGCGCTCGGCCTGTATGGCGCGTGCCTTAATGACCCGTTCGCGGATGGTGGCACTGCTTTCGCCTTTTTCCTTTTGCGAGAGTTCCTGAAAGGATAGGGGCGTAATTTCTATCTGTAGGTCTATACGGTCTAATAGCGGACCGGAAATCTTGTTCAGATAGCGCTGGATCTGTCCCGGCGTGCAGACGCAGGTCTTGTTCGGATCGTTATAGTAACCACAGGGACAGGGATTCATGGAGGCTACGAACATGAATGAACAGGGATAGGTAATGGTGTATTTGGCCCGGGAAATGTTGATGATCCGGTCTTCGAGCGGCTGGCGCAGCACTTCGAGGGCGGCACGCGAGAATTCCGGAAGTTCGTCACAGAAAAGCACACCGTTGTGCGCCAGACTGATTTCGCCCGGTTGCGGATTGGCGCCGCCTCCCACAAGGGCCACCTGCGAAATGGTGTGATGCGGAGCGCGGAACGGGCGCTGGGCAATGAGCGTAGTGTCTTTCCCCAGTTTTCCGGCGACGGAGTGAATCTGAGTTGTTTCCAGGCTCTCGGCCAGTGACAACGGGGGAAGGATAGACGGCAATCGCTTGGCCATCATGGATTTTCCGCTTCCAGGGGGACCGATCATAATGAGATTATGTCCGCCGGCTGCCGCCACTTCCAGAGCACGCTTTACGTGCTCCTGTCCCTTTACGTCGGCAAAGTCAAATTCATGTAGTGCCTGTTTTTCATAGAAATCCTTTCGCGTGTCCAATATCTTGGGTGTAAGACTGTCTTCGCCGTTCAGGAAGTCAATCACCTGACGGATATGACTGGCACCATACACCTTGAGCTGGTTCACAACTGCTGCCTCGCAGACATTCTGTTCCGGTACGATCAGGCCTTCATATCCCAAAGCGCGGGCTTTGATGGCCATCAGCAGGACACCGGTAACCGGTTGTATGCTTCCGTCCAGACTGAGCTCGCCCACCATCATGAAACGTTCCAGGCGTTCTGTACGTACGGAACCTTGAGTCGCCAGAATACCTATGGCCAAAGGCAGATCATATCCCGCTCCTTCTTTCCGGATGCTGGCCGGTGCCATATTGACCACGATTCTTTTGGATGGAAATTCATAGCCGCTGTTTTCGATAGCTGAGATAATGCGCTCATGGCTTTCCTTGACGGCACTGTCCGGCAAACCCACCAAAAAGAACTTGATTCCTCTTGATGCGTTTACTTCAATGGTTACAGGAATAGCCTCTAAACCTTGAATGGCAGCTCCAAAAACTTTGACTAGCATGAGATGGCGGGTTGCTGTTTATTAAAACTTTATTGAAGTCGTTTTTCTATTTCCGGCAGTATATCTTTTTCAAGTTTTCTGCCTCTTGCAATGATTATATTCTCAGAATCTACCAGGATGTGATAAGGAATGTCATTGACGTTCAGTTTTTCCAAGAGAGGATTTCCCCATGCACGGAAGTCACAATAAACAGGCCAGGTAATGCTGTCACGCTTCATATTTCCTTTTAGAATCTGAGAATTGACATCAAGCGAATAGCCGATAAGTCCCAGTTGTGAACCATATTGTCTTTTTAGTTTACGTGACTGGTAAATTACATAGCCGCTGTTTCGCCAGTTGGCCCAAAATGAAATGAGCGTAACTTTTCCTTTCAGTTTCGCGGTATGGATTGTATCTCCTTTGATACCAATCAGCTTAAACTCTGGAAGCTTTTGTCCGATTTTTGTATTGGCAATTCCTAATACTTTGTTTTGCAAGGCTCTCAGTTGGATGTTGTCTGGTTGTGCTTCCGTTAATATACGGTATAAGGCCAGAGTTTTTGATGTGTCTCCTTGCGGATTGTTCAGAAAGTATTCCTTAAATAAATAGAAACTGACTCTGCTGGTAGGATTTTTTTTAATGTGTGTCTCTGCCGCCTGAATCATTTTCTGTTTATTGCTTTTAAGATTCTCCAACCGGAAGTGGGTCATTTCTTCGTTTTCGGGTGTTCCCGTAATTTCTGCTTCACTTAGTTTCTGGGCATCAGCCTTGATCTTTACTTCTTTACCTCCTTCTGCAAAGATAACATGTTCAGAGTAATTGGGATAAAGAAGCATGAGGGTAGCCTGTTCCTTTAAAGGCAGTTGGTATTCAAACTTGCCGCTTGTCACTTTGATGGTGTCCAGTTGTAAAATGGCTCCATCCGGACTGTAGATATAGAATTCACCCTGCTGCAGGTGATCGAATTCTCCGCTTAATGAAAAGCGGTTGTCTGAATTTTTACAACTGAGCAGGGTGAATACTGATAAAATATAGAGAAATATTCTCTTCATTCTTTAAAATGTACTGTTAATTACTTAACCAGGCTTTCAATGGTAGAAGCGAAGTTAGCAAACTCAAGATCTGTAGCAGCACGCTTAGCCAAAGAAGAATCCTTGCTGATCGCAGTGCTCAGGTTGCTGCTTACGCCAGCTGCATCGTTTGTACGGGCAGCGACAATAGCCTTCAGATAAGCAGTATAAGCATCAGCATTCTTAACATTGTTCAAAGTAGTCTTGGCTGAAGCATAGTCTTTGTTCAGGATCTGAGCCAAAGCAGCACTGTTGGAATTTACACCTGACAGGTTGCTTGCTGCCTGCTGGTAGTTACCCTTGGCAATCTGGATGTTACCCATGATTTCCTTGAATGAGTTAGCGCCAGAACCCTTGGCAATATAAGTCTCAGCTGTTGAAACATCACCCTTAGCCAATGCGATCAAAGCCAGGTTAGTGTTTACTTCGCTGGCATCACCCTTCAAAGACTTAGCCTTGTTCAGATAGCTTTCTGCAGAGCTCAAATCACCCTTGGCATAAGCCAACTGAGCCAGATTGTTGTATGCACGGTAGTCGTTGGCATACTGCTGGCTAGCCTTCTGGTACCAAGCTTCTTTTTCAGCAGGAGTGCTTACCAAAGTAGCACCGTAAAGAAGCTCTTCGTTGCTCAGCTTGCTGGCATCTGACTTGAACTGTGCCAGGATTTCGTCATCGCTACGACCGATCAACTCATAGTTGATAGTCAAACGTGCGCGACGCAATTCCGGAAGAACGGTTTCAGCCAGTTCCTGGAATACAGCAGACATGTTCTTGATCTGTGCTTCTCTTTCTTCTGGCTCCTTATACATAGACAATACACGCAAGATTACGTCCTTGTCCTGAATATTGCTCTGAGAAACCAATTCCTGGAAGCCGTCCCAGTCCTCAGCAGTATACTTAGTCTTGATATCGCTTGACATATCGTTGGCTTTCAACTCTTTGTTTACATATTTCTCAGAGTTGTTCTGACGGTCTTCTGCCAAACGGGTGTTCAGGTCCAAAGCACCATCAGGAGAAGCATACGCAGAAATTTCAATGTCATTTAGAGCCTTGCCTTTCTGGTCTGCCTTGATATCTTTCAATGTCTGGATGAAGTCCTTAACAGAAGTTGAAGACAACTCGCTGTTACGGATGTTAGCCTGCTGGATCAGGAACTTGATTGTAGCTTCCTGACGCTGTTTGATGATACGCTGGAAACCATCAGGAGCGATTGCAGGATTAGCAGAAGCCAAAGTATTCTTCAACAGTTCAGAAGTAGCAACTACACCGTAACCGATCTTCACTTCTGGAATGGTTACTGACTTCTTGCCAACCTTAGCGTCGAATCTCAGATACAAGTCTGATTTCTGCATAGCTGGAACAAAGTCGAAAATGCTCTTCATGGTGTAGTTTCCACCCATCTTGTAAGAAATAGTCTGGTTGTTGCCGTCCACTTTCTCACCCTGGAATGTTGCGCTAGCACCGGTAGCCTCACCACCTTCGTACTTCAAAACCGGAGTAACAGTTACAACGGCTTTCTTTTTCATGTACTTTTCAGGGAACTGACCGTTAATGGTTGCCGGTACCTGACCTGCTACACTTTCCAATGGAGTAGGAGTCACTGTAAAGTTGTCGGCTGATAAAGCGCCCAACTTTTTACAAGAGGTGAATGCCAATGCAGACACCACTGTCATTGCTAGATAAAAATTTTTACGCATACTAACTTAAATTATGTTATTCATTGCAATTGCAAAGATAAGTAACTTTGTTCAACAAAGATATTTATTCGCCTGAAATCTTGCAAAAAAAATAATATAAAGTGTGTTTTTATTGATTTTTTATCTTTTCAGAGTCTTTTTTGACGCATTCCTGGGGTGGTGATACAGAATTTCCATACGAATTTTTGCTGTGTCTATGTGAGTATAGATTTCGGTAGTAGCTATACTTTCGTGTCCCAGCATGCATTGAATGGCACGGAGATTGGCTCCTCCTTCCAGTAAATGGGTGGCAAAAGAGTGACGGAAGGTATGAGGACTGATACTTTTGTTTATGCCGGCAAGTTCCGCCTGCTCTTTTACAATGTAGAACACCATAATGCGAGTAAGGGGGCTGCCTCTTCGGAAACTGACAAACACAAAGTCTTCATTTCCGGGCTTGATCGGGATGTGCACCCGTTCGGAGAACCAGTACTCCAGCTCCTTAATGGCCCGTTCTGAGATGGGAACCAGACGTTCCTTGTTACCTTTGCCTTCCACTCGGATAAATCCTTCCGATAAATATAAGTTGGAAAGTTTCAGCTGGCATAATTCGCTGACACGCAATCCGCAACTGTAAAGCACTTCCAGAATGGCGCGGTTACGCTGGCCTTCTTGCTTGGAAAGGTCTATTGCGGATATCATCCGGTCTATTTCATCTACGCTCAGGACTTCCGGAATATGTCTGCTTATTTTAGGACCTTCCAGCAATTCCGTCGGATCTTTCTCTAATTCTCCTTCCAGTAGGAGGAAACGGTAAAAAGAACGCAAGCCGGAAAGAGTACGTGCCAAAGAGCGTGAACTGATTCCTAAATCAATCAAAACTCCGCAAAATTCCTGCAAATGATCTATTGTAACGTCTTTGTAACAAATGTTTTTTCCCAGGAGGAACTCTTGCAGATGTTTCAGATCATTCAGGTAAGCTGCAAGGGTATTTGCAGACAAGGATTTCTCCAATTGGAGATGTTGGCTGTATTTGCGTAATATTCTTTTATCTATTACTATATAGTTCTGCTGATTTTTTTCAGGATATTCCATACTTTTTGCTAACTTTGTACCCAAATTTTCACAAATATAGAGAATAAAACATGAGAATACAAATCATTAACGGACCGAACATAAATTTGCTGGGCAAACGTGAGCCGGGAATCTATGGTTCTGTCCCGTTCTCAGACTTTTATGAGCAACTGAAAGTGCAGTATCCGCAGGTTGAGTTTGATTACTTTCAGAGCAATATAGAAGGAGAGCTGATCGATGTGATTCAAAAGGTGGGTTTTGACTATGACGGAATCGTGTTGAATGCAGGAGCTTATACGCATACATCCATTGCCTTACAGGATGCCATACGTGCCGTGACGGCCCCGGTAATTGAAGTGCACATCAGCAATGTACACCAAAGAGAGGCCTTTCGGCATGTTTCTATGATTTCTGCTGCCTGCAAGGGCGTAATTTGCGGTTTCGGACTGGATTCGTACCGTTTGGCGGTAGAAGCTCTTTTGAAAATGAAAAATGATATTAAATACTAAGTGATTATGATGCTTAAACAGACAAAAATCGTAGCTTCCATTTCTGATTTGAGATGTGACGTAGACTTTATTCGTGCTTTGTACGAAGCTGGTATGAATGTAGTACGCATGAATACGGCTCATGCCAACAGAGAAGGATTTGAGAGATTGATTGCCAATGTGCGTACGGTGTCAAACCGTATTGCCATTTTGATGGATACTAAGGGACCTGAGGTACGTACCACAGAATGTGCTGACGGTTCTATTGATTTTAAAACCGGTGATATTGTTCGCATTGTGGGTAATCCGGAGCAGAAGACAACCAAGGAGTGCATCGCTGTGACCTATACTCATTTCGTGAACGACCTGAATGTGGGAGATGAAATCCTGATGGACGACGGTGAACTGGATTTGCGCGTAACCGAGAAAACCGAAGATGCCTTGACTTGTGAGATTTGCAATGACGCAACTTTGGGTAGCCGTAAGAGTGTGAATGTACCGGGTGTAAGAATCAACCTGCCTTCACTGACCGAGAAAGACCGCAACAATATTCTTTATGCAATTGAGAAAGATATTGACTTCATCGCTCACTCATTTGTAAGAAACAAGCAGGATGTGTTGGATATCCGTCAGATTCTGGACGCATATGGCAGTGATATCCGTATTATTGCCAAGATCGAGAATCAGGAAGGTGTGGACAACATCGATGAGATTCTGGAAGTGGCCGACGGTGTAATGGTAGCTCGTGGTGATTTGGGTATCGAAGTACCTCAGGAACGTATTCCGGGTATCCAGCGCCAGCTGATCAGAAAGTGTATTCTGGCCAAGAAGCCGGTCATCGTGGCAACTCAGATGCTGCATACGATGATCAACAATCCGCGTCCTACCCGTGCTGAGGTTACCGACATCGCCAACGCTATTTATTACCGTACCGATGCTTTGATGCTGAGTGGTGAGACTGCATATGGTAAATATCCGGTAGAGGCTGTCCGCACCATGGCCAAGATCGCGGCTCAGGCAGAGAAGGATAAATTGGCCGAGAACGATATCCGCATTCCATTGGAAGAGGGTACAGACGTGACCGCATTCCTGGCTAAGCAGGCAGTGAAGGCTACTACCAAACTTCCTATCCGCGCGATTATCACCGATAGTTTCAGCGGCAGAATGGCCCGTAACCTGGCTGCCTTCAGAGGAAAGTATCCGGTATTGGCTATCTGTTATAAAGAGAAGACCATGCGCCATCTGGCACTGTCTTACGGTGTAGAGGCAATCTATATGCCGGAGAAAGCCAACGGACAGGCATACTATTTCGCCGCACTGCGCAAGTTGCTCGACGACGGTGTATTGACTGAAAACGAGATGGTGGCTTATCTGAGTGGTGGCAAACAGGGCGCACAGACTTCATTCCTGGAAATCAATGTTGTGGGTGATGTCTTGAAGTATGCCATGGATTATGTATTGCCAAACCGCAATCGTTATCTGTAATCAGATTCAGAGATGAAGGAAACGGATCTTTTGGATGAATATATCCTGAATCATATTGATCCGGAAGGAACTTACCTGAAAGCTTTATATCGGGCGACGCATGTACATTTACTTCGTCCCCGAATGGCTTCGGGACACCTGCAGGGGCGCATGTTGAAAATGTTTGTAAGAATGATTCGCCCGAAACAGGTATTGGAAATCGGCACCTATAGCGGATATTCTGCTTTGTGTCTGGCCGAAGGGTTGCCTGAAGGTTCCTTGCTGCATACCTTTGAAATCAATGATGAACAAGAGGACTTTACACGTCCTTGGCTGGAAGGCTCGGAGTATGCCGACAAAATCCGTTTTTATATCGGAGATGCCTTGAAACTTCTGCCCGGCATGGACATTGAGTTTGATTTGGCTTTCATCGACGGAGACAAGCGGCGTTATCTGGATTATTATGAGTTGGTGCTTTCCAAGTTATCTCCGGGAGGATATATTCTGGCCGACAATACTTTATGGGACGGGCATGTCCTTGAGGAAAAGCCGCATGCCACAGATCTTCAGACCAAAGGAATCATGCGGTTTAATGATTTCGTTGCGGCCGACGAGCGTGTAGAGAAAGTGATTCTTCCGATGCGCGACGGATTGACTATTATTAGAAAAAAGGAATAAAAGAAATGGAAACAACCAGACAAAACAAGATAGCTCGTTTGATTCAGAAGGAATTAAGCGAGATTTTTATGCTCCAGACCAAAGCCATGAAGGGCATTTTGGTCACAGTCAGTGTATGTCGTATCAGCCCTGACATGAGTATTTGCCGCGCCTATCTCAGCGTGTTCCCTAGTGCAAAGGCAGAGGAAATTATTAAGAATATCAATGAAAATGCCAAGGAAATCCGTTTTGAATTGGGTAAACGGGTGCGTTATCAGTTGCGAATTATCCCTGAACTGAAATTCTTCTTGGATGATTCTTTGGATTATATTGAAAATATTGATCATCTGTTGAATAATAATAATGTAGAGGGAAACTCCCAAAGTATCGGCCAAAAGCCGGAAACTGAAGACTGATTTATCGTTTTTCAGCATCTGTTATGGCGAATTTTTCTTATTATATTGCCCGACGTTATCTTTTCTCCAAGAAATCACATAATGCCATCAACATCATTTCACTGATTTCAGTGTGTGGGGTTGCCTTTACCACGATGGCTTTGGTGTGTACCCTTTCCGTTTTCAATGGCTTTCAGGATCTGGTCGCGTCTTTTTTTACGGCTTTTGATCCACAGCTGAAGGTGGTTCCTGTTGAAGGAAAGGTTTTTCACAGGAACGATCCTGCCATTCAGAAATTACGTTCAGATCAGGATATTGCTTTGTTTTCAGAATGTCTCGAGGATCAGGCACTTGCAATTTATCAGAATCGCCAGGTTATGGTTAATATAAAAGGTGTCGAGGATCAATTCTCGGAACTGACGGATATACATAAACTGCTTTATGGCGATGGCTCATTTGTTTTGCATGCCGATGTTTTGCAATATGGAGTGCCTGGAATCGGATTGGCCAAGTCATTGGGTACCGGTGCCTATTTCGAAACACCGCTTCAAATTTATGCTCCAAAGAAAGGCTCTCAGATCAATCTCGCTAATCCTGCCACTTCTTTCCGGCAAAGTGAGCTTTATTCGTCTGGTGTCGTGTTTTCTGTCAATATGGAAAAATATGATAACAGCTATATCCTGACTTCGATCGATTTTGCACGTAACTTGTTTGACCAGCCGGATATGGTTTCATCGGTCGATCTGAAACTGAAAGAAGGGGTCGACGTTGCTGATGCCAGACAAAGGATTCAGACACTGTTGGGAGAAGACCGCTTTAAGGTTCTTGACCGATACGAGCAGCAGGAGGATATTTTCCGCATTATGAAGGTGGAGAAGCTGATCGCTTATATCTTTCTTACGTTTATTCTGCTGATAGCCTGCTTTAATATTATCGGCTCCGTATCCATGTTGATTATTGACAAGAAAGAGGATGTACATACTTTGCGGAATCTGGGTGCTCAGGATAGCCAGATCGTCCGGATATTCTTGTACGAAGGACGGATGATTTCCACTTTAGGAGCTGTAGTCGGTTTGTTGCTGGGATTATTTTTATGCTGGTTGCAGCAGACGTTCGGCCTGATAAAGATGGGCTCTTCTACAGGGCTGTTTTTGGTCGACGCGTATCCGGTCAGCGTATATTGGGGCGATCTGTTATTGGTTTTTGTAACAGTAGTCCTGGTTGGTTATGTGGCATTATGGGTCCCGATACGTTATTTGAGCAAACGCCTGCTTGCTTGATCGCATGCGTAATATGGAACATGAAAAAAGAGAGTATGCATCCATTATATAAAGTGCATACTCTCTTTTTTCATGTTCGCCTATTCCATCGCCTATTCCAGTGTGATACGTTCTGCCATGATTTTGTCACGAAGAAAGACTGAGGCGGATTCTTCGAATTTTTCAACCGATTCGGTAGTCAGAAAGCGGCAGCTTCCTTGCCGTGTGCAGAGGGCTTCAATATCTGTATGTCGCTGCAGATATTGTTTCAGGCTGGCGGCTACATAATCACCTTGCTGAATGATCTTGATGGTTCGTGGCGTGTATTTCAGTATTTTGTTCAGTAAAAGGGGATAGTGGGTGCATCCCAGAATGATGGTATCGATTTCCGGATCTTTCCGGAGCAGATTCCCGATTCTTTTCTGGACAAAATAGTCTGCTCCCGGTGAGTCGAATTCATTGTTTTCCACCAACGGAACCCACATGGGGCAGGCTTCTCCATGAACCACAATATCAGGAAACAGCTTATGGATCTCCAAAGGATAGGATTCAGACATAATTGTACCCTGGGTAGCCAGAATGCCGATATGCCTTGTTTTGCTGATGCCGCCTACACATTCGGCCGTAGGACGGATTACGCCAAGTACACGACGGTTTGGGTCCAGATTCGGAAGGTCGCGCTCCTGAATGCTTTTCAAGGCCTTGGCCGATGCTGTATTGCAAGCCAGGATTACCAGATGACATCCCATGGAAAAGAGTTTCTTGACCGCTTGCAGGGTAAATTCATAGACCACCTCATAGGAGCGTGTACCGTATGGGGCACGTGCATTGTCTCCCAGATACAGATAGTCATATTGGGGGAGCAACTGTCTGAACTGACGGAGTATGGTCAATCCGCCATAGCCGGAATCAAAGACTCCTATAGGGCCTGGAGATTTTGTAAGTTCAGGATTATTCATGGGCTTTGATATTGTCTGTCGGGTTTATGGTTTGGATCAGAGAACCGTCTATGGCCCGTAGGATATCGCTGTCGGATAAAACAGAGTCTGCCGGTTGTTTTACGGTCTGTTCCTGAACAGTGCTGTCATTCTTTTGGATTACAGTGGTTGACTCCGGAACGGCTATAACCTTGCTTTTGACGAGTCCCAGCTTGACGAGTACATTATGGGTTATATCCAGACCGGAGCTTTTGTTGATGAAAGGACAGGCATTGTTGTCTGTGTTCAGGATAAAAGCCAGTCCCTGCTCCTGACCGACATTTTCTATGGCCTGGTTCAGTTTGCTCTCTACTTCACGGCGCATCTCCTGTTCAGCATTTCTTAGCAATAGTTCTGTTTCCTTACGGAACATGATTCCGTTGTTGATGAGTTGTTGCAGTTCGTTCTGACGTTTTTGCAGGATGTTATCCGGAAACTCACGTTGTCCTTGTAGAAATTCTGCGTATTTTCTTTCCAGTTCATCCTCCGATTTCTTGGCCTCCTCGTTACATTTTTCTTTAAGAGAATTCAGTTTTTCAATGCAGCTTTTGTATTCCGGCATCATGCTAATGACCTTTTGATAACTCAGGTAGCCGAAGCGAATCTGGGCAGAAGCTGTCAGTGTCCAAAAGCAGACCAGTATGAAAGATATTTTTTTCAGCATAAATGTTGTTTTTGTGGTTTCTGCAAAAGTAATTCTTTTGAGTGAAAAACAGGAAATGTATTCAGAAAATAAAAGAGGAAGTTTCGAAAAACTTCCTCTTTTACGTTATATTAATGCTGTTTTATTGTAATCCCAGTTTTTTCTTGATTTCTGCTGTTACGTCAGTGCTGAGTGTTGTGCTGATGTAGGGAACACCTGCAGTTACATCCATGATATAAACATAGTTGCCGGCCTGACCGATTTCCTTGATTGCACCAAGCATTTTATCAGAGATGGCCTGCATCTTTTCCTGAGAAGCCTTTTGCAGGGCCATTTGGTTGTCCTGATAGCTCTGTTGGATTCGCTGCTGCAGGTCAGACAATTCTGTTTCTCTGCGCTGGCGTACATTGTCTAAAAGGTTTGCACGTTCTTTTTCATACTCTGTAGCCTTCTTCTGGAATTCATCCTGCATGCGTTTCAAATCATCCTCATATTGCTTTTGCAGATTCTGCAGTTCTGTTTGGGCAGTCTGATATTCCGGCATAGCCTGAATGATGTCAGCAGAGTTGAAATGTCCGAATTTCTGTGCAAAAACTGTCAGCGGAGCCAATAGAAGGCATACTAAAATTAATTTTTTCATTATTCCTTTATTTATTAGTTATTTATTCCGTTTGTTTTGTATTGCGATTGCAAAAATACGAATGTTAGTTTGAATATCCTAATTTCGCAAGCACTTCATTGCTGATATCAGCTTTTGGTGATGCAAAAATGATGCCGGCGTCCGAGGCACGGTCCAGAATCAATGAATATCCTTTTGAATCGCAAATGTCTTTAATGGCATTATAGATTTCATCCTGAATCGGTGCCATCAGACTCTGACGTTTCTTGAAAAGTTCGCCTTCCGGACCGAAATATTTCTTTCGGAGTTCGGCAGCCTCTTTCTCTTTGGCTACGATGGCATTCTCTTTTTCTGTTTTCTGTTCGTTGCTCAGAAAAACGGCCTCGCTCTGATAGTTCTTGTAAAGAGTCTGAGCCTCTGTATTCAGGGCGTCTACTTCAGCCATCCATTTTTTGGATACCTGATTCAACTGTTCGTTGGCGCGTTCGTAGGCCGGTATCTTTTTCAGGATATATTCCATATCCACCAAGGCAAATTTCTGCGCCTTGACTTCTGGTATGCCCCAAGAAAGCATGACCAGCAGAATCCATATTAGTCTTTTCATAAAAACCTCCTTGTTTAAAATTCTTGTCCTAAGATAAAGTGGAAGTTGTTGCCTCCTTTTTTGCCGAATACTTTGTCAAATCCGTATCCCCAGTCGATACCCATCAGACCGACCATTGGCAGGAAGATACGTACACCCACACCGGCTGAGCGTTTCATGTCGAACGGATTGAACTTTTTCACACTGTTCCAGGCATTACCTCCTTCAACAAATGCCAAAGCATAGATATTGGTTGAAGTCTGGAGCATCAGCGGATAGCGGAGTTCCAGGGTAAAGCGGTCGTAGGCATATCCGGTAAATCCATTTGGAGTCAACGAACCGTTTGAATAACCGCGCAGACCAATGGTTTCGGTTGCATAGTTTGATGAATATCCTGAGGTTCCGTCACCGCCCACATAGAATGTTTCGAATGGTGAGGGTTTGTATTGGTTGTAGGCACCTACGATACCAAACTCAACTCGGGTCATCAGTACCGGACACTTGTTCTTGCCGGTCAGTGCGGTATAGGTCTTGCTTCTGAATTTCCATTTATGATATTCCACCCACTTGTATTTTTTCTGCAGTTCGCTTTGATAAGAAGAGCTTTGGTAGTCATTGGCCAGAGACTTGTAATCAACATTGTCGAACAGAGAGTACGGTGGAGTGAGCGATACGGAGAACATGAACTCGGAACCGCGTCTCGGATAGATCTGGTTGTCGGTTGAGTTTCGTCCAATGGTCAGGTTCAGGTTAATGTTGTTACAGGTACCATTGGCTATGAGGAAATATCTCCAGTCTTTCAGCACGTAACGGTTATACGACAGACTTGTCATTAAAGTGAAATAGTCATCCGGCCAGCGCAGACGTTTACCCCATCCGAGCGAAACACCGAATACCTTCACATATTTGTCCGGATCGTAGAAGTTCTCGTAATAGTTTGAACTGGTAGATCCCAAACCATACAGATAGTTATAGTAACTGTTGTAGTAGGCTTCGTTATAGTATCGGTCATTTACTTCGGTCTGTTTTGAATAGAAGGCCGAGAAAGACAGACTGTTCGGACGCTTGCCGCCGAACCATGGGTTCAGGTAGCTCACGCTGTATGATTGATAATACTGTCCGTTGGTTTCACCGCTGATACTGAAGGTCTCTCCGTTTCCTTGTGGCAGGATACCACGGCGCAGACCGTCTTTGTTGAACAGATTGGCCATGCAGAAGTTGGAGAATTTCAAACCGATACGTCCGATCACACCGGTTTGTCCGTAACCCAGTGAGAATTCAATCTGGTCGTTCGATTTGGAGGTCAGTCCCCACGACAGGTCAACCGTTCCGGTTTCCGGATCCGGCTGGATGTCATACTGAATGTTTTCCGGGTCAAAATGTCCCATAGAAGCGATTTCACGGTAAGAACGTTCCAATGCCTCCTTGCTGAACAGATCACCCGGCTTGTTACGCAGTTCACGGCGTACGACATTTTCGTAAACACGGTCGTTTCCGGATATCTTAACATGTTTGATGGTGGCCTGAGTTCCCTCTGAGATGCGGATTTCCAGATCAATGGAGTCGCCGTCAATATTGACTTCTACCGGTTCGATACTGGAGAATACGTAACCATTGTTCAGATACAGGTTGGCGATGGCGTCTTCGTCCATATTCAGGCGTTTTTCCAGTTCCGTCTGGTTATATACATCGCCCCGCCCCATTTTGAGCAAGCGGTTCAGATAATCTGTATTATATAAGGTATTACCCACCCAGGATACGTTGCGCAGATAATACTTTTGTCCTTCGTCGATTTTTACATAAATGTTTACGGTCTTTTCATCGTGATTCCATACACTGTCGGTTACAATCATGGCGTCACGATAACCCAGCTCGTTATATTTGGAGATCAGGTTCTGTTTGTCTTCTTCATATTTCTCCGGTACAAATTTCTTGGTACGGAACCAACTGGCTATTTTTCCTTTCTCGTTGGTCTTTTTAAAGGCGCCCGGCTTGAACAGAGTTCCTTTGATTTGTTTTTCGGTCAGCGCCTTGTTACCGTCGAGTATGATCTGGTTGATTTTGATTTTGGACTTTTTATCTACGTTTATATCCAGAATCACCTTATTCTTTTCAGTGATGTCATCGCGCTGTACAAAATGCACTTCGGCATTTTTATATCCTTTCTCGTCGAAATATCTTTTTGCAAGGATTTCGGCTTTGTCCAGCATGTTGGGGGTCAGCTGTGCATCCCGTACCAGTCCCAATTTTGCTTCCAGATCTTCTTTTTCCGATTTTTTCACTCCGTTATAGTTGATCTGTGAGATTCTGGGCCGCTGACTGAGTTGGATATGTAAAAAGGCTTTCTGGTCGACAATACTGTCAACCTCAATTTTTACATTGGAAAAGAAACCGTTTTTCCAATAGCGTTTTACTGCCTGTGTGATTTCTTCACCCGGCAGGCTGATTTTCTGTCCCACAGACAGTCCGGAGATGCCAATGAGCAGATAGTCGTCGTAATTTTGAACACCGCCTACACGGATGCCTCCGATGGTACATTCCATCGGGGTTCTGGAATATTCTATCTCTGGTTTGATCTGAATCCGTTTGTCGTCTTGGGCCCACAATGAGGTCGTGTTTCCGCAAAGGATTGCGGTGGTCAGTCCTATGATGAATTTCTGTTTCATGTGTTTGAGTCCTTTATTTTTCTGCTACTTGTTCGCTGGTTTTGCCAAATCTTCTTTCCCGGCTCTGATAGTCTGCAATGGCCTTGCAGAATTCTTCCTCGTTAAAGTCTGGCCAGAAAGTATCACAGAAATAAAGTTCGGTATAAGCGCATTGCCACAAAAGATAATTGCTGATACGGAGTTCGCCGCCAGTCCGGATCAGCAGATCTGGATCTGGCATAAAGCTTGTATTTAGGTGTTTGCTGATGATTTCCTCAGAAATCTGTTCTGCGTTTAATTTGCCCTCCTGGATTTCCTGCGCTATATTTTTCATGGCCTGGGTGATTTCCCATCTGGAAGAATAGCTCAATGCGATAATCATCGTCATCTTGTTATTCTTTTCCGTGCGGCGCATGCATTCTTCCAATCTGTTCTGAACGCTCTCCGGCAGGCGTGACTGGTCGCCGATGACTCTGAAGCGCACATTGTTTTTCATGAAAATCTCTTCTTCCAGATGATCCAGAATGAGTCCCATGAGTGCTGCGACTTCTGCTGCCGGTCTGTTCCAGTTCTCGGTAGAGAAGGTATATAAGGTAAGATATTTCACACCCAGTCTTGTTGCCTCCTCTGTAATTTTCTTAACGATTTCCACCCCTTGCTGATGTCCGGCAGTGCGTGGCAGTCCTTGTGCTTTGGCCCAACGACCGTTCCCGTCCATAATGATGGCAATATGTTCGGGGATGCGCGATTTATCCAGTTGTTCCTTGTAAGACATATATACTAATTATTACATAATCTATATTTGGGAAATAAATCATAAGTGATGTAGAACAGGCTCAGCGAGTAGCAATCCTTGTTTTTGAATCCATTGGCAGTGATGCCATAGGGATGGATAACCTGTGCTCCCTGAGGGTTTGTGGTGTCTAACGCGTCACTGGTTGTAAACCTGATCGTCCATTCAAAACCTATGTTTATCCTTTCCTTTAATTTATACTTTACGCCTACTCCTATGGGAATGTTGAACCCGACAACAATGTCTGCCGGCTTGGGGGCAAATGTCAGTCCGATTCCTGCCAGCATGTATGGAGTTATCCGGCTGTTGTCCTTATAGCTGTTTCCCAGGCCATATCCCCAGAAATTGAATTCAAACTGGGCGCCCAGATCGAATACATTTCTGCTGAATGCCACTTGTGCGGCATTTCCTCCTTCCGGAGAAGGTGAATTTCCGTTTTCGGGAATAAAGACATCCTGATTGTCGCCTTTGATATGTCCCATGAAGAGGTTGCCTTTGACTGCCATTCTGGGGTTGAAGATATATCGGGCCAGAATGCCGCCGCTTCCTCCCAGATTCCGGAAGGGAGTATTGTTCAGATCTCCTAAATAGAAGCTGCCTCCCAAAGCTCCTCCCAGTTCCATCTTGTATTCCAGGTCTTGTGCCGAAACCGGCTGGATGATACCTGTCAGGAACAATAGAAGCCAGAAGAAACCTTTTCTTTTCATATTTATGATTGGTTTGCCGGAAATGTTATCGTCTCTATTTTTCAAATCCCAATTCGTTCAGGCGTCCTTTCCAGACTGCTGATCCGCAAATCAGCCAGAGGAAGTGGTCCGAGTCAACCGCTGCCGCTACACATTGTGACGTACCTTGGATGGCATAAGGCATCACGATCTCGTCATCTTGTTTCCAGGTGATACCGTTGTCTTCACTGATGTAGAGTCGGTCATAGGCCAGACGGAATTGTCCGTTTACCGGTGTGCCTCCTAAGGCAATGATACTGTTGTTGTATCGTATTAACGTGAGATTCTCCAGATTGGGGCAGGTATATGGATGTCCGCCGTTTGCGGTATAATACATCCAGGGATAGTTTTCCGGATCCTGTGCCAGGAACAGCTTGCTCCATACCAAGGCCGTTGTGTCTTGACTGTAGTCCTCCGGAGCCCGGTTTCCGACCATGACCAGTTGTCCGTTTCCGTTCTGGAGCGTGTAATAAATTCCGGCTACATCTTGTGTCGGAAGCAGTCCCGGATTGCTGTCAATCAGGTCCGGGTTCCAGCTCTGTCCCCCGTCTGTAGAATATACGATACTTTCATTGGCCAGTGCGAACAGTTTTCCTTCACCATAAGTAATCAGATGATCAATGGTCTGGTTGCTTTGATTCGCAGTCCAATGGATTCCGTCTTCAGAAGTAAGTATGTGGCCACTGCTGGTATTCAGATATAGTTTCTGTCCGATAGAAGTCAACGAACGGATCTCTGCCAGTTCGCATCCGTCAGTTTCGGTTTGTGTCCACTCCTGTCCGTTCCAGAACGATGCATAAGTAACTCCAAGCTTGCGGCCTAATACAAAGATCTGGTCTTTCCAGAACAGGGCTTTGGTCTGGTTCATATCTTCAAAAGGAGCGGTTCCGTCCATTTTGTGCCATACGAATTCTTCGCCCTCCTGTTTGTGTACGTTCAGCTTCATTTCATATTCCCGATATGCTTTTCCGTCACTCGACATGACACGGAATGTAAGAGGCTGAGAAAAATCTATGGAGTCGGACGAACTGTATATCTTCCATTCCGGTATCGGTTCGCCGGCCTTGCAATAGGCTACGCTTCCTACAGAAGAGATTGTTGCCAGAATGCTGGACGGATCACTGCCATAAGGCAGAGAGTCTTTATTGTAAATCTTGTTGTTGATCTGATCAATGGTCATGGGACATATGGTTCCGGCATAGTTGATGATATACGTACTGTCATTGCCGTCTTCATCTAAGGTATGCATGGTGCGTTTTACCTGTCCGAGAGAAAAACTGGTGATGATGCAGTCATTATCCAGAGTATAGTCTATATCCTCGCTGCATGATATGAACATACATGCCAGTAGTGCTATGATCGGAAAAAATATTTTTCTCATTATTAGGAATCTTAAAAATGATTTTGGTTTTTAATTTCGCAAAAATACTCACATTTTTTTCTTTGGCGAAAATTAAATCGTTGAATTATCTAAAATAATGGATAAAAACCGTCCGTTCTGTTTCTTTTAGTATGCGTCTTGTTAAAATGTGTCCGGATTGCAGCCCATATTCTGTGCAAAGAGCAGAATGTCATGGTTGTGGTATTTCTTGATTTTACCGTTTGGGTGTAGGGGGAGCTGTGGCGCTGCAACTCCTTCATACAGCAGATCAGGAGCCCGTTCTATATAAATTTCATCCCATAGATTCTGCGTGATAAACTGATTTAGAGTGGCCGCACCTCCTTCCACCAGCAAGGAGAGGATCTGTTTCTGATGCAGGTCCTCCAGTACTTGGGACAGAAGATCCTGGTCTTGTCGCAACATGCAGACTGACACGTTGGATGCCCAGTTTTGTCTTTCCAGTTCCGGACTTAACGTGTAGATTCGGGTTTCCTGGTCTGATTCCTGCAACAGGGTCAGGTGGCCGGGCAAGGAACCGTGAGTGTCCAGAACCAGACGTAAAGGAGAGGTACCACCCCAGTGTCTTACATTCAGCGAGGGGTTGTCTTTGAGCGCTGTTGCGCCGCCAACCAGAATGGCCTGGTGTTCAGCCCGTCTTTTGTGTACCAGAGTCTGGGTTTCCGGAGTGGAAAAGCTATAGGCCGTCTGTTGTGCTTCCGAACGCAGGCTGTCTATATAGCGGTCAGCCGATTCGGCCCATTTCAGGGTGATGAAAGGCCGGTGGTATTGGTGGAAAGTAAAAAAATGCTTGTTCAGTTCCAGACATTCTTTTTCTTTTACGCCAACAACGACCTCAATGTCGGCGTCTTTCAGCTTTTGGATGCCTCTTCCAGCCACTTTGGCAAAAGGATCTCCGCAACCGATAACCACTCTGGGAATCTGATGCTTGACAATCAGGTCGGCACATGGTGGAGTCTTTCCATAATGGGCGCAAGGTTCCAGGCTGACATACATGGTCGATTCACGTAGCAGGTCCTTGTTCTTGACCGAAGCGATGGCGTTTACTTCGGCGTGTCCTTCGCCGCAGCGAATGTGGTATCCTTCTCCGATAATCTGGTCTTGCCACACGATTACGGCGCCGACCATCGGATTCGGCGACGTGGTTAGAATTCCGTTGCGTGCCAGTTGCAGGCAGCGGTCCATATAGATTTCTTTGAATTCCATTTCGTTTCTTCGGAAAATAGTGTTATGTTTGTATGGATATTAATGCATTGTCCCATTGGGATTTTTTTGAATAAAAACGACCGATTCGTGAAAAAAGAACTGCAGTATTTACAGAACAGGCTTCTGGCTTGTTACGATGCCGGTGAGGCAGCCGCTATAGCCCGCTGGGTCTTTGAAAGCCGTTTTCACTATACTCGTCTGGACTATTGTCTGGACAAAGATAGGAATTTCTCGAAAGAAGAACGGGAAGATTTTGAAAATATTGTATCCCGACTGTTGGAGAATGAGCCGGTACAATATATTTTGGGTCAGGCGGAATTCTGTAACCATACATTTGAGGTAAACCCTCATGTCTTGATTCCTCGTCCCGAAACTGAAGAGCTGGTGTATTGGTTGGCAGAAGATGCTGCCGCTTTTCCGGAGCATCCCCGTATTCTTGATTTGGGCACCGGCAGCGGCTGTATTGCCGTTTCTCTGGCCGGTTTATTGCCCGATGCTCAGGTGTCGGCTTGTGATATAAGCCTTGAAGCTTTGGCGGTGGCACGGAAGAATGCCGGGAATATAAATGTGCCGGTTTCTTTTTTTCAGGAGAATATTCTGCAGCCGGAATCACTACGGTTGCAGGCACCGTGGGATGTGTGGGTAAGCAATCCTCCTTATATCTGTCATCGGGAGCAGGCGGAAATGGAGCGCCATGTTTTGGATTATGAACCTCACCGGGCCTTGTTTGTACCTGATGATGATCCGTTGCTTTTTTATCGGGCTATTGCTTTGCTGGGACAGGAGTGTTTGCGTTCTGATGGCTTTCTGTATTTTGAAATCAACCGGGCTTATGCTCAGGTTACCCGACAGATGTTGGAGGAAAACGGGTATCGCGAAATACAGATCCGTCAGGATCAGTTTGGTAATGACCGCATGATAAGATGTAGAAAATGAAAGAACTTTCCGAAAAAGAAATCATAAATAAGGCCGAGCGTTATTGCATTCAGGCTGAACGTTGTTGTTCCGAGGTCTGCCGGAAGCTGGAACTTTGGGGGGCTACGAAAGAACAAGGTGCGTCCATTGTCGCTCATCTGGTTCAGGAGCGTTTTATTGACGAGTCGCGTTTTGCCTTGGCTTTTGCCCGAGACAAGATGCGTTATAATCAGTGGGGACGGGGAAAAATAGCTTTTGCCCTGAAAGAAAAGAGAGTGGAGGGCAGATGTTGCCAGGAGGCCCTGGAACAGCTGGATGAAGAAGAATATGCGGATATTCTGCGAAAAATATTGCGTACAAAAGTCCGGAGTGTGAAGGCCGGGAGTGATTACGAATGCCGGCAGAAGCTGATTCGTTTTGCTTTAGGGCGTGGCTTCGAAATGCAGGAAATTATGGATGCCCTGAAAGAGGACGGTCGGGGAGAAGAAGAGTATGAGTAGGTCTTTTTCCCGATATCTGAAGGCTTGTGCCGATGTGTTTTTTCCGCGTCTTTGCGTTGTGTGCGGTACACGTTTGGCTTTGGACGAGCAGCAGCTGTGCGCTGCTTGTCTGCATCAATTGCCTCTGGTGCGTTTTGCTTCGCTCACCGAGAATCCTATGGCCGACCGTTTTGTCGGTCTGTTTCCGCTTGTTCGGGCGTCTTCGTGCTTTCATTATCAGAAGGGTGCTACGGTAAACCGTATTCTTTTTGATCTGAAATACCATGACAATCCTCAGGTGGGATATGTCTTGGGGCGTTTTATGGCCCGTCTGCTTTTGCGACAGGATTTTTTCGACACTGTTGACGTTATTCTGCCGGTACCGTTGTCAAGGACCAGAAGGTGGCAGCGTGGTTATAATCAGAGTGAATGGCTGGCACGGGGTGTTGCGGATGTTACCGGCTTGCCTGTATGTAAGGATGCCGTGAGGAGAGTGCGCAATAACCCGTCTCAGACCCGCCTGGACCGTTTGGGGAGAATGGAAAACGTAGACTCTGTTTTTGCCCTGACGGCGCGTTCCGGATTGCTGTCCGGAAAGCATATTCTGTTGGTTGACGATGTTTTTACCACCGGAGCGACGATGCTTTCTTTGTGCGACACCTTGTACGCTTTGCCTGGAGTGCGTTTCAGCATTTTGACTTTGGCCTGGGCCGGAGCATGATTTTATCTTTTATGTTGAAAAGATTTGTCCGGAAAGTGGTTGTAAATTCCCGAATATTTATATCTTTGCATGTTAAACCAAAATAAGCGAATTAATTATGGAAACATTAGAGAAAATCTTTGCCTCAAAATTGCTTAACGTAAAAGCTATTAAGTTGCAGCCGACCAATCCTTTCACTTGGGCTTCCGGTTGGAAATCACCGTTTTATTGCGATAACCGCAAAACTTTGTCTTATCCGGCTTTGCGCAATTTTGTCAAGATTGAGATCTGTCGCTTGATTGAAGAAAACTTTCCGGAGGTAGATGCTGTTGCCGGAGTGGCTACCGGTGCCATCGCGCAGGGAGCTCTTGTTGCCGATGAACTGAATCTGCCGTTTGCATACGTTCGTTCAAAACCAAAGGATCATGGTTTGGAGAACCTGATCGAGGGTGAATTGCGTCCGGGTATGAAGGTCGTGGTTGTTGAGGATCTGATTTCTACCGGTGGTAGCAGCTTGAAGGCAGTTGAGGCTATCCGCAACAATGGTTGTGAGGTAGTCGGTATGGTTGCCGCCTATACTTATGGATTCGATGTGGCACAGAAGGCATTCAGCGATGCCAACGTACGTCTCATCACTCTGACTAACTATGAGGCTGTCGTTGCCGAGGCTTTGCGCATCGGTTATATCGCAGAGTCTGATGTAGAGTTGTTGAATCAGTGGCGTAAGGATCCTGCTCACTGGAATGTATAATCACGAAGGAATCTTGAAATATGGCAGAACAACAGTTTGAAAGCAGCGTAAAAATGATCCCTTACAGTCAGGATTTGGTTTTTGCCAAGTTGTCTGACCTGACCAACCTTTCGGTAATCAAGGACCGCATCAATGATCCGATGTTCGAGACCGCGGTGGCCGGTAAGGTTCCTCAGGACAAGCTGGAGCAGATCAAGGAGCGCGTACAGAATATGACTTTTGATCGTGATTCCGTAACAACCACTGTTCCTCCGTTGGGCGAGCTGTCTTTGAGAATCATTGAGCGTGAAGAACCAAAATGCATTAAGTTCGAGGCGGTAAACAGCCCGATTCCGGCAAATCTGTGGATTCAGTTGCTTCCGGTAACCGAAACACAGTGTAAGATGAAGCTGACGATACGTGCCGAACTCAATATGTTCATCAAGGCGATGGTAAGCAAACCGTTGAAAGAAGGAGTGGAAAAACTGGCAGACATGTTGGCCATGATTCCCTACGGAGCATAAGAACTCAGATAAACTGACGAAAAATATGGCAAGTAAACTTTGGGAAAAAAATTTCGAGGTTAATCAGGAAATAGAAAAGTTCACGGTCGGTCGCGACCGTGAACTTGATTTGTTTTTGGCCAAGCACGATGTATTGGGCTCCATGGCCCATATTACCATGCTGCAGAGCATCGGTCTTTTGGAAAAAGAGGAACTGACCGCTTTGCTGGCCGAACTGAAGAATATCCATGCCGAGATCGAAGCCGGTCGTTTTGTGATCGAAGAAGGCGTGGAGGATGTTCACTCTCAGGTCGAACTGATGCTTACCCGTAAGTTGGGCGATATGGGCAAGAAGATTCATAGCGGCCGTTCGCGTAATGATCAGGTCTTGGTGGATCTGAAACTCTTTACCCGCCAGCAACTGATGGAGATTGCCGAAGAGGTGCGTGTGCTGTTTGACGAACTGATTGCTCAGAGCAATCGTTATAAGGACGTGCTGATGCCCGGTTATACTCATCTTCAGGTGGCTATGCCTTCAAGCTTTGGCTTGTGGTTTGGTGCCTATGCCGAGAGCCTGGTCGACGATATGCTTTTCTTGCAGGCCGCTTTCAAGATGACCAACCGTAATCCGTTGGGATCGGCTGCAGGATATGGTTCTTCTTTCCCGTTGAACCGTACCATGACTACCGAATTGCTGGGCTTCGACTCGATGAACTATAATGTGGTTTATGCTCAGATGGGGCGTGGCAAGATGGAGCGTAATGTGACTTTTGCTTTGGCCGGACTGGCCGGAACACTTTCCAAGCTGGCTTTTGATGCCTGTATGTTCAATTCGCAGAATTTCGGCTTTGTAAAACTGCCGAACGAATGTACTACCGGTTCCAGCATCATGCCGCATAAGAAGAATCCGGATGTATTTGAGCTGACTCGTGCCAAATGTAACAAACTGCAGGCTCTTCCTCAGCAGATCGTGCTGATCATGAATAATCTGCCTTGCGGTTATTTCCGTGATCTGCAGATCATCAAGGAAGTGTTTATACCGGCGTTCCAGGAAATTAAGGACTGCTTGCAGATGGTGGCTTATATCATCAACAAGATTCAGGTGAACGAGCATATTCTGGACGATCCGAAGTATGACAATATGTTCAGTGTTGAAGAGGTGAACCGTCTGGCAGCAGCCGGCATGCCGTTCCGTGATGCTTATAAGAAAGTCGGTCTGGATATCGAGGCCGGAACCTTTACTCCCGACAAGCATGTGGCACATACTCATGAGGGCAGCATCGGTAATCTTTGCAATGACCGTATTGTGGCGCTTATGGATCAGGTGTGGAGCGGCTTCAATTTCTCCAGAATGCAAGAAGCGGAGAAGAAACTGCTGGCCGCCGAATAATGCGGTTCTATTAATGTTAGAAGAAAGATAAAAGTGAGAATTTTTCAGCAATCTTTTAAATCCAATCTCCTTTTCCCTATATCCCGAAGTATAGGGAAGGGGAGATTTTTTGTAGCGTTGCTTTTGCTGTTGGGTGCTTGTGCCGGACAGACGGAACAGTTTTATGCCAATCTTCCGGCCCGTTTCCGGGTGCAGTTTGTGCAGACCATTCCCCCATTGAATGCGGCTTTGAACAGTATGGGCGAGTTTGCCACGATTACCCAGCGTACCAATGTCTATATTTACAGTAATACGAAAACATCCATACAGCGCCCGGTGACTGATGCGGACCGCAATTATATGGGGCTTTCCGGATTTATTGTAGGCTTGCCCAATATTCCGCCTTTAGGATCGAGTGTCAGTCAGGTCGTTTGTTACGATTTGGCCTGTCCCAACTGTTATGAAGAGCAGGTTGTGACCCGAGAGATGCAGCTTCAGGCCGGAGGCAAGTGCTATTGCCGTCTTTGTCAGCGTACTTACGATCTTAATAATCAGGGATATGTGGCTGGTGGAACTCCAGGAAGATCGTTATATCGTTACCGGGTTGTTTATCAGAGTAACACTCTTTTGATAAATAATTAGAAAAAAGCGCGGAAAAATTTGCAACTGTCATCCTTTCTTTATACCTTTGCAGCGGTTTCAAAAAGATTTGCGGAAATAGCTCAGTTGGTAGAGCACGACCTTGCCAAGGTCGGGGTCGCGAGTTCGAGCCTCGTTTTCCGCTCTAAGGCGCTCGAATGGTGGAATCGGTAGACACGAGGGACTTAAAATCCCTTGGCCAGTAATGGCTGTGCGGGTTCAAGTCCCGCTTCGAGTACGGAAAGATATTAGATGTCCTTGTAAATCAGTTGATTTGCGAGGATTTTTTGTTTTATACTGATATGGCATAAACATTGCTGATGAACAGTAAAATTTGTTTGTATATGAAAAGACAAGGTTTTATGCTACTTATGCTCTGTGCTTGTTTGCATTTTAGCTGTACAAATCACGTGAGAGATAAAAAAGGAGAGTCCGAGGATTCTGTCTTGTCGGTTATGGTGGAGTATACCGATCCGTTTGCTGTGCCTGAGGGTGGAGATACTGCAATGATTCCTTTTGTCAAGCCGATAAAGAACAGACTTTCTATGAAGGAACTGGCTATGTTGAACGATTCTCTTTGGAAAAGGCGTGATTTTCTGGGCCGGAAAAATCCTCTATGGTTCAACTTTCACGGAAGTGCTGTGGGTGCAGATTCTGTTACGGTTTATCTTTCCATTAATACATCTTATTGGCAGAATGTGTTTCGGAAACAGATATCCTCTTCATCTTTTATTCGATTTGAAGGGCCGTCTGGGCCGGAAAAAGTAGTGCTTGAGACGGATTCCGGCCTTGTAGAAGAAGGAGTGTATCTTCGTCCGGAATCTACTGAATGGCTCGTTTCTTCTGATTCGGTTTCCTTCATATTGTGTAATCATGGCAGTAGGCGACTGCAATTTGGAGCATCATATATTGTCGCTTATCAGGGTGCAGACAAGTCATGGTACAAGCTGCCTGGTGTCGGTAGCTGGGAGGATATGGCTTATGGTCTTGCTGTAGGGGGATGTGATACTTTTACCGTAAGGCTCTATCCGGTATTGAATAGGAACAAATCGGGAACTTATCGTTTATATAAGAAAGTAGTGCCGTCGCAGGGGGATCATGAAGGTTGTTGGCTGATGACCGAGTTTCGGCTGGCTGACTAAAGTTGAGGTCTGAGGAGATGGGGGATGAAGCCTGAAAAAAAAAGAGAAAGATGAAAATCTTTCTCCTTTTTCTAGTACCCAGACCCGGGATCGAACCGGGATGGGTTTCCCCACTGGTGTTTGAGACCAGCGCGTCTACCTATTCCGCCATCTGGGCATCTTTTCGATTGCGAGTGCAAAGGTAGCGCATAGTTTCTATATCTCCAAATAAAAACAAAGTTTTTTTCAAAAAAACAGTGATTATTTTTTTGGAGGTGGTTCTCTTTTACTTCTTGATATAGTCTCCGGCCAGACTTCCTCCGCCTCCACAGAAATACATCAAGTCGTAGCGTTGGTCAAAGTCTGAGGTAAATACATTCAGTCCGTTGCCCTCGTTGTTCTGGCGGATAACCATTACAGCGTTCAGTTCCGGTTGTATTTCCTGAAGATCGATTTCAATCTGATTGTTTACGATATGGCCTATACCGGTGAAAGTACATCCTTTACCTTTTCCGCCGCTTTGAGCTATCGTAACTTCTACCTGATTGTCCTCGCTGGGTGAGATGGTCATGGTTTGGGTATAAGCGCCTTTTTCTTCACCCCCTTGTGTGTAGCTTCCTTCAAAGTCCTTAAGGGTAAGCGGTTGTTTTTTCAGGAGCACATTTTCGGCTTTTACGATCTGGTCTTCGCCCATTAATGCTATTTGCTCGTCAGGAAGAACCTTAAAGCATAACGTTTCTTTTACAGGGATAGAGTCGTTGCTGGTGGTTTCAACAACGAACGTACTGTCCTGATAGGTCCAGGTTCCATACTCGGTTTCTGAAGTTCCGTCCGAGTCCAGATACAGACGGGTAATAGCCGCTGTGCTGTCCGCCTGGAAGGTGACTTTTGTTTCTATGCCCGGACAGTCACCGCAGGGTAAGGTGCCTTGGAACAGGCATAGATAATCTACAGGAACTGTTTCTGCTTCACGCTCCTGTTTGTTTTTACTGTTACAGGAAACCAGCCCGGCACTCAGCAGGACTACAGTTGTCATTCGGATCATTTCTTTCGTTTTCATTGTCTTTGTAATGAGATAATAATTGGTATGGATGATGCCCTTATTCTGATAGCAAAAATAGAGAGAAAAATCAGATATGAATGATTCCGGGATTGGATTTACGGTTTTTTGTCCTTTCTTCAATAACCTCTGAAAAATTGTTTATCAGTTACTTATTCCTTTTTATCTGACATTCCTCATTATTCAAAACGAAAATAAGGAGCTAGTCTGTCCATATCTTTCGCAGAAAACTCTTCGTAGAGTGAAAGGTCATTCAGGCTTTTTAGCGGACCGTACTTTCTGCGGTGCTCCAGAATGATGCGGCATTGGTAGAAATTCAGGTAAGGATGTCTTTTCAACTCCTTTAAGGTGGCGGTGTTGATATTTATTTTTCTCAGACCGTCGGTTTGTTTTACGACAAACCAGCTTCTCAGGCTGTCTGGCAGATGTTCTATTTCCCTCAGCTGTTCTACGGATATGTAGCCGCCCAACTGCTCACGCCGGCGGACGATCATGATCGCAAAGCCGTCGCCTATGCCCGGTATGCGTTTGAGTAAAGCCGTGTCGGCCGTATTCAGGTCCACCAGAGTCTTTTGGGTGAATTTGTTGCTTCGGTACGTAGGGAATCTTTTGAAGGCCGAGTCTGCCTGGCTTGTTTCCAGATATCGGTATTTGGGGGCGATGCGCACCAGTGGGAGCAGATGATCCAGCAGTTCACCGGTCATGCCATAGATCTTGCGCAAGTCTTCTTTTCGATGGAAACGTCCCCCCTTGGCACGGTATTTATAGATATTGCGCACCTGCCATGGAGCAAATCCCAAAGCCAGGAGCTGGGTGGAGTCGGCCGTATTCGGATCGAAGGGGAAGGAGGCTTTTGTCTGTTCCGCTACGGCATAATATCGCGGGTGCTTACCGTATGTCGGTCTACTCCTCCTGATCGGATTGCTTCTTCGGCCGCTGCTGTCCGCTTTCAGGCAGAGTGCCTGATACTGCTGCCGTTCTGCTTCTGTAAGAAGGCGGGCTTCGTTTTTGTGTCTGCCAGACAGGTAAAGCAGGCTGCAGACGGTAATTATGGTCACACTCAGGCTAAAACCAAAAAGGACCTTTCTGTCTGCACGGGGCAGATAGAAAAGGTCCTTTATTTTATTTTGTAAAAGGTTATATGTCCGCTTATTTAACCAGCTCATTCACAAATATAGTCATAATCGCGATAGGAGCAAAGTATTTCAACAGGAATATATATAGTTTGAAAAGAGGCATCCGGATTGTTCCGTAGTTAGTCACCTCGTCACGTACAATCTTCCGTTCCAGATACCAGCCGGTAAAGACGGCAATCAGCATACCGCTTAACGGCATCAGGAATTTGGCGGAAACGAAATCGAACAGGTCAAACAGATTCATGTCAAAAAGTGTTGCTCCCTTCAGTACGCCGAATGACAGGGCACAAAGAATGCCCAGCAGGGTACAGGATATCGTAACGATATAGGCTCCGGTTTTGCGGGTCAGCTTGAAGCGCTCATGAATATAGGCCGTGACCACTTCGTGCAAGGAGATGGTTGAGGTCAGGGCCGCCAGCACTAGAAGTACGTAGAACATGACAGAGAATACATATCCTAGAATCGGTGCGTTGTGAAAGGCGATATTGAATACATTGGGCAGAGTCACAAATACCAGGCTTGGACCGGCGTCTACCGACAGTCCGGGAACAGAATACACTGCCGGGAAAATAATGATTCCGGCCATAACAGCCACTATGGTGTCAATGGCACCCACACTGGCTGCCGTGCGCAGCAGATTCGTGTCTTTGCCGAAATAGGAAGCATAGGTGCACAAGCATCCCATACCCAGACTTAAGGAGAAGAAAGCCTGACCCATTGCGCTCAATACCACTTTGGTGCTGATCTTGGAGAAGTCCGGTTTGAGCAGGAAGTTCAGTCCCTCGCTGGCTCCGGGCATGGAAAAGGCGCAGATGACCAGCACACAGATGATGAACAGCAGCAAAGGCATCATGACTTTGGAGAATTTCTCGATTCCGTTGGTTACTCCGCGGATAATGATAATATGTGTGAGTAACATGAACAGGATCACATAAAGTGATGACTTCCAGGGATTGCTTACAAAATCATTGAAGAAGCCGGTATAGTCCGTATTCTGTGAAAAGCGGTTGGCTGCCGCCGCTACGGTATATTCCAGAGTCCAGCCCGCTACTACCACATAATAACTCAGGATCAGAAAAGCCGAGAATACTCCCATGAGTCCCACCAGATGCCATTGGGTGCCTGGAGCCAGTTTCTGATAGGCCGAGGCGGTATTTGCCTGTGAACGTCTGCCGATCAGAAATTCCGATACCATAACGGGCAATCCCAGAAAAATGATGCACAGCAGATACACCAGCAGAAAAGCGGCGCCGCCGTTTGAGCCCAGTTCGCTGGGAAAGCGCCAGATATTGCCCAGTCCCACCGCAGAACCGGCAGAGGCTAGTATGACTCCGATTTTACTTCCAAAATTTGCTCTTTCATTAACAGACATAGGAATGTTAGTTTTTAGTTAAACATGACAATTTAGTGCAAATGTATAGAAAATAAACGTATTTTTGAGCAAGAATTGAATAAATCAGCTGTTATGATAACAAAATTATTAAAAAAGTATCCTTTGAGTGTGTTTCTGATTGTAATCATCTGGGCTTTGTGCATGTTTACTCCGCCGCATACAGGACTGGAACAGGTGCAGTATATTGACAAGTGGACTCATCTGGTGATGTATGGTGGTTTCTGTTCGGTTATCTGGTTTGAATATCTGCGTCGCCATCGTTATCTTTTCTGGAGACGGGTGGCGTTGTGGGCCATTGTGGCTCCGGTGCTGATGAGTGGAATCATTGAGTTGGCCCAGGCTTATTGCACCACGACCCGTTCGGGCGAATGGCTCGACTTTGCGGCAAACAGCATAGGGGTGCTTTTGGGTAATCTTTGCGGTTACGCGGTGCTTCGCCCTTTGTTATGGAAAAGAAACCGCAAGATCCGTCCGTAACAGAAATCGTGGCGAATGGATAAGAAAGTCGGCCAAACATTTGTCTCTGCCTGCTTTTTGGTGTATCTTTGAGTTTGGTAAAAGGATTTTGAATTAAAAAAAGAGAAATTATGATTAGATTAAATGTATTTATTCAGGTTGAGGAGTCTAAGAAGGCCGAATTGGTAAGCGTGGCCAAGGAACTGGTTGCCGCTTCAGTGAAAGATCAGGGATGTATTGCATACGACCTGTTCCAGAGTGAAACCCGTGCAGATGTGCTGATGATCTGCGAGACATGGACCGATGAAGAGGCGCTGAAAGCACATGAGCAGAGCGCTCATTTCACAACACTGGTTCCTCGTATGCAGGAGCTGGCAGCCATGAAGATTGAAAAGTTCAACTTCTAAACGATAACTTCAAGAAACAGTAAAGGGCTATCCTCGGTATTCCGAACCGGATAGCCCTTTACTGTTGTATGGTGTCTTTCAGGAAATACGCAATTCGTGCATGCAGGCCTCCACTTCGGTGATGCTGCCCATGTGTTTGCCCAAGTCGTCCGAAAGCTTGATGCATTCGCGCCATTGCTGGTTGGCGTTCATGCGGCATCGGCTCAGCTTCATTACGATATTCGACGGCTGATAGCCGGTGTCGTTGGTCAGGTTGGTTCCGATACCGAAGGAGCAGCGGATGCGTCCCTCACAGTAGCGGAACAGCTCGAGTGCCTTGGGGAAATCCAGCGCGTTGCTGAAAATAATCGTTTTGGTTGTCGGATCAATGCCTAATTCCTGATAACGGCTGATTAATTGGTCTACGAATTGGAATTCATCGCCAGAGTCACAGCGCACACCGTCAAACAGTTTGGCCTGTTTGCGGCTGAAATTGCTTAGGAAAGAGTCCGAGGTATAAGTGTCCGACAGAGCGGTACCCAGATCGCCGTCATATACGTTCACCCAATTTTCCAGAGCCATATAATTGGCATGTTTGTAGCCGAACTGCGCTCCGTGGAACATGAACCATTCGTGCGGATGCGTTCCCATGGGGCGCATGTTGTATTTCATGGCCAGGTAGCAGTTTGAGGTGCCGGTACAGTAACGGGCTTGTTTCTTGAGTTCCTTGATAACCGTTTCGTGCACTTCCTTGGAGAAACGGCGGCGTGTTCCGAATTCCGAGAAAGGCAGGGCGTTGTCATTCGATAAGGCTATCTTGGGAGCCAGTTTCTCCCGCACAGTGTCCATGTCTACCGATTTGTGTTCAAACTTGTTCTTCACTTCGGAGATGATGGCCAGCAAAGGAACCTCGTACAGGGTTACTTTATACAGCAGGTCTGTTACCTCCATCTGCAGATGTCCTTCGGCGTCCAGTTCCAGAATGATTTTTTCCGGATTAAAACGGAAAGAGGCCAGCCATTCCCAGTATACCGGAGGCAGAAAGCGGCAGTGGTGTGTCATGAACTCCTGTTCTTCACTGGTGAGTTTTACCTCACGCAGTTTCTCGATTTCTTTCTTTACGGCTTTAAGAAAGTCTTCTGAATAAACGGTCTGGTCCCGGTCCTGAAAAGTAAAGGTTCCTTCGGCATATGGAAAAAGTTTGATATAAGCATACGATGTGGTAAACTTATATAAATCGGTATCTAAAATGTTTTGTATAATCATATCGCGTGCGTTGTGTTTCTGAATATTTCTTTTTGACTACGTAAAGATAATCTTTGTCCTTGTAAATCTCTTCTTTTAGTAGAACTTTTTTTTATATTTGTCGTGAATAAAACTGAAAACTAGATAAAATATCACGATGATGAGGAAATTCTTGCTATTGCTTTTACTGAGCTTCTCACATTCCCTTTTGTATGCCATAGATTATACGGTGCGCGGCCGTGTTATTGAACAGCAGTCACGCCAGCCGGTGACCGATGCCTATGTCTGGTTGGCCGGAAAGGATACGCTGACCACCGTTACTGACTCTTTGGGATGTTTTACTTTGGAGCAGGTACCGCCTGGTATATTTTACTTTATGGTAACCTGTATCGGATATGAACCGGTACGTACCTCGGAATATCAGATTTCGGCCACGACACCCTTTATCGAAATAGAGATGAAGGAAGATACACGCTTCATTCAGGATGTAACGGTGCGCCCCGACCTGTTCCGTCGCAGTACGGAGAGTCCGGTCAGCATGAATGTGATTTCTACCCGTGAGATTGAGAAAAGTCCCGGAAGCAACCGTGATGTATCACGCATCGTGCGTAATTATCCCGGCGTGTCGTTTTCGCCCATCGGTTATCGAAATGACCTGATTGTGCGCGGTGGCGGTCCGTCGGAAAACCGCTTCTTTATGGACGGAATCGAAATTCCCAATATCAATCACTTTGCTACCTTGGGAGCCTCGGGCGGACCGGTGAGCATCGTGAATGCCGATCTGATCCGTGATATCAATTTCTATACCGGAGCTTTTCCGGCCGCACGTGCCGGAGCCATGAGTTCGGTGCTCGATTTCCGTCTGCGCGACGGTGATCCGGAGAAACAGACCTTCAAGGCTACCTTGGGCGCGTCCGAAGTGTCGCTCAGCGGAAGCGGACATTTCTCCGAGCGTACCACTTATCTCTTCTCCGTACGGCAGTCGTATCTGCAAATGCTGTTCAAGCTGTTGGGCCTGCCTTTCCTTCCGAATTATATTGACGGACAGGTGAAAATCAAATCCCGTCTGAAAAACAATGACGAACTGATGTTTATGGCGCTTACCGGTGTGGACCGCATGAAATTCAACACCGACGAGGAAGGGGAGATGGCGCAATACATGCTCAGTTATCTGCCGGAAATCAATCAGGAGACCTTTACCGTCGGAGCCACTTACAAGCATTATGCCGGTAGCCATGTGCAGACCTATACGTTGAGTCATAACTATCTGAACAACCGCAATCTGAAGTTTGTAAACAACGACGATTCCCGCCCGGACAACAAGACGCTTGATCTGAAAGCCGTAGAACAGAAGACTACTGCCAAGGTGGAAAACAGAAGCTTTGCCGGCAGTTGGACACTGAAAGAGGGCGTGGAACTGAACAACTATCTTTATTCCAACAATACATTTCAGCGACTCTTCCTGCAGCAGACTTTGGAAAACCGTTACGAAACCTCGCTCAACATGCTGGCATGGGGACTCTATGCGTCGGGCGACTATGCGCCGGCCGGAAGCAAATTCTCTGCGTCGGCAGGAATCCGCTTCGATGGCAATAATTATTCGTCGAAGATGATGCGTCTGTGGAATCAGGTGTCGCCCCGTGCTTCCATGCGCTATGCCTTCAATCCGCACTGGTCGCTCGGTCTGTCTGCCGGATGGTATTCACAGCTGCCTCCTTTCTCGGCTTTGGGATTCAAGGACACAGAGGGCGTTTATGTGAACAAGGACTTGGATTATATGCATGTGGCCCAGTCTGCTTTAGGGGTGGAATGGCGCATGAATCAGAACTTTTCGCTTTCGGTAGAAGGATTCTATAAATATTACACCGATATACCTCTGTCCGTGGCCGACGGCATACCTTTGGCCTGCAAAGGGGCAGATTACGGTTCGGTGGGTAATGAGGAACTGGTTTCCGATGCCCGTGGAAGAGCCTATGGTGTTGAGGCCCTGTTCCGGTACTCCATCCCCGAACGCCTGAATCTGACCGCTTCCTTTACCGCTTTCAAAAGCGAGTACCAGTCTAGGCCCGGTGAGGCTTATATCGCTTCGGCCTGGGACAACCGTTATATTCTGAATGTAGGCGGCACATACGATTTCCCCAAACAGTGGAGTGTGGGCATGCGTTGCAGTGTGATCGGTGGCGCGCCGTATACTCCTTATGATCTGGACAAGTCAGAACTGGTTTCTGCCTGGGATGTTTCCGGTCGCCCTTATCTGGATTACGACCGTTACAACACCGAGCGTTATTCCGGTTATGCTCAGGTGGATCTCCGTCTGGATAAGGATTTCTATTTCAAGAAGTGGCGTCTGGGTTTCTATATCGACGTACAGAATGTGTTCAACAGTAGTCTGAAACAGCCGGATGCCTGGATCAGTACCGGCGAAATCGTCAATCCGGACGCACCGAAGGAGGAGCTGCGCTACCGCCTGAAACCCATCAGGATGGAGAGTGGTAATCTGGTGCCCACAATCGGACTTACGGCCGAGTTCTGACCGGATACGACTTGATGAAGAAACGATGCCGGTCAAACGAAACAATAAGGGGAGTACATCATGGCGATGCGCTCCCCTTATTTTTTATAAGCTAGCCTTATTTTTTGTTCTTGTTGACCATGGCATCGATCACCGCTACGGCAGTGATGTTCACGATGTCACGCACAGAACTTTCAAAGTCTGTAAAGTGGATCGGCTTGTTCAGACCCATCTGGATCGGACCGATAAACTCGGTTCCTTCCTCCGACATGGTCTGCAGCATCTGATAAGAAGCGTTGGCCGACGACAGGTTCGGGAATACCAGTGTATTGACTTCCTTGCCGGTGAGGCGGGTGAACGGATACTTCTGATCACGCAGCTTGTTGTTCATGGCGAACTTCACCTGCATCTCTCCGTCGATCGGCAATTCCGGATATTGGGCCTGCATATATTCGATGGCCTTGTGTACGGTAGCCGGACTTCCGATCTGGTCAGAACCGAAGTTTGAGTAAGACAGCATGGCAATGACCGGCTCGTGGTTGAAGAAATGCACCTTGTCGGCAGCCAGGCGGGCCACGTCAATCAGCGTTTCCGTGTCCGGATGACGGTTGATCAGCGTATCGGCCAGGAAGAAGGTACCCTTCTTGGAGTTGAGGATGTGCATGGTACCGAAGTGATTGTATTCCGGCTGGATGCCGATAACCTCCTTGGCCACCTTGATGGTGTTGGAATATTTGGTATACAGACCGGTGATAAAGGCATCGGCCTCTCCCGTTTCTACCATCATCATACCGAAGTAGTTGCGCTCATACATCTTGTCGATGGCTTCGTCCAGAGTATATCCCGCTCTTTGGTTCTTTTCGGTCAGGATCTTGGCATAACGCTCTCTTCTTTCGGTTTCGCGGTCGTGGCGCAGATTCACAATCTCAATGCCTTCCAGATTCAGATCCAGTTCGTTGGCCAGATTCTGGATGCGCTCTTCATTACCCAGAATGATCGGGTAGCAGATTCCCTCGGCCTTGGCCTCTACGGCGGCTTTCAGCATGTTCGGATGTGTACCTTCGGCAAATACCACGCGCTGCGGGCTTCTCTTGGCCAGAGCGTGCAGCTGGCGGGTCAGTTTGGATTCATAGCCCATCAGCTCTTTCAGTTTCTGTTTGTATTCATCCCAGTTGGAGATGGTCTTGCGGGCCACACCCGATTCGATGGCAGCCTTGGCTACCGCCATGGAAACCTCGGTGATGAGGCGTGGGTCCACCGGTTTCGGAATGAAATATTTCGGTCCGAAAGTCAGTCGGTGCTCATGGTAAGCCTCGTTTACGGCATCCGGAACCGGCTGTTTGGCCAGGTTGGCGATGGCACGCACGGCGGCCAGCTTCATTTCCTCGTTGATGGCGGTGGCGCTGGTGTCCAGAGCACCGCGGAAGATATAAGGGAATCCGATTACGTTGTTGATCTGGTTCGGATAGTCAGAACGTCCGGTTGCGATCAGCACATCCGGGCGTGAAGCGATGGCATCCTCGTAAGAGATTTCCGGAACCGGATTGGCCAGTGCGAATACGATGGGCGACGGAGCCATGCTGCGCACCATGTCCCGGCTCAGCACATTGCCGCGTGAGAGTCCCAGGAATACGTCGGCGCCTTTGATGGCTTCTTCCAGAGTATGGATGTCTGTACGGCTGGTAGCGAAGTAACGCTTCTGCTCGTTCAGATCGGTTCTGTCTTTGGAGATGACCCCCTTGCTGTCCAGCATCACGATGTTTTCCAGACGTGCGCCGAGTGATACATACAGTTTGGTGCACGAAACGGCCGATGCGCCGGCACCGTTTACTACAATCTTCACGTCCTCGATTTTCTTTCCGGCCACTTCCAGGGCGTTGATCAGTCCCGCACTGGAGATGATGGCTGTTCCGTGCTGGTCGTCGTGCATCACCGGAATGTCCAGCTCTTCTTTCAGACGGCGTTCAATTTCGAAGCACTCAGGAGCTTTGATGTCCTCCAGGTTGATGCCTCCGAAAGTCGGGGCGATGGCCTTGACAGCCTGAATGAACTTCTCCGGATCCTTTTCGTTCACCTCAATGTCGAATACGTCAATACCGGCATAGATCTTGAACAGCAGTCCTTTTCCTTCCATCACCGGTTTGCCGGCCAGGGCGCCGATATCACCCAGTCCCAGCACAGCTGTACCGTTTGAGATTACCGCTACCAGGTTTCCTTTTGCGGTATACTTATAAGCGTCTTGCGGATTTTTTTCGATTTCCAGACAAGGTTCTGCCACACCTGGCGAATAAGCCAGTGAAAGATCCTGTTGTGTGCTATATGGCTTGGTAGGTACTACCTCTATCTTGCCCGGTTTTCCCTGGCAGTGGTAGTTCAGGGCCATTTCCTTTGTAATTTTGGTCATTGTAAGATTTATTTTTTAATTTAATGGTTTACATCTTCGCAAAGATATAAATAAAAGCGGATTTTCTGCTTATAGAATATCGTAAAATCAGAAAGTAGGGTTGATTTTGTTTTTTATATGATAAATGGAGTGACAGTTTCTAGGTTTTTCCGTATGTTTGCAAATAAAATCAAACGTAAGGAAATATGTTGGTAAAGATTTATCCGGAAAATCCGAATCCGCGTGAGGTGGATCGGGTGGTCAAGGTATTGCGCGATGGCGGACTGGTCATCTATCCTACAGACACGGTCTATGCTATCGGTTGCGATGCGTTGAATGTGCGTGCCGTGGAGCGCATCTGTAAGATGAAGGGGGTAAATCCTCAGAAAAGCAATCTGTCCATTATCTGTTCCGATTTCTCCAATCTGAGTGAATATGCCCGGGTGAGCAATGCCGCTTATAAGCTGATGAAGCGTAATTTGCCCGGTCCGTTTACTTTTATTCTGCCTACCAGCAACCGCTTGCCCAAGATCTATAAAGACCGTAAGGAAGTGGGAGTGCGTGTACCCGACAATAATATTGTTCTGACCCTGGTCCGTGAGTTGGGTAATCCGATACTGACCATGTCGGTTCACGATGATGATGAAGTTGTGGAATATTCTACCGATCCGGAGCTGATCCATGAGAAGTACCGTGATGAGGTGGATCTGGTTGTTGACGGCGGTTACGGTGCTTTGGAGCCCTCAACGGTAGTCAGTTGTCTGGACGATGATTTTGAGGTGATTCGTCCGGGTAAGGGAGTCTTGCTTTGAGCCGTTGTGGTTCAGAATATTACAAAAAGAGTCATATCCGTTCCGTTTGGGGATTTCAGGATATGACTCTTTTTGTTTTTGTTGTTTCTTTAATCGGATGTCAGGACAGGGATCAGGTAAATTCCTCTCCCAGTTTCATCTGTGCGTCTGTCATGATTCTTCTTAAGGCAGCGGCGTCGTTCTTGGGGCAGATCATCAGGACATTTCCCTCTTCAGCCACAACAAAGTTGTTCAGTCCGTCAATCACGGCCACTCTTCCTTCGGGCAGACAGATGACATTTCCTTTGCTGTTGTAGAGCAGTGCTTTGCTGTTCATCAGCACGTTGTCCTGTGGCTGGCAGCATTGTACGTCATCGTGCAGTGAATTCCAGTTGCCCAGATCGGCCCAGCCGAATCCGCAGATCCGCAGACATACATTCTCACTTCTTTCGAGAATACCGTAGTCGAGCGACAGGTTAGGCAGTGCGGAGAAATGTTCGGGAATGCATGCCGACAAATCCTTTTGTGCATTCGGTGTGCAGGCTATCAGGTTCTGAATGTATTCGGGTGCCACATCGTGGATAGAGTGCAGCATGGTTTTGGCATTCCAAAGGAACAGGCCGGTGTTCCAGTAGAATTCTCCGCTTTCCATAAACATCCGTGCAAATTCCAGTTCCGGTTTTTCGGTGAACGACTTGACCTTGGCAAAGTGAGGCTCTTTCATGGTTTCACCGGCCTGGATATATCCGTATCCGGTGTCGGGGCGTGTGGGTTTCACACCCATGGTGAGCAGCATGTCATGTTCACTCACGAATTCCAGTCCGTTAAGAATATCCTGCTGGAATACATCCTCTTTCAGGATCAGCTGGTCTGCCGGAGTCACTACGATGCTGGCTTCCGGATTCAGGTGGGCAATATAGGCTGTGGCCCATGCCACGCTGGGCAATGTATTTCTCCGGATGGGCTCTGTCAGAATCTGTGTCGGGTTCAGTTCCGGCAATTGTTCACATACCAGGTCTTTATAGTCAACATTGGTTGAGATATAGATATTCTGCGCTGGAATGATCTTGGCAAACCGGTCGTATGTTTGTTGCAACAAGGTTCTTCCGGTGCCAAACAGGTCCAGAAACTGTTTCGGTTTATTGTGGCGGCTAACCGGCCACAAACGGCTTCCGATACCGCCGGCCAGGATGACGCAATAATATTTTTCCATAATTATATATAGTTTAATCGGTTTCTGATTATTCTATTGCTAAGGTAGGATTTATTTGTGAGCTTTACAAGGTTTTCCCCGGATAAAAAAGTCAAAAATATATGAATTATAATAATTCCTGATCCTGTTCGGGAAGAAATAAAAACAAAAAAACGATGATAATTTTTGCAGGAAATAAAAAAAGCATTACCTTTGCCGACAGAAAGATGCCCAGATGGCGGAATAGGTAGACGCGCTGGTCTCAAACACCAGTGGGGAAACCCATCCCGGTTCGATCCCGGGTCTGGGTACAGAATAAAAGGCTAAGTATTGAATTATCAATTACTTAGCCTTTTTGCTTGTCTGATTTTTCCCCACATTTTCCCCACAGGCGCAAAAAATATAGTAGTAAGTCATTATTTTCTTTGGCTACGCAATACAAATACACTACCTTTGAAAAGAAATAAATCCAATTAAATAAACGTCAATGGAACAAGGTGTTTGGCAAGAGATTGAACAGTTATACCAGAAGTTTCAGCAACTTGGTATTAGTGAAGCGGTGGACTATGAAAAGTACTACCTCTATTCTCTTATTACCCATTCTACAGCAATTGAGGGTTCTACACTCACCGAAGCGGAGGCACAAATGCTTTTCGATGAGGGATTGACAGCTAAAGGGAAACCTTTGGTATATCATTTGATGAATGAGGACTTAAAGAAAGCTTATGAGTTTGCCAAAGAGGAAGCCAAATGTAAGAAGCCAATTAATTCAGCGTTTTTGCAAAAGCTGAATTCGACATTGATGCGTACGACAGGCAGTATTTATAACGTTATGGGAGGCTCTTTTGATTCTTCCAAAGGTGAATTTCGCTTGTGTGGCGTGACGGCTGGTATTGGTGGACGTTCTTATATGAGTTATCAGAAAGTCCCTGCCAAAATAGATGAATTTTGCACCTTATTACAGGAAAAGCAAAAGACAGTGGGAACATTTCGGGAACAATACGAACTAAGTTTCAATGCTCATCTTAACTTGGTGACTATTCATCCGTGGGTTGATGGTAATGGAAGAACAGCCCGCCTGCTGATGAATTACATTCAGTTTTGCTATAATCTTTTTCCAACTAAGATATTTAAGGAAGATAGAGAAGAATATATTTCAGCTTTACGGTTATCACAGGAAGATGAAGTTAATCAGCCTTTCTTAGACTTTATGGCTGGTCAATTAAAGAAATCCCTCTCTTTGGAAATTGAACGGTTCAATACTTCGCAGAAAAAGATTTTTAGTTTTATGTTTTAGCTGCTACCTAATAATGAAAGATAAGATTGTAGATATAGAAGGCAAGAAATTTTTAATGAATTTTTCCGATAATAGTTTTCTGGAAATTGTAGATTATAATGAACCTAAAATAAACACTTTAACCCCATTTAGCTATATAGATACAGAGGAAACAAAGAGTTATTTTGGTGATATCAATTATGTTAAAGAGAAAAAGAAATGGGGTTGTATAAATGAAAAAACGAGGTAGTCATTCCTTGTGTCTATGACAATATAGACGTTTGTAACAATACATTTACTGGCATAAAGGGTTTAAAACGCTTTGATTTTGATGCTGAAGGAGTTCCGATCTATAAATATAGGATTAATGGGATTGAGAAAACCACTCGATTTACAGGTTGGCAATATGTAGAACGTTTTGATGACAAGCCGATTTCTATTGGGGCTAAAGATGGGAAAATAGGAATTCTGAAAATAGATGGAAGTTTATTTCTCTCTCCAGAGTATGATTTTATTTGTATAGATTGGTTTAAGAAGTGCATTACAACCAAAAAAGATAATGTGACAACCCAAATTCTATATTTTGAGCAAAAGAAATGTTGGTCTCCGATACCGTCTGGTTTTTCTTTTTATAAAGAACAATTAGATCTTTACTCAAGTTTCTGATTTAGATTTTAGGTAACCATTCTATTTTCCGCCTTGACATACATCGCAACCTAACATATCTTTGTGCCGTAACCTTTAAGAACAAT
>CALUKY010000002.1 GCA_944321345.1 uncultured Paraprevotella sp.
GGTATTGTCCGCATTGACTATATCATCACACAGGAACCGGATCAGGACGGAACCCTGCACGAACAGATCAACATGCTTGAAATCAATACTACTCCGGGAATGACCGCCACCAGCTTCATTCCACAGCAGGTACGCGCCGCAGGCCTTGATATCAAGGATGTACTGACAGACATCATAGAAGATCAGCTCAAATGCTGACCCGAGAACCTATAACCATTGAATCACTCACAAAAGACTAAGAATTATGCGTACACCCGAAGAATTTGACGAAATAAGACCTTACGATCCAGAAGAACTGCCTCAGGTGTTCTCTGAATTGGTAAGCGATCCGGAATTTCAGGAGGTAATCAAACAGATTTTGCCGGACAAGCCTTTAGATGTGGTCTGCGCCATGCTCTCCCAATGTCATAACAGTCTGGAACTGCAGAAAATGTTCTTTTATCCGCTGCTGAAACAATTGGCAGAAACATGTGGAAAAGGACTCACACTGGACTGTACGACCATATCAGACAAAAAGCATCCGCATACTTTCATCACGAACCATCGGGATATTGTACTGGATTCTGCTTTCTTATCTATCGCATTGTTGGACAATGACTTTCCTACTACGGTAGAAATTGCCATCGGCGACAATCTGCTGATCAAACCGTGGATACGCAAGCTGGTACGCGCCAACAAGTCCTTCATCGTACAACGTAGTGTCAACATCAAACAGATGCTGGAATCAAGCAAACGCCTGAGCCGATACATGCACTATGCCATCACTCAAAAGAACGAGAATATCTGGATAGCACAACGCGAAGGCAGAGCCAAGGACTCAAATGACCGTACCCAGGAGTCTGTACTGAAAATGATTGCGATGGGCGGAGAAGGCAGCCTGATCGAACGCCTGAAAGAAATGAATCTGACTCCCACAGCGCTGTCTTACGAATACGACCCCTGTGACTATCTCAAGGCACAGGAATTCCAGCAGAAACGTGATTTTGCCGGATTCAAGAAATCTCCGCAAGATGATCTGCTGAACATGCAGACCGGAATTTTCGGATATAAAGGAAGAATATTCTTCAAGACCGGCAATTGCCTGAATGACTGGCTGGACACCCTTGACCCGAATATGCCTAAGGGAGATCTGTTCAAGGCTGTAGCTCATAAGATTGATCAGGAAATATTCCGTTCTTATAGGCTTTACCCGGGCAATTACATTGCAGCCGACCTTCTGAAGGGTACTCAGGAGCACCAAAACTTCTATACTCAGGAAGAGGTAGTGGCTTTTGAAAGCTATATCGGCAAGCAACTGGAGAAAGTGACCTTGAAACGACCGGATCCGGCATTCCTGCGGGAACGCATCCTGACCATGTATGCCAATCCGGTATTCAATCAAGAACAAGCCTTACAAGAAGCATAACAATGCACAAAGTCTTCATTCTGATCTTATCCCTTTTATTCGTCTGTCTGGGGCATTCATGCTCTCAGACAGACGAATCGTCATTTTACCCCTCACTCATAACCGAATTCGCAGAAATATATGCAGACGCAAACGGAAGTCTTTATAAAATCCGTCCGGACCGCAAACCTGCCTACTATCTGACTTCTCCCCTTCCCGGCTATCATCCGAATACCGAATACCGTGCAGCCTGCACCTATTCGTTTCCAGAAACAGATTCGTCTGCCGTAAAACTTTACAGACTGGAACGGGTCGTCATCTTACAGGATTCCACCGAACAGACATATCCGGGAACAGATCCACTTCAGCTGATCAGTATTTGGGATGGAGGGGAGTTTATCAATCTTCATTTACAGGTAAAGACGCAGAACGCGATCCATTATTTAGGCTACCGGATGGATTCCGTCCGTATTGACGTCCATAAAAAAAGGACAGTTTACCTTTCCCTCTATCACAACCGGAACAATAACCCGCAATTCTATAGCCAGAAGCTTTATGCCAGTTTATCCAAAAGCTACCTTAAAGCTGTTATAGAACCCGGCGACAGTATCTGTCTGTACATCCCGACTGTTGAGGGAAAACGATCCTGGAAATTCATTTATTAAAATATAAAGATACGATGAAACATAAAAGTTTATTAGGAATTCTTTTTGGAGGCTTGCTCGGTTGCGGATGCCATAGCAGTGACAACACAATACGCACCGTAAATGCCACAGAGTTCCGTCAATTAATAGAAACGACCGAATCCATCCAGTTGGTCGATGTACGTACTTCGGAAGAATTTCAGGCCGGCCATATCCCCGGAGCTCTTCTGATTGATGTAAAAGGTACAGATTTCAATCATCAGGCCGAAGAGAAATTGAAAAAAGACTTGCCGGTAGCCGTTTATTGTCGAAGCGGCATGCGCAGCCTTAAAGCAGCCGGCCTGTTAAAGGACAAAGGTTTTAAAACAATCTACAACCTGAAAGGCGGCTTTTTGGAATGGCAGGACAACGGTCTGGCCACAGAGTAAAGAGTGATGTATAAAAAGAAATAGAAAGAAGCGTATCAAGATTCTTAATGCTTAATAGAACTTGATACGCTTCTTTCTATCTTATCGTCCATATTCGAAAATTTCGGAAAGGACTATCAAAGAGTTGAATCCTCTTCTTTTCAGGCCATGACCTGATATCGGTTTGACCCGTCTACAGCTCATTACAGAGCTTCCAGCATACGCTTCAGCACCACAGTTGCCGAAATCTCACGGTTGGCGGCTTCCGGTATAACCAATGACTGCGGGCTCTCAATGACATCATCCGTAACGATCATATTACGACGTACCGGCAGACAGTGCATGAAATAGGCATTATTGGTCACAGCCATGTGCGCCTCATCTACCGTCCAGCTCATGTCCTTAAACAAAACCTTACCATAATCTTCCGGACGGGTCACTCCCGGACAACTCCAGTTCTTGGCATAGATAAAGTCTGCTCCTTCAAAAGCTTTCATCTGGTCGTACTCCACCTTCGCATCGCCTACGAACATCGGATCCAGTTCATATCCTTCCGGGTGTGTAATGACAAAATCTACATCCGCCGCATTCATCCACTGCGCAAAACTGTTGGGAACTGCCTGCGGCAATGCCTTTGGATGCGGAGCCCAAGTCAGCACCACTTTCGGACGGGCAGTTTTCTTATACTCTTCGATAGTGATCAGGTCGGCAAAACTCTGCAGCGGATGCACCGTAGCACTCTCCATGAAGAATACCGGTTTGCCGGAATATTTAATGAACTGATTCAGAATCTTCTCTTCATAGTCATCCTTGCGGCTCTCAAAAGTGGCAAACGAACGCACACCGATAATGTCACAATAAGAACCCATTACCGGAATAGCCTCCAGCAAATGTTCGCTCTTATCGCTATCCATAATCACTCCACGCTCAGTTTCCAACTTCCACGCTCCCTGATTCACATCCAGTACGATCACATTCATACCCAGATTCATAGCTGCCTTCTGGGTGCTCAAACGGGTACGCAGACTGTTATTGAAGAAAATCAGCAACGCTGTCTTGTTCTTTCCCAAGTGCTGAAACTGGAAACGGTCTTTCTTAATCTCAAAAGCCTCCTTCAAGGCCAACTTCAGATCTCCCAAATCTGATACATTCTGAAATACTCTCATTATGCTTGTTTTTTTAGTTCTTTAATCTTATTTCTTCAAAGGGCGTGCAGCTCGCAATCCCCGGATCACGCTGTCGGTAAAGCCGGCATGCTCCATCTCGTTCAGTCCACGAATAGTAATGCCTCCCGGCGTCGTTACCCGGTCGATCTCTGCTTCCGGATGATTTCCGGTGCTTCGCAGCAGTTCCACAGCACCGCTGAGGGTCTGCATCACAATCTGCTTGGCCTCATCGGGATAGAAGCCCAGCTCGACTCCTCCTTCCATAGCAGCACGGATATAACGCATGGCAAAAGCAATGCCACAGGAAGCCAAAGCCATCCCCCCATCCATCAGGCGCTCTTCGACCAGCATGGCCTCACCCAAAAGACGGAACAAATTCACCACCGTAGCGGTCTGTTCTTCGGAAGCTCCCTGGGCTGCCACAAAAGTCATGCTTTGGCGCACAGCAACAGCCGTATTGGGCATGATATAAAACAAAGGTGGCAACAGTTCGTTGTGGCAAAACAGAGCCGACAAATCGGCCAATCCCACTCCTCCGGCCACAGAAGCCACCATTTGGGCGCGATAGTCCAAAACCGGTTTCAACTCACGGGCCACCTCTTCCATCTTCCAGGGTTTTACAGCCAACAGTAGCAAATCCGCATCACGTACAGCCTCGACATTACTTTGCGTAATCCGGATAAAGGAGTATTCTGCCTGCAAGGCCTCCAACTTGTGTCGTGAGGGATTGGCTACCACCAATCCGTTTTTGGCCATCTGTCCGCTCTGTGCCAGTCCGCGAGCAATGGCACCGCCCATATTTCCAGCGCCGATAATTGCAATTCTCATCCCTTTAATTCTTTTCTAAAAAACGAATAGAGCCAGAAACGCATCCACAATCCGTTTTCTGGCTCTATTCTCATATCTTGCAAATCCGTTAGTTTGTAGCCTGAGCCGCACGCTGCAAGCGCTGCAGGAAGTCTGCTGCCTGCTCCTGAGTGAGTGACAAAGGAGGAAGCAGACGAAGCACATTCGTGCCGCTGCAACCGGTGAAGCAGTGTTCTTCAAACAACAAATGATTTCTCAGTTCTTTATAAGGAACATCCAGCTCGATTCCGATCATCAGACCTTCACCACGAACATCTACCACATGAGGCAGGTTGAGCGCCTTGATTCCCTGAATCAGGAATTCACCCACACGGGCCGCGTTCTCCACCAGATTTTCCTGTTCGATGACATCGAGCACTGCCAAAGCAGCAGCACAAGCCAGATGATTTCCACCGAAAGTGGTACCCAACTGACCGTAAACCGGTTTGAACTTCGGAGAAATCAGCACGCCGCCCATCGGCAGACCGTTGGCAATACCTTTTGCTACGGTAATCATATCCGGACGCACGCCCAGATGCTGATGCGCGAAGAACTTACCGCTACGGCCATAACCGCACTGGATTTCATCACAGATGAGCACGGTGTCGTATTCATCACAGGCGGCACGCAGTCCCTGCATGAATTCCGGAGTCACCATACGGATACCGCCTACTCCCTGAATACACTCGATAATCACGGCGCAGACATCACCCTTGGCCAACTCACGACGGAAGGCCTCCAAGTCGTTCAACGGCAGGTAAGTGACATGACCGTTATCGTTGATCGGAGCAATGATCTTCGGATTATTGGTTACCTCTACAGCCAGTGAAGTACGTCCGTGGAAGGCTTTCTCGAAAGAAAGCACACGGGTGCGTCCGTTGTAGAAGCTGGCCAGCTTCAGCGCGTTTTCGTTGGCCTCGGCTCCCGAATTGATCAGGAACAGCTGATAGTCGTCATAACCGCTGGCCTTACCCAAGCGCTCGGCCAACTCCACCTGCAACTTGTTAATTACTGAATTGCTGTAAAATCCCAATGTGGCCACCTGCTTGCTTACAGCCTCCACATAGTGAGGATGCGCATGGCCGATGCTGATCACGGCGTGACCGCCATAGAGGTCCAGATATTCCTGGCCTTTGTCGTCCCACACATGACAGCCTGATCCCTTTACGATATTGACATCAAATAAAGGATATACATCAAATAATTTCATGATTCTTTCTTTTTTAAGAAGGGAAGATAATCCCCGACGATGAAGAGCAAAGTCCTCAATGATGCCGGGATAAATCTCCGGTGATGAAGGGAGAGATTCTTAGAAGGCTGAAGGTTTGAGTTTCAGTCCGGCAGTTTCTTCCAGTCCGAACATCAGATTCATATTCTGCACAGCCTGTCCGCTAGCTCCCTTGAGCAGATTATCGATGGTAGAAGTAATCAACAGTTTGTCGCCGAAACAGTCTACGTGCACCAGCGCCTTGTTGGTATTGACCACCTGCTTCATGTCGATGCCCTTCTCTACATAATGGGTAAAGGCCGCATCCTTGTAGTAGTCGCGATAAGCCTCAACAACCGCCTCAGCCGTCATGCCCTCCTGCATGCGTACCACCAAAGTGGCAAAGATGCCGCGCGCAAAGTCACCGCGATAAGGGATAAAGTCCACCGCTCCATCGAAATCCGGCTGCAACTGTTTGAGCGACTGACGGATTTCGGGCACATGCTGATGGTTGAAGGCCTTGTAGATGCTCATGTTGTTGTTACGCCAGCTGAAGTGTGTGGTGGCTCCCGGTTTCACTCCGGCACCGGTGCTTCCGGTGATGGCATTCACGGCGATGTCGCCCTTGAGCCAGCCGTTGGCCGCCAGAGGGAGCAGTCCCAACTGGATGCAAGTGGCAAAGCAGCCCGGATTGGCCACATGCTGCGCACTCTGCACGGCCTCCTTGTTCAGTTCCGGCAGACCGTAAACATAGTCATTGCCCGGAGCCGCCAGACGGAAGTCCTGAGCCAGGTCAATGATTTTCACGTGAGCCGGGATGGCGTGTTCCTTCAGGAACTCTTCGCTCTTGCCGTGACCGAAGCAGAAGAAAATCACATCCACCTCGTCGAGCGGCAGCCGGTCGGTAAATACCAGATCCGTTTCGCCATAAAGTCCCTCATGCACATCCGTAATCTTGTTTCCGGCATTACTCGAGCTGTTGATAAACGCGATCTCTGCCTGCGGATGGTTCAATAATATGCGGCAGAGTTCGCCGGCCGTATAACCGGCGCCTCCGATAATTCCTACTTTTATCATCTTCCAAAAAATCTGTTCGGTTCCTCAGGAATAATCAGAAGCAGGATAAAATAAATGATAATTCCCGAAAAAGCCGTAAACACCGTGAGCAAAGCATATACGATACGCACCAGTGTGGGATCCCAGCCAAAGTAATTCGCTATGGCGGCACACACGCCTGCCAGCATGCGTTCTTTGCGGGGTCGTTCCATTCTCCGTCTTTCCTGTTCCATTTTCTGTTCCTTTTTTCGTTTTTTGTTTTGTCAGTCCGCCCGGCCGGAAACCGGATGAAAGCCCGACATTGCTTCTGTTCCCGAAACCCGATTTGTTTTTATTTAATACGTTCCTCGTCCTTGTGGTTTGCGTAGTACAGACGCAGCGGAGTGGAAGTCACCTTGATGAAGCCCTTGGCGTCGTCGGCAGTCCACCCCTTCTGAGTCTCACCATACTCTCCGAACTTGTTCTTCACCAGATCATCGGCAGAGTCTACACCCACAGTGCTGAATCCGTAAGGACGCAGCTCGAGAGTAACCACACCGTTCACGTTACGCTGCGAGCTGGTCAGCATGGCCTCGATATCCGGCATCACCGGCTCCAGATACTGGCTCTCATGCAGGAACATGCCATACCAGTTGGCCACCTGCTCTTTCCAGTACTGCTGCCATTTGCTCAGCGTGTATTTCTCCAGGAAGCGGTGCGCGCCGATGATCAGCATCGGAGCGGCAGCCTCGAAGCCTACACGTCCCTTGATACCGATAATCGTATCCCCTACGTGGCAGTCACGACCGATGGCATAAGCCGCACCAATCTCCTCGATCTTCTGGATGGCTTTCACCTTGTCGTCATATTCCACACCGTTTACGCTGCAGATCTCGCCCTTCTTGAATCCGATCTTCAGCAGTTCGGTTCCCTCTTTGGTTGGATGCTTCAGGAAAGCGCTTTCCGGCAGTCCCTGATTGCTGTCAAGCAGCTCACCACCACAGATAGAAGTACCCCAGATACCTACGTTATAAGAATATTTCAGTTTGGTAAAGTCGGCGAAGTAGCCATGACTGTTCAGATAATCCACCTCTTCCTGACGACTCAGGTTGTTGTCGCGGGTGAGTGTGATGATTTCCATATCCGGAGCCATCACCATGAAAGTCATGTCAAAACGGATCTGGTCGTTACCCGCACCGGTTGAACCGTGCGCAATGGCCTCGGCACCGATTTCCTTGGCATAACGGGCGATGGCAATAGCCTGGAAGATACGCTCCGAAGATACGGAAATAGGATAACAGTTGTTGCGCAACACATTTCCGTAAATCATATAGCGCAAACTCTTCTCATAATATTCCTTGGTTACGTCGAGCGTAACATACTCCTTGGCACCTAACTTATAAGCGTTCTCTTCGTTTGCCTTGAGCTGCTCGGCGCTGAATCCTCCGGTATTGGCACAGGCTGCATATACTTCATAACCCTTTTCCTTAGCCAGATACATCACGGTGTATGAAGTATCCAGACCACCGCTAAATGCGACTACTACTTTCTTTGCCATATTCTTAGTTTGTTTTTTTGTTCTTGTTTGTTCTTCGTTTTTTATCTCATGTCTTTCTCAGCCGCCTCACGTGCCATCTTGACCACATCTTCAGGCAGTTCTACCGGCAATACCTCGTTCGGATGATCAGCCGGATCATACAACATGGCTGTACATACACAATATTTACGTCCGGTACGGGCCAAAATATCGCAGTTCACACAGCAAGGTTCTTCCGGAGTACCGCATCCCTTCCAGTAAGCATCGTCATCGGTCAGCTCGGCAAAGGTTACCGGCACATATCCCAGTTCGGTATTGATTTTCATCACCGCACGCTGGCTGGTCAGTCCGAACAGTTTGGCATGAGGCCAACGCAGACGTGACAGGGTAAAGGCTGTACGCTTGATTCTCGTTGCCAGATGGTGGCGACGGAATTTCTCGACAACAATCAGTCCGGAATTGGCTACATACTGCTTGTTACCCCAGCTTTCGATGTAACAGAAACCGGCAAATTCCTCGTTTTCTCCCTCTCCGGCCAATGCGATGACAGCCTTGCGCTCCTTCATCTTGGTAGCCAGATATTCGTGAGTACGCGAAGCGATACCCGAGCCTCTCTTCTTGGCAGCGTCGGTAATCGTTGCCAAAATTGTGTCTACATACTTTTCGTGGCATGCGTCCGCAACCACTACTCTAATACCATCATTGTATTCGTCCTTTTCCATTTCTTTACTTAATATTTGGAACAACCTCGGCCAGGCGTTTCAAAGCCGCCTTGCGCTCCACATTTTCTGCCATAACCAGAAATATGGTGTCGTCGCCTGCTATTGTTCCTATAAACTCATCTATTTTGGCGTTATCTATATCATAAGCTATGTGACTGGCATGTCCGGGCAATGTGTGCATCACCAGAATGTTTCCTGAAAATTTCACAGACAACAGTCCGGCCCGGTTGCTTTCAGTCATGGTCAGATGCGAATCAGACACCCGCCGGTAAGTCTGGTTTCCCGGAAGCATATACGCATAGTCACCGGATGCCGTGGTAGCCTTCACCACCTTGAGCTGTTTCAAGTCGCGCGACAGTGTGGCCTGCGTCAGCTTAAAGCCAGCTTTATCCAATTCTATCAGAAGAGCCTCCTGACTGGAAATTTCCTGACTGGAAAGGATCATTTTGATTACTTCCAAACGACTGTTTTTATTCTTCATCTTAAAACCATTTCTTTTTCTGCGACAAAATTACATATTTATTCCGAAATACAGTATTTTTATGCATTATTTCTTTTGAATATTTTTTATGCATCAAATTAAATTACTAATTTTCAAGAATATGAATACAACACTGCATATGCACATCTTGAATATTTATGCAACAATCATAGACTTTTCTGATAAAGAAGCAAGCGAAACGACGAAACACGCTTGCAAATATTCCGATAAATCCATTATATTTGCGAAAAAACAAAGTCCAAAGATGAAACAGGAAGAGTATAATATGGTCACGGTATTCCAAAGTCAGGATCTGGGGAAAATATACTTGGCACACAACCAGCTCCAGAATTCCGGCATTGACTCATTTATAAAAAACGAGTTTCGTGCCTATAACATAGGATACATCGAATTACAGGTTCATCAAAGGGACACCCAACAGGCCTTGCATCTGCTGGGCGAGCTCTTCCCGGAAGAATTTGCCCGGAAAATCATCTGTCCGCACTGCGGTTCGGAGCAGGTGCACATATCTTCAACGGCACACAACCGTTTTTTGAAAAAAATACAGATTGGAATACAACAGTTAAAGTACCAGCTCCTGCGCGAATTGCCGAAGGGCACTTATCAATGCGGAAATTGCCAGAAGCTATTTTCCTATCCCCATCCTTCCAAAAACAAATAATACTTTACGGCACATAAAAACAAACTTCGGGACCATGTTTCAAACGATCCCGATCATTCCAGAAAATGGCCTTGATGGTTTTACAAAATCATCAAGACCTTTTTTTAAAAGTGTCCGCTCTAGCTTCACAACGCAGACACAAACATAAATTATCATCATTATCCATCATAAACAACAACAGACAACATGCAAGAGATCAAGAAAAATCCGCCCTTGTGGCTTTCCATTATTCCCTTAGTCATTTTAACGGTGATGCTTGTCAGCGTCGTACTGGCATTTGGCAGCGACTCTCTGTCCGGAGCCAGCCAGATAGCTCTTCTGGTAGCCTCCGCCTCATGCATCACCCTCGGCCTGCTGTTCAAAACCATGAAATGGAGCGATTTTGAATATGAGATAAACCGACACATCGGTGATTTGGGACAAGCCATTCTGATTCTTCTGCTCATCGGAGCCGTGGCCGGCTCCTGGATGATCAGCGGAGTGGTGCCCACCATGATCTACTACGGGATGCAGATCATCAGTCCGCAATGGTTCCTGGTGTCCACCTGTGTGATTTGCGCCATCGTATCGGTCATGACCGGCAGTTCGTGGACCACCGTAGCCACTATCGGAATCGCCCTATTAGGTATCGGCAAGGCCCAAGGCTTTCACGAAGGCTGGATTGCCGGCGCCATCATCTCGGGAGCTTATTTCGGCGACAAGATGTCGCCCTTGAGCGATACCACCGTTCTGGCAGCCTCAACGACCAATACTCCCCTCTTTGAACACATCCGATACATGCTCTACACCACGGTGCCCGCCTTCATCCTGACCATCATCATCTTTGTCTTCATGGGACTGAACCACGGCGGCGAACTGACCAATCAGATCGGAGATTTCTCTAAGGGACTGAGCCAGGTGTTCCGCATCACCCCTTGGCTGTTGCTGGTTCCGGTGGTAACCCTGCTGATGATTATCCGCCGCCTGCCGGCCATCATCATTCTTTTTCTGGCCACACTGATGGCCTGCATCACAGCCATCTTCGTACAGATCAATCTGGTGGACGAGATTGCCGGAGGGGATGCCGGCTCGCTGATGAACCGCTTCCGGGGCGTGATGATTCTGCTCTACGGCAGTACCAGTCTGGACACCGGAGTGCCGGAACTGAACAGTCTGGTGGCCACACGAGGCATGTCGGGCATGATGGGAACCATCTGGCTGATTCTCTGTGCCATGACCTTCGGCGCTTCGATGAAGGCCTCCGGCATGCTGCGCAGCATCATGCATATCTTTGTGTCCTTCACCCAGAAAACCTTCTCCATCGTGGCTTCGACAGCCGGAGTGGGCTTTTTCTCTACGGTAGTCTGTGCCGACCAGTATCTGGGCATCATCCTGACGGGAAACATGTTCCGCGACATTTATAAACAGCGGGGCTATGAAAGCCGCCTGCTAAGCCGTACCATAGAAGACTCGGTGACCGTGACTTCGGCTCTGATTCCGTGGAGCACGTGCGGTATGACGCAGTCTATGGTATTGGGCGTGTCTACCTTTGTTTATTTCCCCTTCTGTTTCTTTAACTATCTGAGCCCACTGATGACGCTGCTGCTGGCCGCGCTGGGTTATAAGATCAAACGCTGCGTGAAGCCCTCAACCTCAACAGAAGCCGCTTAAAACCACTCGCATCTTATACATTATTATACATATGGAAAAAGCACTGGCATTCTTAAAAGAACATATAAATGTGGCCTTGGCCACAGTGGAAAACGATTGTCCGAAAATCCGTGTTTTTCAGATCATGAAACAGGAAGGGGCGGTGTTCTATTTCGCGACCAACCCAAATAAGGAGATCTACAGCCAACTACAGCAGAACAGACATGTGGAGTTCCTGGCGATGGACGGAAATATTTCCGTTCGGGTGGCTGGTGAAGCCAGCCTTCAGGTGCCGGATAGTGTGGCACAGGAAATCTATCGCAACAACCCGGTGTTGCACCGTTTTCACGACACCTATCGCACAATCGCGTACTTCAGCATAGCTGCCCAAAAAGTAGACTATTATGACTTAGGAACCTCACCGATCACCTTTGAGAGCTACTCATTAATATAGGGAATTATCTTCTGAAGCTATAAAAATCAGCCGGAATCCAACCTTATTCAGGATTGGATTCCGGCTGATATCCTTATATAAACATAAAGAATTATGTCCACTTTTGTGTCCGGAAATGGACAGTGTGTCCATTTCCGGACACAACATTTTTCACTAAACTACTGATATTCAATCAAATAACATTTTGGCATGGTTTTTGTTTTTTAGAGTATAGACAGATTAAATACAATATAAAAAATAAATGCCATGAGAAAACTTAAAAGAATCATCACCTCACTTTTGACACTTGTTTTCGCCTTGAATGCGTTCTCACAAAGCTTCATTTTAGGCTGTGTACAGGACGCCTTCCTGAAATACCCGTTGCCGGAAGCCAAGGTGTCGGTACTTCTTGCCGCAGACAGCACTGTGGTTATAGATTCCATTCCCATTTCAAAAAGCCGCCGAAGTGACGGGACTCTTCAGGCGGCGGAGTTTGTATTCCGGCCGGAGCGCAAGACCTGCAAATACCTGCTTCGGGCCAGGCTTGCCGGCTATGAAGACGCATACCAGTTATTGTCTATCTACGAAAACGACAAAAGTGCCATAAAGCTTGACGATCCGCTCGAATTGCACAAGATAAAGCAAATGAGTTTGGATGGAGTAACGGTAACGGCTACCAAAGTAAAGATGTATTATAAGGGCGATACTATCGTCTATGATGCCACGGCATTTAAGCTGCCCGACGGTTCGATGCTGGATGACCTCATACGCCAGATGCCCGGTGTGACGATGAACAACAACGGCGAAATCTTCGTAAACGGCCGCAAGATAGACGAACTGCAACTCGGTTCGCGCTCGTTTATGCGCGGCAACTCAAAGGTCCTGCTGGAAAACCTGCCTTACTACACGGTAAAGAACATAAAGGTATATGAGCAGGACACAGACTTAAACCGCGCCTTAAATGCGCAGATTGAAAAGAAAAAGTTCGTTATGGACGTGAATCTGAAGCCTGAGTACCAAAGAGGATATATAGCCAATGTAGAGACTGCCGGAGGTACGGAAGAACGCTGGTTGGGACGTGCGTTCCTGCTCAGTTTTACTAAAAATACCCGTTACACCCTGTCGATCAACTCAAACAACGTGAATGAGAGCCGCCACATAGGCAGCTCGGATCAGTGGACTCCCCAATCCATGCCGAACTCCTTATTGACAACCCATAGCGTTAAGGGCGAAATAGACTATCAGTCAACTGACAAGAATGTAAAGGAAAACCTGAACGTGGATTTCACGTCCAGCAGCAACGAGGTGGAAATGGTCCAACGCAACGAGTTGTTCCTTCCAGACAATCCATTGCAGACAACCCGCCAGAATTCGTTGAACAAGGAGAATCGGTTGAGTTTAGGCAATAAATTCACATACACCAAGCCCGAACGCTTCATGCTCACCACAGACCTGGCAATAAATCACAGATCATACAGCGGTAACTCTTCCATGCTGTCTGAGCAATATGCCGACACACTCATCGTACGTCAACGTAATGCCGGCTTCAATGACGGCAAATCATGGAAGACTCATTTCTACGCACGCACACAACCCTATTTGAAGAATCTCGGGAATTGGAATCAATATTTCGTATTCATGACGGAGTTAGACCATGCGTCCGATGAGAACCAACAGGCCCAACGTTTCCATATAAACGATTTGGTCAAGCCTTCCGATAGCAAGTCGTACAACAGCAATGATTACTCGAACCGCAATTTGGCTGTGCATACTCCCATTTTCTATGGTTTGAAGAGGAACAGATATTACATGAATATAACAGTAGATCCATCATACAGCCGGAACAAAACGAAAGACTGGTTGTATCATCCGGACACGCTTCTGCTTCCATCCCAGCTGGACATGCTTCAAGCCATAACCGACCGTTCGAACTCTTACGACAGCGAATTGCAAAATTTCAAAGGAGACGTTACGCTTCATTTTGACCGTAAGCAAATTGTTTACAGTAAAGATTCTGATTGGCCACGTGAACTTCTGGAGTTTGACCTGAAGCTGACGTCCGAACACGAACGATTGGGCTATCAGCGTGGAATTCTTGATACTGTGGCAACACGTAATTCCATGCTCCTGGACGGATCCATGAAAATGCATTTCTATGTAAAGAAGCACGTGAATCGTCCTGTGCACTTGGTTTTTGGCTACAGAGAATACAACTCACCGCTGCTGAACCAGATTGGTTTTCGGGATGATGCCACCCCTCTTGTGGTCCGTCTCGGAAATCCGGACTTGAAGTCCTATAACTCCATGGCTTATTTTGAAATAGGACACCAAGACAGAAGTACTTCCGGATACTCACTCTTTACGTACGCCCAATTCTCCTATGACCTGAACAGTATCTCCCAGTCCGTAAGTTTCAATCCTACCTCGGGTGTTTATACGTATCGGCCGGAGAATATAAAAGGCTCTTATCGGGCCTTGGCAATGGCAAAAGTCTTTCATACTCTTGATAAAGACAGACATTGGAGCATGGAGAGTAGCTCTAACGGCTCATTCTTCCACAGTCTTGATCACACCCTGCTCGCCGGCGAGACCGAAAGTCGTGTGAATGCGGTCAATACCCTGACTCTGAATGAAGGTGTATATGTGCAATATGACAAGGGCGCGTTTAACATCCGTGCCACAGGCGACATAACCTGGCGGCACAGCGAGGGCAAGATGCGCGATTTCGAGACCCTGAATGTCACGGACTTCAAGTATGGTTTGTCTGCCCGTTACACGATTCCGAAACTGAAAACGACAATTTCTGCCGACGGAAACATGTATTCCCGCCGTGGCTACGGCAGTGCGGAACTGAATACGGATGACTTTGTGCTGAACGCTTCCATCTCCCAGCCTTTCCTGAAAGGGAAACTGATAGCCCGCATTGAAGCATTTGACATCCTGCACCAACTCTCGTCTACACAATATCAGGTAAATGCCCAGGGACGCATCGAAACATGGTATCGCTCGCTTCCGCATTATTTCATGGCGCATCTCGTTTATCATTTCAATAAGAATCCAGGAAAGAAATAGGAAAAACGAAATAGGCCAAAACATTCTTATATCTAAAAACAGAAAAGGGGAGCGCCCGCTTGTTGGGCCGCTCCCCTTTTCTGATGAATGCAAAATGTGTGTGTGTAAAAACGTCTGGCTTTAGTGTTCTGCTCATTTGAATCAACAGAAAGCAGCTTGAATCCGACCTTGTCTATTGTTGGATTCTGGCTGTTGTATTTATATAAATAGTAACTCAATTAGAATCTTTTATTTTCAGGTTTAACAGTCAAATTTCTTCTGTACTCAGAAGGTGTATGCTGGGTTATCATTCTAAAAACCCGATTAAAATAGGACAGATTATTAAAACCACATTCATAAGCAATCTGTCCGCTTGACAAATCTGAAACAGAAAGTAATCTACAAGCATGCTCAATCCGAATTTCATTAAGTACGGAGAAAATAGTCTTTCCCGTCTTTTTTTTAAAAAAACGACATACTGAAGTAGTCGTACGCCCAACATACGCCGCAACCTTATTCAGCTCGATCGGTTTATTAAAATTAGTCCGTAAATAAGCATAGATTTTTTCTATAGGCTCATTTATACACAATGCAGATAAATCATTATGAAGTGAAGAAGCAATTTTCCTATAGGGACATTCACTCAGGACCTCCAGAACTCTATATAACAAAATGACTCTTTCAACCCCCTTTACACACTCAAAACAATCTAGTAGTTCTAAAACTTGATTTATCTTCTCCTTTGAATCAAACCTTATCCCCAACAAACTATCTTCTAACAAGAAGGCAATACGACTCAACTCGGGTGTGCTTGACAAGTTAGCAGGAAAAAGGCTTATCGGAAACTGCAAAATACGACAAGAGCTTCTTATTTTATCATTGCAAATGTAAGAATTACACAAATGAAAATGAGGCACGTTTCTACCTATCAGAGTAAGATCTCCAGAATTATAATCTAAAACCATATCTCCTATATATTCTTTCCCATTTCCTGAAACAAAATAAATCAATTCATACTCTTCGTGCGCATGTAGTGGCATTGTAAAAGGTATATTATGATTGTAACAAAAAGACTCCCCGACCTTATAAGTAATTTTACGATATAAAATTGACGTTTTCATATTAATGAAAAAATGGTACTATACTATGCAAATATAGTATTAATAACTTCTATTCCTTTACCCTACCTTTGCAAAAGAGAATTTTAATTATAAAATCATGGAAAAGAAAGATCTAACAGAAGCAAAACAAGGCTCAATCCAGAAAGTGGAAATAGCCTTAAAATCTCTCAGAGAAGGAAAAGGCATACTGCTTACTGACAATGAAAACAGAGAAAATGAAGGAGATCTAATCTATTCGGCTGAAAAAATGACAAAAGAACAAATGGCTCTAATGATCAGAGAATGCAGTGGAATTGTCTGTTTATGTCTTACTTCTCAAAAAGCATCCGAACTACACCTGAAACTAATGACTGAAAACAATATGTCAAATTATGGCACAAACTTCACTGTTTCAATAGAAGCGGCACAAGGCGTAACAACCGGGGTATCAGCTTCAGACAGAATCACCACAATAAAAGCGGTTATACAACCTAATGCCCAACCTACTGATATAGTTTCACCAGGCCATGTCTTTCCTTTAATAGCCAAAGACAATGGCGTTTTTGAACGTGACGGTCATACAGAAGGGAGCGTAGATCTGATGAAATTAGCTGGTTTATCTCCTTTCGCCGTTCTTTGTGAACTTACAAATATTGATGGTACAATGGCAAAGTTACCTGAAATAAAAGCATTTTCCAAAACCTATCATTATCCTATTGTTTCCATCCTTGATATTATAGAGTATCGTAAACATTTTGGTCTATAAAACTTGAATGAAATAATATATACCCATAGACACAACATTGATGGGTATATATTATTTCCCCAAATTCGTGAGCCATAAAGAATAAAGAAGGAAAACATCAGTCTATAATCCTACAGCCTCATCCTGATTATCGGAAAAGGATTTCCCTGTTCGTCAGTTTCTGTTCTTTCGTATTCCCGGAACCCCATATGCGTATAGAAACGTCTGGCTTTAGGATTCTGCTCATTTACATCCACAAACACGCATCCATAATCCTTGATTGCCATGTTTATAAGAAGCGTTCCCAAACCGTATCCCCAATATTCGGGGGCAAGAAACAACATTTCCACCTTACGGTCTTCCATCCCGATAAATCCGACAGGATCATCACCGTGATATAATACAACAAGATTAGCGATCATTTCCAAAGCCTCACGTACAGCCGGAATCAACTTCTGAATATCCTCTTCCGAAAGAAAGTCATGGCTTGCTCTCACAGAACTTTCCCATACCTCGGTCAATGATGAAATAAGAATATCTGTTCTCTTATCTCTGTGTACCACATTCGGGCATACCAAAGGTTTCTTGAAATAAAGCATATCCTTTAGGCGCTTTCCATCTTCGATGATGGGATGATCATAATGAAGCGTGAAAAAATCGGAAACCAAATGTGAATAACGAAAGCCACAAGACTGATAAAAGGAAACAGTCATTTGACTCTCACCGGTACCCACAATGATAAGCTGGAACCGACGCGCATAATGAGTACACAGGAAACGGACCATCTCGCTACCGTACCCCTTCCTTTGATATTGTGGGGCAACCGCCAAACTTTTCAATTCGCAGATTCCATCTCCCTCTTCCGTAACAACCGCAGAACAGACCGGTTCATTTTCTGAATGATACATCACAAACAAATCCCCTCTTTCCAAATACCGGTCTATCATGGACTCTTGTTCATCGGCCAACAACAGAAGTTCCAGATATCTTTTCTTATCCACATCAATCTTGCTTATTCTCATAATCTGAATTAAACTACGCTATGAAACAAAGATACATCATTAGAAATATTCATGAAAAACACGATGATATAAAAAATTAATCAGCATCGAGCCAATTCAATATTTTGGTTACCATAGGCAATTCATAAAGGAAAATCCAGTCGCTATTCAGGGATTTGACAGACAAATGGTTGTGATGATTCATATCTTCCACATACCCCTCTGGTTGCTCCATAAACCGGGTTTCTGAGTAGACCTCTTCCAAAGACTTTTGCAAATGAGGAAGACTATGGCAGATATCTTTCAGTTGCATGGCAGCCTGCTCGATCTGCTGATCGTCTTTCGCCTGGTCATAATGATACAATGCCAATAACAGCTTAACCGGAAAGTTTTGCAGATTATTGTTTTGCTCATAGACATTCAAGGTATAACGGTTGCGCAAGGCTTCTGCCTTTGCTTCCGCCAGTCCTTTCTTTATCTCCTCATAGCGTATGTCCTCTTCCTGGGCACGCTTGATCTTGTCGCTGTATTTTTCACTCCACAAACCACGATGATTCTTATCAGGAAGATCAATCAGTGTGAAAGCTGTAACTCCCCAGGCCGGATTTCTTCTGCCAGACTTGACGAGAGCCCCGTCAAAAAAGAAAAAGGATTTTTCCAGCTCCTGCAAGAAATTCATTTTCCCCTTTCCTGCCTCAAAGCCGAACTCTCTTTGTCCATGGGCCTCAATAAAGTCTGGTATCTCACGTCCGTCAGGATTCCATGAAAACTCATCCAGTGCAATCAATCCCCGCCAGACTGTTTCCAAATGAGGCGAACCGTCGTCCCAGGCTGTAGCAAGAACACCCTGAAGCTTGTTTTCAGCGGTAAGCTGACAGAAGCTTTTAATATAACCGCTTTTTGTATGCTCACGGGGCATGAATGGGGAGTCGCCGGAACTGGCCGCAGTGGCCGCCATAACCGGAAGTCCTTTTTCCTGATACCAGCTTAACAGCCTTTTGTGGGCCGGCTTGGTGGGGTCGCCATAGTTCCATCTCATATAGATACAGTTCTTCGGAAACAGACCTATAGCGCGGTCCAGTTTCTCGGTATTCCAGACCTTATCCAATTCTTCTTCTGTTTTATCACTTAAAATCGTAGTCCACAAGCCCGCATATTTCAAAGGCATGTCATCCCAGAAAATAGGAATACGTCCGTTCTCGCGGGCATACTGACAAACCTTGTCGAGCCAATCCATCTGCAGTTCAAACGCCGACTTTCCGGTTGCACGACACCGCTCATCAATGCCTATTGCTGTAATTTCATCTCCACCTATATGCAGATATTTCCCATAGGGCATGGCTTTAATGGCCTCTCCATACAAATCGAACAATAACTCATAAGTTTTGGGATTTGAAGGGCAGAGTTCCCAGTCGCTTTCCGGATTCTCGCGCAAGTCCCGGTGATGCTTCAGAATATAGCTTGCATGCCCCAAACCTTGAACCAGAGGAGAGATTTCGATATTCCGCTCCTTGGCGTAACGACACAGAGCCTGCATTTCCTGTTTGCTGACCGCATTCGATGCAGCCAACTCAGGATGACCGGAGTATCGGAATTTGTCTTCGAGCTCCCAAATCACTGCGTTGATCTTGTATTTGGACAGTTTGTCCATCATCCGATAATAATATTCCATTCTGTCTAAGTGATGCTTGGTGTCCAGATGAACAGCCCGATAGGAAACAGCCGGATAATCGGTTATTTTCATATATGGAATCGGTGCTTGAAAATCCCTGCTGTCTTCCATCAACTGTTCCAAAGTCTGGCATCCATAAAAAAGCCCTGCCGAACTTTTTGACGAAATATGTATTCCGTCTCTCTGTACGGTTAAAACATATCCTTCGGGAGAGTCAGGCACATTTTCCGTACGGATATGAAGAAAGACACCTTTACCCGGTTTTTCCGTTCGTGGCAGGGCATCCAGAAAGAAACCTAAAACGGGATATTGAGTTTGTGATTTATTGAGTATAAAACGAATTTCATTATAGTTTATCCCCCTGCCTTTGTGCATTTCTACATGTTGCGGCTGGGGAATGATCTGGAACTTTAGATTCTTTGCCTGAATAGAAAAAGAACACAAATACAAAGCGAGAAGCAAAAACAGCTGTTTCATGTTATTGATGTTTTAGTGTCAACTGGGATACTTAATGAGAATCAACAGACAAACATAACTTTGTCGCCCATGAGTTCCGAACCGTTTCAAAGCTATATGCATGATGAAAAATGAAAAGAACCATAAAGGCAACTAGAAGACAAGATACAGTTCATCTGATCATTACTGAAATGAATGGTAACAAACTTTGTGTACTAAAAGAATGGCACCTGGTTTTATCATTGTCAGATTTATCAGGTTATCACAAAAATACAGATAAAATCTAGAATGCATAAATGATAACCCGATTTTTTGTATCCGCATACCGGCCATAAGGAATATACAAAATGGTCTGCTGCCATTAAAGCTATTCGTAAAAGAAACGGAGGAGGTTTTCTTAATACGCAAAACATTACAGATCAGCGAGAAAGATTCTGGTTCGGTGGAGATTTCTGCTCCACCTTTTATCTCCACCTTTTGCTCCACCTCGAACGGTAATATTCTGCCGTTTTTTGCGTGTCGGGGGAAAACAAAAAATCCCGATTTCGCTTGGAAATCAGGATTTTACTGTCTTTTGCTTTTCTTCAAAGTGGTGCCACCAGGAATCGAACCGGGGACACAAGGATTTTCAGTCCTTTGCTCTACCAACTGAGCTATGGCACCTTTCCTTTTCGTTTGCGTTGCAAAGGTAGGAATAATTTTTCAAACTACAAAACTTTTGAAAAAAAAAGTGGGAATATTTTTTTGTTTCAGAAAAAAGCCTTATCTTTGCAGTGCAAAAACGGAAAGTAGCGCAGTTGGTAGCGCACTACGTTCGGGACGTAGGGGTCGGGCGTTCGAATCGCCTCTTTCCGACAAAAGCGATGACGGTCTTACCGCCATCGCTTTTTTGTTTGAAATATATCCGGTCATAATGACAAAATAGAAACTGTCACAAAGACAAAAAGAATCGTGTCACTTTTCAAAAAGGAAGCGTGACACGATTCTTCTTATAATCTATTCCGAAATAGCCTTGAATACCGGACGGGGATTCTGTACCTGACTATCGTAGCCATACCACACAGATTCCTTCGCTCCGGGAGGAGCAAAGACACAAAGACGCAGCTGTTCATGATATTCTCCAAAAACAATCTTCCAATTTTCTGGGGGCGACACATGCTTCGTCTGTACATGCTCGGCCGGTTGCTTTTTCAGAGATAAGCCTCCCTCTATCCAAGCCTGAGACACTAAGGGCGCATATTCTGGATAATCACCCTTACAGAACTCATACAGAATCACACCACGGCGATCCAATGCCATTGGCTGGTCAATCACATGCAGGACTTTTAGATGATCGAGAAAGCGAACAAGAAAATCGGACTGCTCTATAATCAACTGCCGCGTAACAGGCTGCCAGGTCTTCGCATTGTAGAAAGCATCCAGTAAACGGGACAGATAACGCGCCGTCTGCAACTCTTGCGGAGTGATGTGCGGTGTCATCAGCACCTCGTAGGGAGGATAAGGAGAATAGACCAAACCAAGTTCAGAGGCTCGCCGGCGCATATCCGTACCGGGCAACACCTTCAGCGACTCTAACTGTATCTCACCGGCGCTGTATGAGGCCAGGGTCACTACGTCGGAAAATATATCCTCCAGACGATACAGCGGTAATCCGGCAATTAAGTCGGCATGGGTCTCCATATTGGTAAGCGAACAAAGAAACCTTAATCCGGAAAGAGCGTCTTCCAATCTTCCCTTGCGATGGCACTCTGCAAGAACATCCGCACGCAGACTTTGTATTCCGGCCTCCAAATGCAAAAGGCCTTGAGGCAACCGAAGCAGTTCCTGCTTCAGTTCATCGGTCAGCAGGGCCGGATGGATCTCCAAATGAAAACGCATCCCGGGAAACTCCTGAAACAGCTGAAGCAGCTGCCGGGCATAATGTATATTGTAATTAAAGGTACGGTCCAACAAACGTACATCCCGAATGCCGGCCTGATGGATGCGCTGCAATCGTTCACGCACCTGCGACAAGGACAAACGACGCACGGGTTTCTCTCCCCCACTTACACAAAATGAACAGGTATTAAAACAGCCTCGTGTTGTTTCCAGCTGCACAAAAGGTTTCTCCCAATTAAAGAAACAGCTTTCCTCAGGAGAAACTAACTGATCAAAATCCAAGACTCGGGCAATTCCATTGTCATGATAAACTCCTTCCGCATCGTAGTAACACAGACCGGAAATATTCAACCAAGATTCCGGCTCGTTCCATACTCGAAGCCACTGTGAAAAGCTTTCCTCTCCTTCACCACGGAAGACTGCCGTAACAAAAGAAGATGAACGCAAGAACTCTGCATTATCTCCTAAGAACTCGGGACCGCCCAGTAGAATCATTGTTTCTGGCAAAAGCGCATGTACCCGCACCAAGACATGTAACAGTACCTCATGGTTAAATAACCAACAGGTAGCGGCTACAACATCAGGCGCATAACTGTACACCTCAGCTGCGATCATTCCGGGATTCTCATTAATAGTAGCAGAATGCCGAAACCACTCCAAATCGTCTGACGAACCGACTACTTGAGCGTGCAATGCTGGTAATGCCAAAGACGAATGTGCATAGGAGCTATTGAGATCAAGCCATAATAGTTTCATTGTAAATAAAGTTGAAAGGTTATGAAACAAAAAGAGGATGCATCATGGATGCATCCTCTGACTTTAGTATATAGCAAATTATTCTGCTGCATTCTCTGTTGCAGGAGCTTCAACAGCCGGTGTCTCAGCAGCCGCAGCTTTCTTAGAACGACGTGTACGAGTGGCCTTCTTGGCAGCTTTCTTAGCCATATTTTCGTTGTAGTCTACCAACTCGATAAAACACATCTGCGCATTATCACTTGCACGGAAACCAGTCTTGATGATTCTGGTATAACCACCCGGACGGTCAGCTACCTTTACTGAGATCTCCTTGAACAACTCAGTAACCGCATACTTGTTCTGCAAATAGCTGAACACTACACGACGAGAGTTTGTAGTATCTTCCTTAGACTTAGTGATCAAAGGCTCAACATATTTCTTCAGCGCCTTAGCCTTTGCCAGGGTCGTAGTGATTCTTTTGTGCATAATCAGAGAGATAGCCATGTTAGCCAACATAGCATTTCTGTGAGATGCAGTACGGCCCAAATGATTGAATTTTTTATTATGTCTCATGTTTAATTATTCTTTGTCTAATTTATATTTAGAAATATCAGTTCCAAACGACAGATTCAGACCCTCTAGCAAATCATCAAGCTCAGTGAGCGATTTCTTACCGAAGTTTCTGAACTTAAGCAGATCAGTTTTATTAAACTGTACCAGATCTCCCAATGTTTCCACATCTGCTGCCTTCAGACAGTTCAGTGCACGTACAGAAAGATCCATGTCAACCAGCTTAGTCTTCAGAAGCTGACGCATATGCAATACTTCCTCATCAAACTCTTCATTGCCCTCACTGTCGGAATTCTCCAACGTGATCTTCTCGTCTGAGAACAACATGAAGTGATAGATCAGAATTTTTGCAGCCTCTTTCAGGGCGTCCTTCGGGTGAATGGAACCGTCAGTAGAAATTTCAAGAACGAGTTTCTCGTAGTCAGTTTTCTGCTCTACACGATAATTTTCAACAGCGTACTTAACATTTCTAATTGGAGTGTAAATTGAATCGATTGGAATCACATTAACGTCGGTGCAGTACTCACGGTTCTCGTCAGCGGGAACATAGCCTCTACCCTTGTTAATGGACAAATCGATCTGCATTGTTGCTTTGGCATCTAAATGGCAAATAACTAATTCAGGGTTTAACACTTCAAATCCAGTCAGATACTTGTTCAGATCACCTGCCTTGAATTCAGTGGTGTTCTCAACGGTGATGCTCACTTTCTCATTCTCGAACTCTTCTACTCTTTGTTTGAATCGAACTTGCTTCAGATTCAGGATAATGTTGGTGACATCCTCTTTAACACCTGGTACAGAAGCAAATTCATGCTCTACACCGGCAATACGCATCGTATTGATGGCATAACCCTCAAGTGAAGAAAGAAGAATACGGCGTAAAGCATTACCAACAGTAATACCGAAACCGGGTTCCAACGGACGAAATTCGAACTTGCCGAATTTGTCATCCGCCTCCAACATTAATACTTTATCAGGTTTTTGAAATGCTAATATCGCCATTCTTTAATTATTATTTAGAGTACAACTCAACGATCAACTGCTCCTTAATGTTCTCTGGAATATCTGCGCGCTCCGGCTTGTGCAGGAACTTTCCAGACTTGGTGTTCTCATCCCACTCGATCCATGGATACTTGCTGTGGTTGAAACCAGCCAGTGCATCAGCGATTACTTCGAGAGACTTAGACTTCTCGCGAACACCGATAATCTGACCCGGTTTAACAGCATAAGAAGGAATATTAACAACCTTTCCGTCTACGACAATGTGCTTGTGACCTACCAACTGACGGGCAGCTGCACGTGTAGGAGCAATACCCAAGCGGTAAACTACATTATCCAAACGGCACTCCAGGTTCTGCAAAAGGATCTCACCGGTAATACCGTTTGTGCGAGCAGCCTTCTCGAACATATTGCGGAACTGTTTCTCCAATACACCGTAGGTATACTTAGCTTTCTGCTTCTCAGCTAACATGATACCATACTCAGAAGTTTTTCTTCTTCTTGAATTTCCGTGCTGACCAGGAGGAAAGTTTCTCTTAGACAAAACTTTGTCAGCACCGAAAATAGCCTCGCCGAATCTACGGGCAATTCTTGATTTTGGTCCAGTATATCTAGCCATCTTTATTCTGTTTTAGTTAAGTTAGGGCAGGATTCACTCAGATTGCAGTCGCTAACCACAAAAAGAAATGCTCCGGCGAATCCTGCTGTGTAATTAGGTTATCTATGAATTAAACTCTTCTTCTCTTAGGAGGACGACAACCATTGTGTGGCAATGGAGTAACATCGATGATCTCAGTAACCTCGATACCTGCACCGTGTACAGTACGGATAGCTGACTCACGTCCGTTTCCTGGACCCTTTACATATGCCTTAACCTTTCTCAAACCAAGATCGTATGCAACCTTTGCACAATCCTGGGCAGCCATCTGAGCTGCATAGGGAGTGTTCTTCTTAGAACCACGGAATCCCATCTTACCAGCAGAAGACCAAGAAATGATCTGACCTTCGCTGTTTGCTAAAGATACAATAATGTTGTTGAATGAGCTATGTACATGCAACTGTCCCATAGCATCAACCTTAACATTTCTTTTCTTAGCTGCGACTGTTTTCTTTGCCATATCTAATTATTATTTAGTAGCTTTTTTCTTATTTGCAACTGTCTTTTTCTTACCCTTACGTGTACGTGCGTTGTTCTTTGTGCTCTGGCCACGTACTGGCAGACCAATACGGTGACGCACACCACGGTAACAACCGATATCCATCAAACGCTTGATGTTCAACTGGATTTCTGAACGCAAATCACCTTCTACTTTATATTCAGCAGCAATAATCTCACGGATCTTAGCAGCCTGATCATCAGTCCAATCCTTAACCTTCAGATCCTTGTCAACACCTGCTTTGTCCAAGATCTTAGCTGAACTACTACGACCTATACCATAAACATAAGTCAAAGCGATTTCACCTCTTTTATTTTGGGGCAAATCAACACCAACAATTCTAATTGCCATATACTAATTTATTTCTTTTGCAACAATGAATTAACCCTGACGCATTTTAAACTTAGGGTTCTTTTTGTTAATTACATACAAACGTCCTTTGCGACGTACAATCTTGCACTCTGGAGTACGTTTCTTTAAAGATGCTCTTGTCTTCATATTTAGCTTTTTATTTATATCTAAAAACGATACGTCCTTTTGACAAATCATAAGGACTCATCTCTACCCTCACTTTATCTCCGGGCAGAATTTTAATATAATGCATTCTCATCTTGCCTGAAATATGCGCCGTGATTTCATGACCATTTTCAAGTTCTACACGGAACATAGCATTTGAGAGTGCTTCTACTATAACTCCATCTTGTTCAATCGCGGATTGTTTTGCCATACTTAATATAATTTTCCTTCTATTTTTTCAATTTCTTCAAACGAAGAGAGTATCTCCGCCTTTCCATGATGAACAGCAATAGTATGCTCAAAATGAGCTGCACATTTACCATCCAAGGTTTTGATAGTCCAACGATCCGGCATCATTCCAATTTTTGGTGATCCCAAAGTAATCATCGGCTCGATTGCCAGACACAGACCATTCTTGATCAGCGGACCATTTCCGGCTCTACCATAATTCGGAACTTGAGGTTCTTCATGCATCTCTTTACCGATTCCATGTCCTACAAATTCACGAACAACACCATAACCATACTTTTCGCAGTGTGACTGCACAGCGTGGCTGATATCACCGATTCTTTTACCGGTCAAAGCCGCTTCAATTCCCAAATAAAGCGATTCTTTTGTAACCTTCAAAAGCTGTTTGACTTCTTCAGCAACCTCGCCGACACAAAATGTGTAACAAGAATCACCACAAAAGCCATTAAGCAAGGTTCCACAATCGATTGAAACAATATCACCGTCCTTCAACGGTTCATCATTTGGAACTCCGTGAACCACCTGATCGTTTACAGAGGCACATATCGAAGCGGGAAAAGGACCGCCGTATGGGTTTGGAAACCCTTTGAAAGTTGGAATCGCTCCATGGTCCCGAATAAACTCTTCAGCCAGCTTGTCCAGCTGTGCCGTTGTGATACCCGGTCTGATCACTTTTGCGATCTCAGCATGGGTCAGAGAAACCAACTGATTGGCAGACCTTAACAGGTCAATTTCATCTTCAGTCTTAAGAAATATCATAGCGGTTATCAGTAAGCAGAAACATCTGAACGTCCGCGAATTCTTCCAGAACTCAACAGACCGTCGTAGTGTCTCATCATCAAATGACTCTCAACCTGTTGCAAAGTATCGAGCACAACACCAACCAAGATCAGCAAAGAAGTACCTCCAAAGAATTGTGCAAATTCAGTACTGATTCCAAGCAAACCTGCAAATGCCGGCATACATGCAATAAAAGCCAGGAAAATTGAACCCGGCAATGTCAGTCGAGACAACACTTGATCAATGAACTCAGCGGTATCATGACCAGGCTTGATTCCAGGAATGAAACCATTGTTTCTCTTCATGTCTTCAGCCATCTGAGTCGTATTCAATGTGATTGCAGTATAAAAATAAGTAAACGCTATAATTAATGCTGCAAAAATCAAATTGTAAAGCCAACTGGTATGATCTACCAACATTCGCATTACAGGAGTTGCATTGTCAACAGAAGTATATCCTACCAAAGTGATCGGAATAAACATCAATGCCTGAGCAAAGATAATAGGCATTACGTTTGCCGCAAACAACTTCAAAGGAATGTACTGTCGGGCTCCGCCATACTGCTGATTACCAACCAAACGTTTTGCATACTGTACCGGAATCTTACGTGTTCCCTGTACCAGCAAAATAGAAGCACAAACTACAGCAAGGAGCACTGCAATCTCAATCAGGAAGAATACAAGACCACCACCTGCTGCATTGGTCATTCTTGAGAAACCTTCTTGGAAGATGGCTCTCGGCAAACGTGCGATGATACCCACCATAATCAACAGGGAGATACCATTGCCAATACCCTTATCGGTAATGCGCTCACCTAACCACAATACAAACATGCTTCCAGCGGCAAGGATAATTGATGCAGTGAACATAAAGAGTGGCCAACTGATTGTCGGCGCCAATGCACCACCTGCCTGAGCTTTCAGGTTAAATAGATAAGAAGGTGCCTGGACTAAAAGAATCAACAAAGTCAGATAACGTGTATACTGATTCATTTTTCTTCGTCCGCTCTCGCCTTCACGCTGCATCTTTTGGAAATAAGGAACAGCTACACCCAACAACTGAATTACAATAGAAGCTGAAATGTAAGGCATAATTCCCAATGCAAAAATGGATGCATTAGAAAACGCACCTCCTGAGAACATATTCAACAAAGACATCAAGCCTTCACTGGTCTGTTCACGCAACTGCGCCAGACTGTCAGGATTAATACCCGGCAAGACTACAAAAGAGCCAAAGCGATAGATTGCGGTAAACAAGATGGTGATGAGGATCTTATTTCTCAGATCCTCGATCAACCATATGTTCTTTAAGGTTTCAACAAACTTCTTCATTTGATTAAAGTTTTGTTACGGTTCCGCCTGCTGCAAGGATTGCCTCCTCGGCAGATTTTGAGAACGCATTTGCAACAACATCAACTTTTGCAGTCAAAGTTCCGTTGCCAAGCACCTTAATCAACTGTCCGTTAGATACCAGACCGTTTGCGATCAACTCTTCAACACCTACCTTAGACAAGTTCTTTGCCTCTACCAAAGCCTGAATATCGGCCAGGTTGATAGCCTTGTAAGCTACACGGTTAATGTTCTTGAAACCGAACTTAGGCAAGCGACGCTGCAAAGGCATCTGTCCACCTTCGAAACCAATTTTCTTCTTATAACCTGATCTTGCCTTAGCACCTTTGTGACCACGAGTAGAAGTACCACCCAAACCAGATCCAGGACCACGACCGATTCTCTTACGAGAATGAACAGAACCGCAAGCAGGCTTTAAATTATTTAATTTCATCTTTAAATCAATTTAAAAGTAATAATATAGATTAGTCCACGATGGTTACCAAGTGATGCACCTTCTGAACCATACCGCGCATTGTAGGAGTATCTTCTACTTCAACTACGTGATTCAGCTTAGTCAAGCCCAATGCGTCGAGAGTTCTCTTCTGAGTAGCTGGAGCACCAATTCTGCTCTTAATCTGTTTAATCTTTATAGTTGCCATAATATCTCCTTATCCTCTAAATACTTTTTCTAAACTTACACCACGGTTCTCAGCAACAGTTTTTGCATCACGCATTTCTGCCAGCGCATTGATTGTAGCCTTAACCAGGTTATGTGGGTTTGAAGAACCTTTTGACTTAGCCAGACAGTCGGTTACGCCAACGCTCTCCAATACGGCACGCATAGCACCACCAGCCACTACTCCAGTACCGTGAGAAGCCGGCTTGATAAATACCTCAGCACCACCGAACTTAGCAACCTGCTCGTGAGGAACTGTACCTTTCAATACAGGAACCTTTACCAGGTTCTTCTTAGCTGCTTCAACACCCTTCGCGATAGCGGCAGTGACTTCACCAGCTTTACCAAGTCCCCAACCGATGATACCGTTTCCATTTCCTACTACAACAATAGCAGAGAAAGTGAAAGTTCTACCACCCTTTGTAACCTTTGTAACACGATTGATAGCAACCAATCTATCTTTTAATTCGATATCGCTATTTATCTTAACTCTATTAATTGCCATAATCTATTAAAATTTAAGTCCACCGTTACGTGCTGCATCTGCAACTTCCTTCACTCTACCGTGATACAAATATCCGTTACGGTCGAAAACGACAGTTGAGATACCTGCTTCAAGGGCTTTCTTTGCGATCAGCTCACCAACCTTGGCAGCCTGCTCTTTCTTAGGCATAGCTTCCATGCCCAGAGAAGAAGCGGCAACAAGAGTTGTGCCGGTCTCATCGTTAATGATCTGTACGTAGATCTGCTTGTTGCTTCTGAACACAGACATACGTGGACGCTGAGTAGTACCAGAAATCTTATTTCGTACTCTATACTTGATCTTAATTCGTCTTTCTAATTTTGTTGTCATAATCTTACTGTTTTAAAATTACTTAGCACCAGCTGACTTACCAGACTTTCTACGAATCTGTTCACCAACAAACAAGATACCCTTACCTTTGTAAGGCTCTGGCTTACGGAAAGAACGAATTTTAGCGCAAACCTGACCTAACAGCTGTTTGTCGCAAGATTCCAATATGATAAGAGGATTCTGATTTCTTTCAGATTTAGTCTCAACCTTGATCTCTTTTGGCAACTGCAAGAAAATGCTGTGAGTGTAACCCAAAGAGAATTCAATAATGTTACCCTGGTTTGAAGCACGGTAACCTACACCGACCAATTCCAACTTCTTCACATAACCTTCAGAAACACCTACCACCATGTTGTTAACCAGTGAACGGTACAAACCGTGGAACGCCTGCTTCTGCTTGGTTTCAACAGCATCATTTTGTTCATCAATCTCGAATGTGATGTGTGAATCAGCGATGTTTACTTTGATTGAAGGGTCAACAGCCTGAGTCATTTCACCTTTAGGTCCCTTTACAGAAACCACATTTTCAGGACTTACTGTCACAGTTACTCCTGCAGGAATGTTAATTGGTAATTTACCTATTCTTGACATATTATACCCTCCAATTAATATACATAGCAAAGAACCTCACCACCAATCTTCAGGTCGGCAGCTTCCTTGTCTGTCATAACACCCTTAGATGTAGATATAATTGCTATACCCAATCCATTAATTACTCTCGGCATATCCTTGTAACCAGTATACTTACGCATACCCGGTGTAGATACTCTGATCAACTTCTTGATTGCGTTGACCTTGTTTACTGAATCATACTTCAAAGCAACTTTGATAGTACCCTGAGGTCCATCCTCTACGAATTTGTAGTTCAAGATGTAACCCTTGTCGAAAAGGATCTTAGTGATCTCTTTTTTCAAATTTGACGCCGGAACTTCAACAACTCTGTGCTTAGCCTGAATCGCATTTCTCAAACGCGTCAAATAATCTGCTATTGGATCTGTCATATTATAAATTATTTAATTAATCGGGACTCTCCCGACAATATTAAAAAAAATTCTTTGATTACCAGCTTGCTTTCTTTACACCCGGGATCAAGCCGCTTGAAGCCATTTCACGGAACTGGATACGTGAAATACCGAACTGACGCATATAACCCTTTGGACGACCAGTCAACTTGCAACGGTTGTGCAAACGGATTGGGTTAGCGTTCTTTGGTATTGCCTGCAATTTCTGAGCAGCCTCGAATGCCTCTACAGGATCACCTGTGTTGACGATTTTCTTCAGCGCAGCTCTCTTTTCAGCATATTTGGCTACCATTTTGGCTCTCTTTACCTCACGAGCCTTCATTGATTCTTTTGCCATATTTATTTCTCGTTTTTAGCGTTCTTAAAAGGTAAACCGAACTCCTTGAGCAAAGCATAACCTTCTTCGTCAGTCTTAGCTGTTGTCACGAAAGTAATGTTCATACCCAAGATACGATCAATTGAGTCGATGTTGATTTCAGGGAAAATGATCTGCTCCTGAATACCCAATGTATAGTTTCCTCGTCCATCGAACTTGCTCTCGATACCTTTGAAGTCACGGATACGTGGCAATGCTACGCGAACCAGCTTCTCCAGGAATTCGTACATTCTCTCACGACGCAAAGTTACCATAACACCGATAGGCATTTTCTTACGCAACTTGAAGTTTGCAACGTCTTTCTTTGAAACGGTTGCAACGGCCTTCTGACCTGTAATCGCAGTAATCTCGTTGATTGCTACATCAATGATCTTCTTGTCGGCAGTAGCCATACCCAAACCCTGATTGATCACAATCTTCTTGAGCACTGGAATCTGCATGGTAGAAGTATAGTTGAACTGACTCTTCAAAGCAGGCGCGATACGCTCTGCATATTCTTTCTTAAGGCTAGCAGTATTTCCCATTACTTAATCTCCTCTCCTGATTTTTTAGCAAAACGAACCAATTTACCGTCTTCGTTCTTCTTTCTTCCGATACGAGTCGGCTTGCCAGTTTTCGGATCAACAACATTCAAATTTGAAATGTGGATTGGAGCCTCCTGCTTAACAATTCCTCCCTGAGGATTCTTTGCACTCGGCTTCTGGCTTTTAGATACGATATTGATACCTTCAACAACGGCACGCTGCTCCTCTACGAGCACTTTTAACACTTTACCAGTCTGGCCCTTGCAATTACCAGCATTTACGTAAACTGTATCGCCTTTTTTTATATGTAATTTACTCATTACTTTATTCTTTACTTATTAAAGTACTTCTGGTGCCAAAGAAACTACCTTCATGTTTGCTGCACGCAACTCACGAGCAACAGGGCCGAAAATACGACTTCCTCTCAACTCACCTGCATTGTTCAACAGAACGCATGCATTGTCATCAAAACGGATATAAGAACCGTCAGCACGACGAACTTCTTTCTTAGTACGTACGATCAAAGCCTTTGATACTGCACCTTTTTTAATATCACTAGATGGGATGACGCTCTTTACTGAAACGACGATCACATCACCTACAGACGCATAACGTCTCTTTGTTCCGCCCAAAACACGGATACAAAGAGCTTCACGTGCGCCGCTATTGTCTGCAACTACTAATCTAGATTCTGCCTGTATCATAATTACTTAGCTCTTTCTACGATTTCTACTACTCTCCATCTCTTTGTTTTGCTCAAAGGACGGGTTTCCATGATCAAAACTGTATCGCCTACATGACTGTCATTCTTCTCGTCATGAGCATGGTATTTCTTCGTTTTAGAAACGAACTTACCATAAATAGGGTGTTTCTCCTTGAACTTAGCAGCAACAACAATGGTCTTATCCATCTTATCGCTGATAACAACACCTGTTCTTGTCTTTCTTAAATTTCTAGCTTCCATGTGGACCATTATTATTTGTTAAGTTCTCTCTGACGCAACTCAGTCTGGATACGAGCAATTGTTCTACGTGCAGCCTTAATCTGCGCAGGATTCTCAAGTGGTGAGACAGCGTGGTTCAGCAACATCTGAGTGTAGTTAGCCTCTTCTGTCTTCAATCTTTCAACCAAATCGCTGGTTGCAATTTCTCTAATTTCTGCGATCTTCATAATTAAGCGTTTTTATCGTAATCACGTCTAACAATAAACTTAGTTGTAACCGGCAGTTTCTGAGCAGCCAGGCGCAATGCTTCCTTAGCAATCTCATAAGAAACACCTTCTACCTCGAAAATAATACGTCCCGGAGTGATAGGGAATACATATCCTACAGGATCTCCCTTACCTTTACCCATACGTACGTCTGCAGGCTTCTTGGTGATTGGTTTGTCAGGGAAAATACGGATCCAAATCTGTCCCTCACGCTGCATGTAACGTGTTACAGCGATACGAGCAGCCTCAATCTGACGACCTGTAATCCAGTGTGTATCCAAAGACTTGATTCCGAATGATCCGAAAGCCAACTGGTTACCACGCTGAGCATTTCCTTTACAACGGCCCTTTTGCGGTCTTCTATATTTTGTTCTTTTCGGTTGTAACATAATTCCTAAAATTCAAATTAACGATTGTTGTTCTTCTTCTTGCGGAAGTTCTTGCCGCCATTGTTACCGCGACCAGTCTCTTTTGTCTGAGTAAAGTTCGGAGTAAGCTCACGCTTTCCGTAAACCTCACCACGGCAGATCCACACCTTGATACCCAGCAAACCAACCTTAGTCAAAGCTTCAGCCTGGCAGTAGTCGATATCAGCACGGAATGTGTGCAGTGGAGTACGACCTTCCTTATACATTTCTGAACGAGCCATTTCAGCACCGTTCAAACGACCAGAGATCAAGATCTTAATACCCTCAGCACCGCTTCTCATAGTGTTAGCGATAGCCATCTTGATAGCGCGACGGTAAGCGATCTTTCCTTCAACCTGACGAGCGATGTTGTTAGCAACGATCACTGCATCCAACTCAGGTTTCTTGATTTCGAAGATGTTGATCTGAATATCCTTATCAGTGATCTTCTTCAACTCCTCTTTCAACTTGTCAACATCCTGACCACCTTTACCAATGACCAATCCCGGACGTGCAGTGCAAACTGTAATCGTCACGAGTTTCAGTGTACGTTCAATGACAATTCTTGAAACGCTGGCAGCCGCCAAACGTACGTTCAAGTACTTACGGATCTTGCTATCCTCGAGCAAAGAATCACCAAAGTTCTTGCCACCGTACCAGTTAGAATCCCAACCTCTAATAATACCGAGTCGGTTGCTTATCGGATTTACTTTCTGTCCCATACTACTTCTTATTAATCATTAGTTTTAGTGCCAACGAACAAAGTCACGTGATTTGAACGCTTGCGAATTCTGTAACCTCTTCCCTGTGGAGCTGGTCTCATTCTCTTCAATGTAGCACCACCATCAACAAAAACCTTTGTTACGAACAATTCGCCGTCTTCAGCCTTACGTTCGTTCTTCTGTTCCCAGTTAGCGATAGCAGAGCGCAACAATTTCTCAACTACTGCAGATGCTGCTTTAGAAGAGAACTTCAATGTTCCAAGAGCTCTATTCACCTCCATACCACGAATCATATCAACCACATATCTCATCTTACGTGGAGAAGAAGGCACATTCTGCAATTTGGCAAAGTACTGGGTTTTAAGGGCTTCTTTTCTCTTTTCAGCCGCAATTTTTTTTCTTGCTCCCATTTATTTTAGTCTTTATATGTCAAATAATGCACCTGTTTTTATTTTTTCTTGTTACCAGCATGGCCACCGAAACGACGAGTTGGTGCAAACTCACCCAACTTATGTCCAACCATATTCTCTGTAACATAAACAGGAATAAATTTATTACCGTTATGAACTGCAATGGTGTGTCCCACAAAATCAGGAGAAATCATTGAAGCTCTGGCCCATGTCTTAACAACACTCTTCTTGCCGCTCTCGTTCATAGCGAGAACTTTCTTTTCGAGGTTTACTTCAATATATGGACCTTTTTTTAATGAACGACTCATATTTTACTCAATTAACTTAATTACTTATTACATCTTTCGATAATATACTTGTTAGACTGTTTCTTAGGTGCTCTAGTCTTCAAGCCCTTAGCATACAATCCCTTACGTGAACGTGGATGACCTCCTGACTGACGTCCTTCACCACCACCCATCGGATGATCATGCGGGTTCATTACCACACCACGGTTGTGAGGACGACGGCCTAACCAGCGAGAACGTCCAGCCTTACCTGAGCTCTCCAAAGCGTGATCTGAGTTACCAACGCTACCGATAGTAGCCTTACATGCGCTCAAGATCTGGCGAGTCTCACCTGAAGGCAATTTGATCACGCAATAGCGTCCCTCACGTGAAGTTAACTGAGCAAAGTTACCTGCAGAGCGTACCAGCAAAGCACCCTGTCCCGGACGCAGCTCGATATTGTGAATTACAGTACCGACTGGAATATTCTGCAATGGAAGTGCGTTACCAATCTCAGGCGCCGCATTCTCTCCGGACATAACTGTGCTGCCTACCTGCAAGCCGTTAGGAGCAATAATATAACGTTTTTCTCCATCAGCGTAATACAACAGAGCGATACGAGCCGAACGGTTTGGATCATACTCGATTGTCTTAACAACTGCTGGAACACCATCTTTATTTCTCTTGAAGTCGATGAAACGGAATTTTCTCTTGTGACCGCCGCCATTATAGCGCATTGTCATCTTTCCGACATTGTTACGACCACCTGTTGAACGTTTTCCACTTACAAGAGACTTCTCTGGTACCGATGCAGTAATCTCTTCAAAAGTACCAATAATTTTGTGTCTCTGCCCTGGTGTTGTGGGCTTAAATTTACGTACTGCCATCTTTTATTTAAATATTGCTATAAAAATCAATAGTTTCGCCCTCTTTCAGAGTTACGATTGCTTTCTTGAAAGCGTTTGTACGGCCTTTGATCAGGCCTGAACGTGTGTAGCGGTTCTTAGACTTACCTGCATAGTTAGAGGTATTTACAGCTACAACTGTAACATTATACAAAGCCTCGATTTCCTTCTTAATCTCCAGCTTGTTAGCCTCAGGACGAACGATGAAGCCGAACTTGTTCAGCTTCTCTGTTGTAGTGGTCATCTTCTCAGTGACCAAAGGTTTGATAATATATCCCATAATTGGTTAAGTCTCCTTATTTTGTTAAGATTTCATCAACGACTTTCAACGATGACTCGGTTACAACCATAACATCTGCGTTCAATACAGTATATGTATTCAGCGCAGAAGCAAGTGCAACATTCACACGTTGGATGTTACGAGCTGACAAATATACGTTTTTATCAGAAGACGGCAAAACGAACAAAGCCTTCTTGTCGTTAACTTTAAGATTATTTACGATTTCAATAAACTGTTTAGTCTTTGGTGCTTCCATAGTGAAGTCTTCAACTACTACGATAGCACCTTCCTGTGCCTTGTAGCTCAGAGCTGACTTACGAGCCAAAACCTTAACTTTCTTGTTCAGTTTGAAACCGTAGTTTCTTGGTCTAGGACCGAAAACACGTCCACCACCTACTAATACTGGAGAGTTGATATCACCGCGACGAGCACCGCCACCACCTTTCTGACGACCCAGCTTTCTGGTTGAACCGCTCACTTCGCTTCTTTCCTTTGCCTTAGCTGTTCCCTGACGCTGATTAGCCATGAACTGCTTAACGTCCAAATAGATTGCGTGATCGTTTGGCTCAATTGCAAAGATAGAATCATTCAAGGTAACCTTTCTTCCGGTATCCTCGCCCTTAATATTCAATACACTAATTTCCATTATTTCTCAATTATTACGATTGAACCTTTATAACCCGGAACAGAACCCTTGATCAAGATCAGATTGTGCTCTGGAATTACTTTTAACACTTGCAAGTTGTGCGTAGTTACGCGGTCGCCACCCATCTGGCCACCCATACGCAGTCCTTTGAATACTTTTGCTGGGTAAGAACAAGCACCGATAGATCCCGGCTTGCGTGCGCGGTTGTGCTGACCGTGAGTAGTCTGACCTACACCACCGAAACCATGACGCTTAACAACTCCCTGGAAACCGTGTCCCTTTGAAGTACCGATCACGTCTACAAAAGCTGCATCTGCGAAGATATCTACAGTTACAGTGTCACCTAAATTCAGTTCGTTCTGAAAATCTGCTGCGAACTCGGCCAAGTGTCTCTTTGGAGTAGTACCTGCTTTCTTAAAGTGTCCCATCATAGGAGCAGTAGTATTCTTTTCCTTAGCTTCCTGGAAGCCCAACTGTACTGCTGCATATCCATCCTTTTCTACACTCTTGATCTGAGTTACTACACAAGGACCAGCTTCGATAACAGTGCATGGTACATTCTTACCATCGGCACTGAAAACGGATGTCATTCCGATTTTTTTTCCTAATAATCCTGGCATTTCGTTTGATTTTTAATAATAGTACTAAACTTTAATTTCTACTTCTACACCGCTTGGCAATTCCAACTTCATCAAAGCGTCAACAGTCTTTGCAGTTGAGCTGTAGATGTCGATCAGTCTCTTGTAAGAAGAAAGTTCAAATTGCTCACGAGATTTCTTGTTCACGAAAGTTGAACGGTTTACAGTAAAGATACGCTTGTGAGTTGGCAATGGAATAGGACCACTAACGATAGCACCTGTTACCTTAACTGTTTTAACGATCTTCTCAGCTGACTTGTCTACCAAGTTGTGATCGTAAGATTTCAGTTTAATTCTAATTTTCTGACTCATTTGTTTTTATTAATTATTTATGAATGATTAATATGACAAGTAAGAAGGTATGTCGGCTAAGAGTCATTCGCTAGCCGACACCTTCAAACTCTAATTATATTCTGATTTGGCGATTATACCAAGTCTGTACGTCCCTTGATCTCCTCGAGTACGGCCTTAGCGATTGAGCTAGACACCGGAGCGTGGTGATCATATGTCATTGATGAAGTAGCACGACCAGAAGTGATGGTACGCAATGCAGTTACGTAACCGAACATTTCTGCCAGAGGCACCATAGCCTTAACGATACGTGCACCGCTACGGCTTGTATCCATACCTTCTACCTGACCACGACGCTTGTTCAAGTCACCGATTACGTCACCCATGTTTTCTTCCGGTGTTACCACCTCGAGCTTCATGATAGGCTCCATCAATACCGGCTTAGCCTGAGCACAAGCGCTCTTGTATGCCTGCAGGGCACAGATTTCGAATGACAACTGGTCTGAGTCAACCGGGTGGAATGAACCATCCAACAACTCAACCTTCAAGCTATCCATTGGGAAGCCTCCGAGAATACCATTCTTCATAGCGCTCTCGAATCCCTTCTGAACTGAAGGAATGAATTCCTTAGGAATGTTACCGCCAGTTACCTTATTCTCGAACTGCAGACCACCTTCTTTGTAGTCCTCATCAACCGGACCAACGTTAACGATGATGTCTGCGAACTTACCGCGACCTCCGGACTGCTTCTTGTAAACCTCACGCAAGTTAACTGTCTTGGTGATTGCCTCCTTATAGTTAACCTGTGGCTTACCCTGATTACACTCAACCTTGAACTCACGTTTCAGACGGTCAATGATGATATCCAAGTGAAGCTCACCCATACCTGAGATTACAGTCTGACCAGTCTGCTCGTCAGTCTTCACAGTAAAGGTTGGATCCTCTTCAGCCAACTTAGCCAAACCGTTAGACAGCTTGTCCAAGTCCTTCTGAGTCTTTGGCTCTACTGCGATACCGATTACTGGATCCGGGAAGTCCATAGACTCCAATACGATTGGTGCATCCTCATCACACAGAGTATCACCAGTACGGATATCCTTGAAACCAACTCCTGCACCGATATCACCGGCACCGATTACTTCAACCGGATTCTGGTGGTTAGAGTGCATCTGGAACAAGCGAGATACGCGCTCTTTCTTTCCAGAACGTGAGTTGTAGATATATGAACCAGCTTCCAGCTTACCAGAGTATACACGAACGAAAGTCAAACGACCTACATACGGGTCTGTAGCGATCTTAAATGCCAGAGCTGAAGTCTTCTCATCTTCTGACGGCTTGCGGTCTTCCTCTTCGCCGGTATCAGGATTTGTACCGATTACGTTTGGAGTATCCAGTGGTGAAGGCAAGAAAGCACATACATAATCCAACAGAGTCTGTACACCTTTGTTCTTGAATGAAGAACCACACAACATAGGAGTAATCTCCATTGCTACAGTTGCAGCACGCAATGCACGCAATACTTCCTCTTCAGTGATTGTTGAAGGATCGTCGAAGTACTTGGTCATCAACTCATCGTCGAATTCAGCAACCTTCTCCAACATCTTGTCACGCCATTCTTCTGCCTCAGCAACCAGATCAGCAGGGATATCGTCTACCTCGTAGTCAGCACCCATTGTCTCATCGTGCCACAGGATAGCCTTCATCTTGATCAAGTCAACAACACCCTTGAAGTTCTCCTCAGCACCGATTGGAATAACAACCGGACATGGATTAGCGCCCAAAACATCCTTCATCTGACGTACTACCTCGAAGAAGTCAGCACCTGAACGGTCCATCTTGTTTACATAACCGATTCTTGGTACATTGTACTTATCAGCCTGACGCCATACAGTTTCAGACTGAGGCTCAACACCACCTACTGCACAGTAAGCAGCAACAGCACCGTCCAATACACGCAAAGAACGCTCCACCTCAGCAGTAAAGTCCACGTGTCCCGGAGTGTCAATCAAGTTAATACGATACTGCTTGCCAGCCCAGTTCCAACGTGTTGTAGTTGCAGCAGAAGTAATTGTGATACCACGCTCCTGCTCCTGAGCCATCCAGTCCATGGTTGCAGCACCATCGTGCACCTCACCGATCTTGTGAGTCAAACCTGTGTAGAACAGAATACGCTCTGAAGTGGTAGTCTTTCCGGCATCGATGTGAGCCATGATACCGATATTACGAGTTAAATGTAAATCTTGCTTTGCCATTTTAAGCTACTTTAATAAAATTAGAATCTAAAGTGTGCGAATGCGCGGTTAGCTTCAGCCATACGGTGCATATCTTCCTTACGCTTGAAAGCACCACCCTGCTCGTTGAATGCATCCATGATCTCAGCGGCCAACTTGTCAGCCATTGACTTACCACCACGTTTGCGAGCAAAGAGAATCATATTTTTCATTGAGATTGACTCCTTACGATCCGGACGGATTTCAGTAGGAACCTGGAATGTAGCTCCACCTACACGGCGAGACTTAACCTCAACCTGCGGAGTAATATTATCCAAAGCTTTTTTCCAGATCTCAAGAGCGCTCATTTCCTCATTTGACATCTTTGTCTTAACAGCCTCAAGAGCTGCGTAGAAGATTTCGTAAGAAATATTCTTCTTACCATCATACATCAAATGATTTACAAACTTAGAAACCTTTACATCGTTAAATACGGGATCTGGAAGAATCACACGTTTTTTTGGTTTTGCTTTTCTCATTGTTTTTTAATTTTGTTTGGCTGCAAATTTGTCTTCAAACGCTCCTCCGAGCATTTTACTCAACCTATAAATACAAACCAAAACTGCGTTAATAAGTTAAATAATACTAAAATAAGAGTTTTAATTACTTCTTACCTGCTTTTGGACGCTTAGCACCATACTTAGAACGACGCTGAGTGCGGTTTGCTACACCAGCTGTATCCAAAGTACCGCGAACTACGTGGTAACGTACACCAGGGAGGTCCTTAACACGACCGCCACGTACCAAAACGATTGAGTGCTCCTGCAAGTTGTGTCCTTCTCCCGGAATGTAAGAGTTTACTTCCTTCATGTTAGTCAAACGAACACGAGCAACCTTACGCATTGCAGAGTTAGGTTTTTTAGGAGTGGTGGTATAAACACGAACGCAGACACCACGACGCTGCGGACAGCTGTCCAATGCTGGAGATTTACTCTTGTCTACCAGCACAGTTCTACCCTTTCTTACTAATTGTTGAATAGTAGGCATTGTCTTTAAATTTTTAATTATTATATTGTTATTTTCTATTGATCAAATTCGCGCGGGTGCAGAATACACCCTTTTGGGCTACAAAGTTACGAATTATATTTCAAATTACAATATGTTTTCTTAGCCGAAAAGAAGCATACAACGCCTAAAAGCACAAAAAGGAGAAAGATTTAAGCATATTTAACCAGCATATTTACATTTACAGCTCTCGAAAAGCAGATACACAAGCATACGGACCCACAAAAGCATCAGTACGACACCCATCAGGAAAAGCAACCACACGCACCTTGTTTATGTATAAAAAATAAAATGGGCACGCCGAACGGCGCACCCACTATATTATGCATCTCCTTTGTTTACATTGAATGGAGCAACAGTTCTAGGACCATCTTCCGGCATGTGAATAGGACCGAAATTCTGCTCATATTTTGAAATGTTGTCCTGCAATGCATACATCAAACGCTTGGCGTGTTCCGGAGCCAAGATAATGCGTGACTGTACGTTTGCCTTTGGAATACCCGGAAGGATGCGTACAAAATCAAGAATTACCTCTGAACTGGAATGTGCAATTAATGCCATGTTGGCATATACTCCCTGTGCTATCTCCGGAGTCAGCTCAATCTGGAACTGACCGCCCTGATTTTTTTCTTCGTTAGCCATGATATGTTTTTGTAAGGTGAAAAATTAGTTTTTGATTTTCTCTTAAACAAAGATATAATTATTTTACTAATCTCACAACATTTTGGACACATAATTCCTTCCTATTTGTATAAAAAGATGCATCCGCACATTCTGTTACGATAGGAATACGTTTTCAACATCTGGCTCACTTCACAAAGATTACGCTTCCGAAACGCAGAATTCCTCACGTACATCCGGAATTACCGACAGGAAAGTAAATGATTACCGACGGGGAAGTAAACTTTTACTGACAGGGAAGTAATTTCATTGCATCAAGACAATAAAAAGCGGTGAGTCGGATATTCTCCGGCTCACCGCTCCACTATTCTGAAATATCGGATTGATTAATCTACATTAAAATCCAATATTGATTTTCTATTTGCAATTACTCGATCATAGTCCTCACGGCTTCCGACGATGATACGTTCGAACTCACGCAGACCGGTTCCGGCTGGAATCAGGTGACCGCAGATTACGTTCTCCTTCATACCCTCGAGCTTATCGCTCTTACCGTTGATCGCAGCCTCATTGAGCACCTTGGTAGTTTCCTGGAAGGAAGCTGCCGACATGAAGCTTGAAGTCTGCAATGCCGCACGTGTGATACCCTGCAGGATCTGGGTAGATGTTGCTGGAACAGCATCACGCACCTGAACCAGACGCAAGTCTTTACGCTTCAAGGTAGAGTTTTCGTCTCTCAGCTTGCGGGCTGTAACGATCATACCCGGCTGCATTACCTCTGAGTCTCCGGCGTCTACAACTACCTTCTTGCCCCAGATGCGGTCGTTCTCTTCTGCAAAGTCGAGTTTGTCTACAATCTGAAGTTCGAGGAAGCGGGTATCTCCCGGCTCGTCGATCTGTACCTTGCGCATCATCTGGCGTACAATCACCTCGAAGTGCTTGTCGTTGATCTTTACACCCTGCAGACGGTATACATCCTGAATCTCGTTCACGATATATTCCTGAACAGCAGTAGGACCCTTGATGGCCAGAATATCTGACGGAGTAATAGCACCGTCGGACAGCGGAGTACCGGCACGCACGTAATCGTTCTCCTGTACCAGAATCTGCTTTGACAGTGGCACGAGATACTTCTTCACCTCGCCTAACTTAGAGGTTACTACGATCTCACGGTTACCACGCTTGATCTTACCCATGGTGATCTCACCGTCAATTTCAGATACCACAGCAGGATTTGACGGGTTACGAGCCTCGAACAACTCGGTTACTCGAGGCAAACCTCCGGTGATATCGCCAGCCTTACCTACAGCACGCGGGATCTTAACCAATACATCACCGGCCTTCACCAACTGATTGTCTTCTACAACCAAGTGACCACCGATCGGGAAGTTATAAGTACGGATCAGCTCTCCGTTCTCATCTACGATATGAGCTGAAGGAACTTTTGTCTTGTCCTTAGACTCCGTGATGATGATTTCGCGCAAACCGGTAGTTTCATCGGCTTCAACACGATAGGTTACACCTTCGATCACGTCCTCGAAAATCAGCTTTCCCGGATTTTCGGTTACGATTACCGCGTTAAATGGGTCCCACTTAGCGATAACCTTACCCTTCTCTACCTTGTCACCCTCGTTTACATACAGAGTTGAACCATAAGGTACGTTCTGAGTAAAGAGAACGATATTGGTGTTCAGGTCTACGAAGCGAACCTCAGCCAGACGGCCAACGACCATCTTGGCAGGATTGCCCTGCTCATCTTGAATATCTACGGTACGCAGTTCCTCAAATTCAATCTTAGAGTCGTATTTGGCCACGATTGTCGCATTGGCTGCAGCATTCGAGGCCACACCTCCGGCGTGGAATGTACGCAGAGTCAACTGAGTACCCGGCTCACCGATAGACTGGGCTGCAATCACACCGACAGCCTCACCCTTCTGTACCATACGGCTGGTAGCCAAGTTACGTCCGTAACACTTCATACATACTCCCTTTCGGCTTTCGCAAGTCAGCACTGAACGGATTTCTACACTTTCGATTGGTGAATCCTCGATTTCCTGTGCCTTGTCTTCCGTAATTTCCTCTCCGGCAGCAACAATCAGCTTACCAGTCTGAGGATTGATTACATCATGAACTGATACACGACCCAGGATACGCTCATAAAGTGAAGAAATCACCTCATCACCATTCTTCAAGGCGGTGCAGACAAGTCCTCTCAGAGTACCGCAGTCTTCCTCGGTAATGATCACGTCGTGTGATACGTCTACCAATCGACGAGTCAGATATCCGGCGTCGGCAGTCTTCAGCGCAGTATCCGCCAAACCTTTACGGGCACCGTGAGTAGAGATAAAGTACTCCAACACGCTCATACCTTCCTTAAAGTTAGAAAGGATCGGGTTCTCGATAATCTGTGCGCCTTCGGCACCGGCCTTCTGAGGCTTGGCCATCAAGCCACGCATACCTGACAACTGACTGATCTGTCCTGCAGAACCACGGGCTCCTGAATCCAACATCATGTATACGGCGTTGAATCCCTGGTCAGCCTCCTTCATGGTCTTCATCAAGATCTTAGACAAATCGTTGTTTACGTGAGTCCAAGTATCGATAACCTGGTTGTAACGCTCCTTGTCGGTGATGAATCCCATACCGTAGTCGTTAGTGATACGCTCAACTTCTTCGTTACCGCGCTTAACGAGTTCTTCTTTCTCCTTCGGGATGATGATATCACCCAAGTTGAATGACAGACCACCGTCGTAAGCCATCTTGTAACCCAAGTTCTTGATTCCATCCAGGAACTCACAAGCACGAGCCACACCTACAGCCTTGATTACATCGCTGATGATGCCACGCAGTGTTTTCTTAGAAATAATATCATTGAAGAAACCTACTTCGTCAGGTACGATCTCATTAACGATTACACGACCTACAGAGGTTTCAATCATCTTCTTCACGATATTGCCATTCTCATCCAGATCGTTGGCCAACACCTTGATCGGAGCGTGAATGTCTACACGCTTCTCATTGTAGGCGATGATAGCTTCTTCCGGACCGTAGAAGGTCAAGCCCTCTCCCAGTGATCCCGGACGCAACTTGGTGATGTAGTACAATCCCAACACCATATCCTGTGAAGGAACGGTAATAGGAGCACCATTCGCCGGATTCAAGATATTGTGTGCCTGCAACATCAGGATCTGTGCTTCCAGAATAGCCTCATTGCTCAAAGGCAAGTGTACCGCCATCTGGTCACCGTCGAAGTCGGCATTGAACGCCGTACATGCCAACGGGTGCAGCTGGATAGCCTTACCCTCGATCATCTTAGGCTGGAATGCCTGGATACCCAGACGGTGCAGAGTCGGCGCACGGTTCAGCAATACAGGGTGTCCCTTCATTACATGCTCCAGGATATCCCAGATCACCGGTTCCTTGCGGTCAACAATCTTCTTTGCCGATTTCACAGTCTTCACGATACCGCGCTCGATAAGCTTACGGATGATAAATGGTTTATACAGTTCTGCAGCCATCAGTTTCGGCAAACCGCACTCACCCATCTTCAATTCCGGACCTACAACGATTACAGAACGGGCAGAGTAGTCAACACGCTTACCCAACAAGTTCTGACGGAAACGTCCCTGCTTACCCTTCAATGAGTCTGACAATGATTTCAATGGACGGTTGGCATCGGTCTTCACCGCACTGCTCTTGCGTGAGTTGTCGAACAAGCTGTCCACAGCTTCCTGCAACATACGTTTCTCATTACGCAAGATCACCTCTGGAGCCTTGATCTCAATAAGGCGTTTCAGACGGTTGTTACGGATAATCACGCGACGATACAGGTCGTTCAGGTCGGAAGTGGCGAAACGTCCACCATCCAGTGGAACCAACGGACGCAACTCAGGCGGAATTACCGGCAAGATCTTCATGATCATCCATTCCGGCTTGTTACGGCCACGGCTTGCACGGAATGATTCTACTACCTGCAAGCGCTTCAAAGCCTCATTCTTGCGTTGCTGTGCTGTGTCTGAGTTGGCACGGTCACGCAGTTCGTAAGAAAGCTTGTCCAAGTCTACGCGTAACAACAGGTCGTAGATAGCCTCGGCACCCATCTTGGCAATAAACTTGTTCGGATCTGAATCCTCAAGATACTGATTCTCGATAGGCAGGCTTTCCATCTTGTCCAGATACTCATCCTCGGTGAGCAGATCCAACTCCTGAACTTCTCCTGCCAGAGCACCCGGCTGAATGACAATATAACGTTCGTAATAAATTACAGAATCAAGTTTCTTTGTCGGAATACCCAACAGATAACCGATCTTGTTTGGCAGAGAACGGAAGTACCAGATGTGAGCAACAGGCACAACCAGCTGGATGTGACCGGAACGCTCACGGCGTACCTTCTTCTCGGTAACCTCTACACCACAACGGTCACAAACGATTCCTTTATAACGGATGCGCTTGTACTTTCCGCAATGACACTCGTAATCCTTGGTAGGACCGAAGATACGCTCGCAGAACAGACCGTCGCGCTCTGGCTTATATGTACGGTAGTTAATGGTTTCGGGCTTCAGCACCTCACCATACGAATTTTCCAGGATTTCCTCCGGAGAGGCCAGTCCGATGGTAATTTTCGTAAAATTACTCTTTATTTTAGATTCTTTTCTAAAAGCCATGTTTCTTATTTATATATTAAAGAGTTACTTCGTAAAATTAGTCAAGGGTGATACTCAATCCCAAACCACGCAACTCGTGCAACAGCACGTTCAATGATTCAGGTATACCCGGAGTTGGCATCGGCTCACCTTTCACGATAGCCTCGTATGCCTTAGAACGTCCTACCACATCATCAGACTTGATAGTTAAGATCTCCTGCAATACGTGAGAAGCACCGAAGGCCTCGATAGCCCAAACCTCCATCTCTCCGAAACGCTGTCCACCGAACTGCGCCTTACCTCCCAACGGCTGCTGGGTAATCAAAGAGTACGGACCGATTGAACGGGCATGCATCTTGTCCTCAACCATGTGACCGAGCTTCAACATATAAGCGATACCAACTGTTGCCAACTGGTCGAACTTCTCACCGGTAGCACCATCGTACAACTGAGTTGAGCAGTAACGTGGCAATCCTGCCTTGTCTGTCCACTCACACAGATCGTCCAAAGTAGCACCGTCGAAGATAGGAGTTGCAAACTTAACACCCAACTTACGTCCGGCAGCACCCAATACAGTCTCAAAAATCTGACCGATGTTCATACGAGAAGGCACACCCAGCGGATTCAATACGATATCAACCGGAGTTCCGTCTGCCAAGAACGGCATATCTTCCTGACGTACGATCTTAGATACGATACCCTTATTACCGTGACGACCGGCCATCTTATCTCCTACACCGATCTTACGCTTCTTGGCGATGTAAACCTTAGCCATCTGAATGATACCTGAAGGCAATTCGTCACCGATTGTAATGGCAAACTTCTTACGCTTCAATTCAGCATCGAGCAGCTTGTATTTCTTCAGGAAGTTAATGATCAATTTGGCAATCAGACCGTTTACATGCTCATCCTCGGTCCAGCCGATCAACTGGATTGCAGTATAATCCAGATTCTCCAGAGCCGGAGCGCTGAAACGGGCACCCTTGGCAATTACCTCAGCTCCCATATAGTCTTTCACACCGGCAGAAACCAGATTTTCAGTCAGCTCGAGCAACTTGTCAATCAAGATCGCTTTCAAATCATCAACCTTGCTGTTGAACTCTTCATCAATCTTCGGAAGAATCAGCTTATCGGCAGCCTTGGCAGCACGGGTCTTGATAGCTCTTGAGAACAACTTCTTGTCGATAACCACACCCTTCAAAGAAGGAGAAGCCTTCAAAGAAGCGTCTTTTACATCACCGGCCTTGTCGCCGAAGATTGCACGCAACAGTTTCTCTTCTGGTGAAGGATCGCTTTCTCCCTTCGGAGTGATCTTACCGATCATGATATCACCCGGCTCAATACGGGCACCGACACGTACGATACCGTTCTCATCCAGATCCTTAGTTGCTTCCTCACTTACGTTTGGAATATCTGAAGTCAACTCTTCAACACCACGCTTGGTTTCACGAACTTCGAGTGAGAACTCTTCTACGTGGATAGAAGTCAGAATATCTTCACGAACTACACGCTCGTTCAATACGATAGCATCCTCATAGTTATATCCTTTCCAAGGCATGTAAGCTACCAACAGGTTCTTACCCAAAGCCAACTCTCCGTTCTCAGTAGAATAACCTTCAGTCAGGATATCACCGGCCTTCACACGCTGACCCTTGTCACAGATAGGACGCAAGTCAATAGTCATGTTCTGATTGGTACGACGGAACTTTGGAATACGGTATTCCTTCAAGGCTGGCTCGAAGCTTACAAACTCCTCTTCCTCTGTACGATCGTAAAGGATACGGATTGTAGTCGCGTCTACATATTCAATAACTCCATCACCTTCTGCGGTAATCATTGTACGTGAGTCTTCGCATACCTGTTTTTCGATACCGGTTCCGACGATTGGAGATTCACTCTTCAACAATGGTACAGCCTGGCGCATCATGTTAGATCCCATCAATGCACGGTGAGCATCATCGTGCTCCAAGAACGGAATCAAAGATGCAGCGATAGAAGCAATCTGCTGAGGAGCTACGTCCATCAGATTAACTTCTGAAGGAGGTACTACAGGATAATCATCATCCTGACGGCATTTAACCTTAGTACGGATAAATGTACCGTCATCATTCAGCGGAGCATTTCCCTGACCGATAATCTGTCCCTCTTCCTCTTCTGCTGTCAGATACTGGATACCAGTTTCCAGAGAAAGGTCAACCACTCCATTGTTTACCTTACGGTACGGAGTTTCGATGAAGCCCAAATCGTTGATCTTCGCGTAAACGCACAATGAAGAAATCAAACCGATGTTCGGACCTTCAGGAGACTCGATAGGACACAGACGGCCATAATGGGTGTAGTGTACGTCACGCACCTCGAAACCGGCACGCTCACGTGACAAACCGCCAGGACCCAAGGCAGACAAACGTCTCTTATGAGTTACCTCTGCCAACGGATTGGTCTGGTCCATGAACTGTGACAGGGCATTCGTACCGAAGAATGAGTTGATTACGGAAGAAATGGTCTTCGCATTAATCAAATCAGTTGGAGTGAACACCTCGTTATCACGTACGTTCATGCGCTCACGGATGGTTCTGCTCATACGGGCCAAACCAATAGCAAACTGATTGCCCAACTGTTCGCCTACAGTACGTACACGACGGTTACTCAAGTGGTCAATATCATCCACGGTAGCCTTAGAGTTGATCAACTCAATCAGATACTTGATGATCTCGATAATATCTTCTTTCGTCAAAACGCGTACATCCATATCGGTTGTCAGGTTCAACTTGCGGTTGATTCTGTAGCGTCCGACTTCTCCCAAATCATAACGTTTCTCCGAGAAGAACAGGTTATTGATTACCTCACGCGCACTGGCATCATCTGCTGGATCCGCATTGCGCAACTGACGATAGATATAAAGTACAGCTTCTTTCTCAGAGTTACTTGGGTCCTTCTGCAAAGTATTAAAGATAATAGAGAAATCAGTCGTATTTACATCCTCCTTGTGAATCAAGATGCTGCTGACACCGCTATCAATAATCTCTTCTGAATTGGTCTCATCAAGCACAGTCTCGCGATCCAGAATCACTTCATTTCGCTCAATTGAAACGACCTCACCAGTATCTTCATCCACAAAATCCTCTACCCAACTCTTCAATACACGAGCAGCAAGTTTCTGTCCCCAATATTTTTTCAGATTAGCTCTTGAAACCTTCACTTCTTCTGCAAGATTAAAGATCTCAAGAATATCCTTATCGTTTTCAAAACCAATAGCACGCAACAAGGTTGTCACCGGCAATTTCTTCTTACGGTCAATGTACGCATACATCACATTGTTAATATCGGTAGCAAACTCAATCCACGAACCTTTGAATGGAATAATACGTGCAGAATATAACTGAGTTCCGTTGGCATGGATACTGGAACCGAAGAACACACCCGGAGAACGATGCAACTGCGAAACGACAACACGTTCGGCACCATTGATAATGAAGGTTCCGTTAGCGGTCATATAAGGGATAGGTCCCAGAAAAACATCCTGTATCACTGTGTCAAAGTCTTCATGATCAGGATCAGTACAATAAAGCTTCAGTTTAGCCTTCAAAGGAACACTGTAGGTCAAGCCACGCTCCAAGCATTCCTCGATAGAATAACGAGGCGGATCAATATAATAGTCCAAGAACTCCAATACGAAGTTATTACGTGTATCCGCAATCGGGAAGTTCTCTGAAAAGACCTTATAAAGTCCATCATTCTTTCTCAACTCAGGGGGGGTATCCAACTGCAAGAAATCCTTGAACGACTTCAATTGCACTTCAAGAAAATCGGGATACGGCATCGGATTCTTTACCGATGCAAAATTTACTCTCTGATTTACTATGTTAGAAGACATCAGTTATATTATTATAATAAACCTTATATTTATAGACACAAAAAGGTAAAGAACCCCCTACCAGAGGATTCTTTACCATATACCTGTCAGAACAGGCAAATTCTTACTTCAGTTCAACTTCAGCACCAGCCTCTTCCAAAGCCTTCTTCAAAGCCTCTGCATCAGCCTTAGTCATGCCTTCCTTCAATACGCTAGGAGCACCGTCTACCATATCCTTAGCTTCCTTCAAGCCCAGACCGCAAGACTCCTTAACAGCCTTTACAACCTGCAACTTAGCTGAACCAGCGCTCTTCAACACTACGTCGAAAGAGTCCTTCTCCTCAGCTGCAGCAGCACCAGCTGCAACAGGACCAGCAACTGCAACAGCTGCAGCAGCAGGCTCGATACCATACTCATCCTTCAGGATAGTAGCCAACTCATTAACTTCCTTAACTGTCAAATTTACCAATTCTTCAGCAATAGCTTTCAAATCTGCCATTTTATTCTAATTTTTTATTTGTTTGTTACTTAATTAAATATGATTTATTTGCCTTCACCCAAGGTCTTCAAAACGCCATGGATAGTGTTGGCACCTGATTGAAGAGCAGAAATAACGTTCTTCGCAGGAGATTGCAGCAAAGCAACGATCTCAGCAATAACTTCATCCTTGCTCTTGATAGCTGTAAGAGCATCCAGCTGGTCTGCGCCAACATAGAATCCTTCTTCAGCATAAGCAGCCTTCAATGTAGGACCGCCATCCTTAGCCAAATCCTTCAACAACTTTGCAGGTGCATTTGCAACATTTGTGAACAAGATTGCAGTTGTACCCTTCAAGCAGCCATATAATGGAGAGTAATCCAATTCTGCGCTTTCGAAAGCCTTGTGCAAAAGAGTGTTCTTTACCAGAACCATCTTAATCTCAGACTGGAAGCACTTTCTTCTCATTACACTGGTCTTAGCAGCGTCCATACCGGTTGCATCAACCAAATAGAAATGAGGATACTCTTTCAGAATTTCACCAAGCTGAGCTATAATATTACCTTTATCTTCCTTTCTCATGATTTCTTAAAATTTTTAGATTTCTTCAACTGCCTTAGGGTCGATTTTAATACCACGGCTCATTGTACTTGAAAGATAAATGCTCTTTATATATGTACCTTTAGCTGATGATGGCTTCAACTTAATAATAGTTGAAATAAACTCCTTCGCATTCTGTGCGATCTGCTCCGGAGTGAAAGAAACCTTACCGATAGAAGTGTGAACGATACCGCTCTTGTCTACCTTAAAGTCAATCTTTCCTTGCTTAACCTCTTTTACAGCCTTAGCAACATCCATTGTAACAGTACCGCTCTTTGGATTTGGCATCAATCCACGAGGACCAAGGACACGTCCGAGGGCACCAATTTTACCCATGATAGAAGGCATTGTAATGATTACATCAATGTCTGTCCATCCACCTTTGATCTTTTCGATATATTCATCAAGACCTACATAGTCAGCGCCTGCTTCCTTAGCAGCAGCTTCAGCATCCGGTGTACACAAGCAAAGAACTCGAGTCACCTTACCGGTACCATTAGGGAGAGATACAACGCCACGAACCATCTGATTGGCCTTACGAGGATCCACACCCAAACGAACATCGATATCTACAGAAGCATCAAACTTGGTAGTAGTAATCTCCTTAACCAAAGCTGAAGCTTCTTTCAAAGAGTATGCTTTCCCTGCTTCAATTTTCTCAGCGACTAACTTCTGATTTTTTGTCAGTTTACCCATTTTAATTGAAGATTATTAATTTATTAACCCGGGAAGTCCCCTTTTACAGTGATACCCATACTTCTTGCTGTTCCTGCAACAAGTCTCATAGCAGACTCAATTGTAAAGCAGTTCAAGTCAGGCATTTTGTCCTGAGCGATAGCGCGTACCTGATCCCAGGTAATCTCAGCTACCTTCTTACGGTTAGGCTCTGCAGAACCACCCTTTACCTTGGCAACCTCCATCAACTGTACTGCTACAGGAGGAGTCTTAACGATGAAATCGTAAGATTTGTCAGTATAATAAGTGATTACGACCGGAAGAACCTTACCAGCCTTGTCTTGCGTTCTGGCGTTGAATGCTTTACAGAAATCCATGATATTGATACCCTTGGAACCCAAAGCAGGACCTACTGGGGGTGATGGATTTGCAGCGCCTCCTTTAATCTGTAATTTGATTAATCCAGCAACTTCTTTAGCCATTTTTTTGTTTTTTATATTGTTATTTTAAGAAAAGAACAACGCACGTAACAAAATGCCTTATTCTTTTTCAACTTGCATAAAACCTAACTCTAACGGAGTTTTACGTCCGAAGATCTTAACCATAACCTTCAGCTTCTTCTTTTCGGTATTCACCTCTTCGATTGTTGCAGAAAAACCACTGAAAGGACCTTCCGTTACCTTAACACTCTCCCCTACTTCGTAAGGAACAGGCATTTCTTCCGGAACATCTTTCAATTCATCTACAACACCCAAAAGTCGGTTTACTTCGTGTTGACGCAATGGTGTCGGATGACTGTTTGACTCACCCAAAAATCCCAAGACATTCGGCGTATTGCGCAGCAAAGGAGCAACTTCACCAACCAAGGCTGCTTCCACAAGTACATAACCGGGCAAGTGATTTCTCTCCGTAACAACGCGTTTGCCATTACGGTTAGTCACCACCTTCTCTGTTGGAATAAGCACTTGTGAGACATACTTGCCAAAGTCGCCTTTCTTAATTTCGGCATCAATATACTCCTTGACTTTGCTTTCCTTTCCACTAATAGCACGCATAACGTACCATTTCATTTCAATTTCGGCCATCTCTCTTTTTTTAAGGATAAATAAATTCCATTACGTTCTGAAACACGAAGTCCATAACGAAAACTACCAATGCAATGAGTAGGGAAGCAAATAATACTACGACTGCACTGTTTGTAAGTTCTGATGGACTTGGCCAAGATGTTTTATGAACAAGCTCATTGTAAGATTCCTTACAATATTTTATAATTTTCTTAAACATATTCGATAATATTAGCACGGGAGGAGAGGCTCGAACTCCCGACACCCGGTTTTGGAGACCGGTGCTCTACCAACTGAGCTACTCCCGTAAAATAGGTCCCCGTTTTTCGGGGACCTTAAATATTTAATTGAAGTATTTCTCCAATTTATTAGTCGAGGATCTCAGTGATCTGACCAGAACCTACAGTACGTCCACCCTCACGGATAGCGAAACGCAAACCAACGTTCAAAGCAACTGGGTAGATCAAGTCAACCTTGATTTCTACGTTATCACCTGGCATTACCATTTCAGTACCTTCTGGCAAGTGGATCTCACCTGTACAGTCCATAGTACGCAGATAGAACTGAGGACGATACTTGTTACCGAATGGAGTGTGACGACCACCTTCCTCTTTCTTCAAAACATAGATAGAAGCCTTGAATGAAGAGTGCGGAGTGATAGTTCCCGGATGAGTGATAACCATACCACGCTTGATCTCCTTCTTGTCGATACCACGCAGCAACAAACCTACGTTGTCACCAGCTTCACCTTCATCCAACAACTTACGGAACATCTCAACACCAGTGATAACTGACTTCTTGTCCTCACCCAAACCAAGGATCTGAACTTCGTCACCTACCTTAACAACACCAGTCTCGATACGACCAGTAGCAACAGTACCACGACCAGTGATTGAGAATACGTCCTCAACAGGCATCAAGAAAGGTTTCTCAACGTCACGAACTGGCTCCTGAATCCAAGTGTCACAAGCATCCATCAGCTCCATAACCTTGTCTTCCCACTGTGGAACACCGTTCAATGCACCCAGAGCAGAACCACGGATGATTGGAGTATCTTCCTCAAAGTCATAAGCTGCCAACAGCTCACGCATTTCCATTTCAACCAACTCCAACATCTCCTCATCCTCAACCATATCGCACTTGTTCAAGAATACAACCAAGCGAGGAACGTTTACCTGACGAGCCAACAGGATGTGCTCACGAGTCTGAGGCATAGGACCATCAGTAGCAGCAACTACGATGATAGCACCGTCCATCTGAGCAGCACCGGTAACCATGTTCTTTACATAGTCAGCGTGTCCCGGGCAGTCTACGTGTGCATAGTGACGATTTGCAGTTTCGTACTCAACGTGAGAAGTATTGATAGTAATACCACGCTCTTTCTCTTCAGGTGCGTTATCGATCTGATCGAAAGACTTTACTTCAGACAGACCCTTCTTTGCCAACACTGTAGTGATAGCAGCAGTCAAAGTAGTCTTACCGTGGTCTACGTGACCGATGGTACCAATGTTCACATGCGGTTTGGTACGCTCGAACTTTTCTTTAGCCATAGCTTTACTTTTTTATTTTTAAAATTAATGAATAATCTTTTGCTTAAAATTAAAGAGCTGTTACCGAGACTTGAACTCGGGACCTCTTCCTTACCAAGGAAGTGCTCTACCGCTGAGCTATAACAGCAAAGAATGGAGCGGAAAACGGGGCTCAAACCCGCGACCCCCAGCTTGGAAGGCTAGTGCTCTATCAACTGAGCTATTTCCGCAAATAAAGCTTAGAACCAACAACCAAAACATCAACAAAAGTTCTAAACGTGGTGGGCAAAGATGGATTCGAACCACCGAAGGCGTAAGCCAGCAGATTTACAGTCTGCCCCATTTGGCCACTCTGGTATTTGCCCGGCCAGATGAAAAATCATCTTAGTTCTAAGAAACACACTCTCGTGTTCTAGAGCCTCTTGTCGGATTCGAACCAACGACCCCGAGATTACAAATCACGTGCTCTGGCCAACTGAGCTAAAGAGGCAAGCTTTGCAACCGCTTTCGCAGTAGCGTTTCTTAAACGGTTGCAAAGTTAGGTATTTTTTTTAGATCACCAAAACTTTCACGAAGTTTTTTCAGTGATTTTTCTGTTTTTCCTTTAATTTCTCCAATTGTCGTATCAAAGCATCTACACATACATCCACAGCTTCCTCAAAAGTATCACAAACTTTCTCTGAGAAAAGCTCGGCATTAGATGCCAACACCTTTATAGAAGCCTCCTTATTTAAGGAAGTCTCAGGCTTTACGACCTTTAATGACACCTCTACCTTTCTTATTTCGTTATTGAACTTTTCCAATTTCGCAACTTTTTTCTCTATAAACTCGTGCAATTTTGCAGTAGCGTCAAAATGAATCGCTTGAATTCTAACGTCCATAATCACCTCCATTTTTTTATGCTCTAGGGTGAGCTTGTTTATAAACCTTTTTCAATTCCTCAAAAGTTGTATGGGTATAAACTTCCGTCGTAGACAGGCTTTCATGCCCCAACAACTCCTTTACGGACTCTAAATCTGCACCATGATTCAACATAACCGTGGCAAAGGTATGCCGCAGGACATGAGGACTCCGCTTTTTAAGGGTCGTGACTTGTGCCAGATAATACCGTACTTTTTCAGCCACCCAATTATTTGAGACTCTCACACCACGCCCGGTAACCAGAAACGCCGACACCACATCATCTTCTTTCACAATCTGACTGCGCAGATCCAGATACTGTCGTATCAACTGATGCAGATCATTTCCAAAGGGAATCAGCCGCACCTTATTTCTTTTACCGAGAACCCGGATTTGCATTTGCGTCAGATCCACATCTTTCAGATCAAGCCCTGTCAATTCCGACAAACGGACTCCGGTCTGATAGAACATGGACAAAATCAGGCGATCACGCACGCCGTCAAAATCCTGAGTAAAATTCTCTTCCTCAAGCAAGCGCTCCATCTCAGCCTCCCTTACAAAATAAGGTAAAGGCTTCTTCTTTTTAGGACCACTCAACAGATGAGTAGGATCTTTCTCAAGGAGGTGACGTTTTAAAGCAAACTTATAAAAAGATCTCAACGCGCTCAAACGCCTGTTTACCGAGGCCTCTTTATGCCCCTGCTCCATCATGGCCACCATCCACTGACGGATTATATCCGAGTCTACAAGTTCCCATGTCAGCGAATCGTCCAGATTCCGACAAAAATCCTCAAAGGAATTCAGATCGTCTCGATAACTGCGCAACGTACGAAGTGAATAATTCCGCTCGTATGCCAAATAATCAAGAAAAGAATCTTTCAGAGTCATGGTTTATGTTCAATTACCTTACGGCAACGAATTTAAGAATAAAAAATAACAGTTGCAAGAAAAATTCAAATAAATTATTCTTCTACACGCTGCATTTTCTGAACGTAAACCGCACGTTCCTTTGCAAGTCTCTTAAGCACAGAAGGTTTGTCAAACTGCTGTCTGCTTCTCAATTCCTTAACAACACCAGTTTTCTCAAATTTTCTCTTGAACTTCTTCAAAGCTCTTTCGATGTTCTCTCCTTCTTTTACAGGTACTACGATCATACTTTTCTTTAATAATTAATTGGTTAATAATATTTTTGCAAAATGCGGTGCAAAAATAAGCAATGTTTTCCGTACGAACAAAAAAAAGTACATTTTTCTATCATACAGCAACAAAAAAGGTGCATACAGCACTGTATGCACCTTAATTTATCTTTCAACAAGACTTGAATTACAAGTTTGGGTTGATCTTGCTCCACTCAGAAATAGCAGGAACGATATTCAGAGTTACCAACTCATCACGCATCTTGCACAAGTGAGCGTAGCTGGCATCCAACTTAGCGACTTCTTCTTCAGTACCAGTTGGAACTGTGTAGTGACAACCAGTTGCATCCAAAGTTGTGTTCATAGCCATCATGATGTGATCATACTTGTCAGTCTGTACATAGGTTCCAGCCGGCCAACGGAATGCCTCACCACCCATAGCAGCACGAATCATTTCTACTGACAGGTAAGAAGGACTCTGGAATGAAGAGCGTCCGCGCAACTCGATGATCTTGGCACCACCCTTAGTTACATCAACCTTCATCTGCTCCCACTCTTCTGCCGAGAACTCAGGAGTACCGATCAGATCGTTCAATGGCTTGCCGTCGATAGTTACAGCTGAACCGAATACAGCCATCTGCTCACCGTGACCACCGTAAGTAGCACTACCGGCAACCTTGTACTGAGGAACACCGAACTTCTTGGCCAAAGCGCTCTGCAAACGAGTTGAATCCAAAGCAGCCAAAGTAGTTACCTGTGATGGTTTCAAACCAGAATACAGCAAAGTAACCAAACCTGTCAGGTCAGCAGGGTTGAAGATAATTACTACATGCTTCACATCCGGGCAGTAAGTCTTGATATCCTTACCCAACTGCTCAGCGATTTCGCAGTTACCCTTCAACAGGTCCTCACGGGTCATACCAGCCTTACGAGGAGCACCACCTGAAGAAATGATATATTTTGCATCCTTGAACGCCTCAGCTACATCAGTAGTTGCTGTGATATTCACTTTGTCGAAACCGCTCTGACGCATTTCCTCTGCAACACCTTCTGGAGAGAATACATCGTAAAGGCACAAGTTTGTAGTCAAACCCATCATCAAAGCTGTCTGTGCCATATTTGAGCCGATCATACCGGCAGCACCTACAATAACCAATTTCTCGTTTGTCAAAAATTCCATAACTCTAAATTTTATGTTTAAACGTATTTTATAATACTTTTTTCCACAGGCAAATTTAAAGAAAAAGGTTCAGACTAACTAATTTAAAACGCGATTATTTTCCTTTTTGCACAATTATAATATACTTTTGCAAAACAGATATATCAAAAAAAAGATTCTATGACGACATTAATCCATAAAAGAGTTGAGCTGCTACGCTCGTTTCTTCAGGAAAGAGGCCTGAATGCATTCATTTTTCCGAGCACAGACCCGCATCAGGGAGAATATATCCCCGATCATTGGAAAACACGCACCTGGATATCCGGATTTGACGGTTCTGCCGGAACGGCTGTAGTCACTCTCCGTGACGCGGCCTTGTGGACAGACTCCCGCTACTTTCTCGCAGCCGAAGAACAGTTGAAAGACACTCCTTTCTCTTTAATGAAAGAGCGGATCGAAGGCACACCGTCCATCACCGAATGGCTCGCGCAGATCCTGCCGGCCGGCAGCAAAGTAGGTATCGATCCCACGGTAAATGCTTACGGTTCCTATTTGTCTTGGAAAGAGGAGCTGAAACAAAACCAGATTGAACTGGTTCTGGCTGACGATCCGGCCGAAACATTATGGGAAGAGCGTCCGGCTGCTCCCACAGACACCATCAGCATACAGCCGGAAGAGTTCTGCGGGAAAACTGTAGCCTGCAAACTGAGCAGAATCCGGAAAAAGATGAAGGACAACCGCGCCGAGTCCCTTTTACTTTCGGCCCTGGACGAAATTGCCTGGACTCTGAACTTACGCGGTACCGATATCCACTGCAATCCGGTATTCATCTCTTATCTTCTGATCACTCCGGAACAGGCCACCTTATTTATATATGGCAGCAAACTGACTCCGGACGTATCGGCATATTTAAAGGAGAATCGCATCGACATCCAAGAATATTCTGATATAGAAAGATTTCTGAAGGATTTTTCGGGAAAAAGCATCATGCTTGATCTGATGAACACGAACTGTGCATTGGTAGAGGCCACACCGTCATCCTGTTCCATTATCGACCGCCCGTCGCCGGTGGCTCTGATGAAGGCCATCAAGAACGAAGCCGAAATCAAGGGATTCCGCAACGCCATGACACGCGACGGAGTTGCCATGGTGCATTTTCTGAAATGGTTGGAAGACGAAATGCCGCAAAGCACCATTACCGAGGTGAGCCTCAGCAACCGTCTGGAAGCATTCCGCCAGGAACAGTCTTTATATAAGGATATCAGTTTCGACACCATAGCTGCCTATGGACCGCACGCAGCCATCGTACACTACGAACCTACCGTAGAAAGCGACATTCCTCTGGAGCACAAAGGCCTGCTCCTGCTGGATTCGGGCGCACAATATCAGGACGGAACGACCGACCTGACCCGTACCATCGCTTTGGGACCGGTAAGCGAAGAGGAAATGCGCGACTATACACTGGTGCTCAAAGGCCATATCGCACTGAGTTCGGCCATTTTCCCCGAAGGAACAACCGGCACTCAGTTAGATATCTGTGCCCGTTATGCCATGTGGCAGGAAGGCATCAACTATCTGCACGGCACGGGTCACGGCGTAGGCTCTTATCTGAATGTGCACGAGGGGCCTCATCAAATCAGAATGAACTTTGTGCCCACTCCCCTGCAAGCCGGAATGACCGTAACCGACGAGCCGGGTATTTACAAAGCCGGGCGCCACGGTATCCGTATCGAGAACACCCTGCTGATCTGTGCAGACCGGGAAACCGAGTTCGGAAAATTCCTCCGCTTCGAACCGCTTACCCTCTGCCCGATTGACAAGACTCCAATCTTAGTATCTCTGCTTGACGAAAAAGAAATCAACTGGATCAACAGTTATCATCAGGAAGTATATGAGCGCCTGTCTCCGTTGCTCGACGAGACACACCGCGACTGGCTGAAAGAAAAAACCGCACCAATCATCAAATAAAACAATGGGAATTATCAAAACACTGAAGGGAATCACCCCGAAATTCGGAAAGAACTGCTATGTGGCCGAAGGAGCCTGCGTCATCGGCGACGTGACGATGGGCAATGATTGCAGCGTATGGTTCAATGCCGTACTGCGCGGCGACGTGCATTTCATCAAAATAGGCAACCGTGTGAACATTCAGGACTGCTGCTGTCTGCACACACTCAGCGGCAAGGCTCCGGTCATTATTGAGGACGATGTCACTATCGGCCATCATGTCACCCTGCACGGATGCGTGGTTCATAAAAACGCCCTGGTCGGCATGGGATCCACCGTTCTCGATTTCGCAGAAATCGGCGAAGGTGCCATTGTAGCCGCTGGAGCTCTGGTACTTAAAAACACGGTGATCGGCCCCGGAGAATTATGGGGCGGTGTACCGGCACGCTTCATCAAGCAGGTAAATCCGGAACTGGCAGCCAGCCTCAACCAGAGTTATGCGCAGCATTATGTAGACAATATTCCGGTGTACCGCGAAGCGGACAAGCATCCCGAAAATACAACACACAGCTGTTATCCGGAAGCATCGCAAGACTAATCGGGACCGTTTTTAAGGTCACATTCCGATATGATAAAACAAAAATGAGTCTGACTCCCCACGGGAATCAGACTCATTTGATTTTATAACCTTTATCCGTTTATTTCAACAGTTCCAAAGCTGTTCTCATTCTCTTCAAGGTTTCTTCCTTACCTAAGAATGCAGCCAGTTCATACATATCCGGGCCCTTACCGGCACCTACCAGCACTACGCGCCATGGATTCCAAGGCTTCTTGCCGTTAGTCTCCGCCCAAGTGTCAATAGTCTGCTTCAAGGCCTCAACCGAGAAGTCTTCCTGAGCCTCCAGTATCTGCAACAGTTCTGCCATGTCCGCAGCGGCCTGCTCGTTCCAGTTCTTCTTGATGAACTTGTCTGTCTTGTCAAACTGAGTAGGAGCGGTAAAGAAGAAATCACACAAAGGCCACAGATCCTTGATGAAATTGATTTTTTTCATCTTCATCATGCCGATCACAGCCTCCATCTGCTCCTCAGTGGCCTGAATGCCGTTCTCCTGAAGGATCTTGGCAAATGCAGGAACCAATTCCTTATTATCCTTCATCAGGATATATTCACGGTTGAACCACATGCCCTTCACATAATCAAACTTGGCACCAGCCTTGCTACACTTGGTAATGTCAAACAGGCGGATCATCTCGTCCATCGTCATGATCTCCTGGTCATTTCCCGGATTCCAGCCCAACAGAGCCAGGAAGTTGATGACTGCCTCTGGCAGATAACCGCTCTCACGATAGCCTGATGATACCTCTCCGGTCTTCGGATCGTGCCACTCCAACGGGAACACCGGGAAGCCCAAACGGTCACCGTCTCGCTTGCTCAGCTTACCTTTGCCGTCCGGTTTGAGCAACAGAGGCAGATGGGCAAAGGCCGGCATGCTATCCGCCCAACCGAAGGCACGGTACAACAGTACATGCAACGGCGCAGAAGGCAACCACTCCTCGCCACGGATCACGTGAGTAACCTCCATCAAATGGTCGTCCACAATATTGGCCAAGTGATAGGTTGGCAACTCATCAGCTGATTTATACAGCACCTTATCATCAAGAATGGTAGAGTTGATCACCACATCACCACGGATCATATCATTTACATGCACATCCTCATTCGGCTCAATCTTGAAACGGACCACATACTGCTTGCCGTCAGCAATCATCTGCTCCACTTCTTCCTTGGACAAAGTCAATGAATTGCGCATCATACTACGGGTAGAGGCATCATACTGGAAGTTGGCAATCTCATTGCGCTTGGCATCCAGTTCCTCCGGAGTATCAAAAGCGATATATGCCTTTCCTTCCTCCAACAGCTGGTTAACGTACTTCTTATAGATATCGCGGCGCTCAGACTGACGGTACGGGCCATGGTTTCCACCAAAGCTCACTCCTTCGTCAAAATGAATGCCCAACCATTTGAACGATTCGATGATATATTCCTCCGCACCCGGTACAAAACGAGTAGAGTCTGTATCCTCGATACGGAAAATCAACTCACCGCCATGCTGACGGGCAAACAGATAATTATACAGGGCAGTACGGACACCACCGATATGTAACGCTCCCGTAGGACTCGGGGCGAAACGAACTCTTACTTTTCTTTCTGACATCATAATTAATTGATTCTTTTGCGCAAAATTAGTACTTTTTTTTCTAACCCACGTAATTTTTTCGTATTTTCGCCTAGTTATCAAAAACAGAATAAAATGAACAAGTTTAATAAAAAGAAGAATCTGAATGCACGAGATATTTTTTATCGCATTTGTGTAGGAATTGCAGCTATTTTACTGGTTGTCTATTTCATGCCTCGGGAAGGACGTTCTGCTTACCAGTTTGATTTGGGCCGCCCCTGGAGATACAGTCAACTGATAGCCACTTTTGATTTCCCCATTTATAAAAGTGAAGAAGTAATCAAAAAGGAACAGGATAGTGTCATGCATCTGTTCGAACCTTATTTTGAAATAAAGCAATCTGTAGAAGAAGAACAGATTGCCAGTTTCAGAAAAGACTTTGTACAAATGGAAAAATCAGGAATTCCATCCTATTACAGGGGATACATTGAACAAAAACTTCGCACCATGTATCAAAACGGAATTGTACAACCTGAAGATTATAACCATCTCATAGAAGACAGCATCAGAGCAATCCGCATTTTTACAGCCAACCAGTCGGTAATACGCCCTATTAAAGAGGTTTTCTCTCACAAAAGCGCCTACAAATTCTTTTTTGAAACAGAAGATACAGCGCGTTACAATCGGATGAAACTCCAAAAATGCAACTTAAACCGCTATATTGTATCCAATCTGCTCTTTGATCAAAAAAAGTCCGAAGAACAGAAAAAGGATTTACTCAGCTCAATCTCTTATGCCAGCGGAATGGTCATGAGTGGCCAAAAGATTATTGATCGAGGAGAAATCGTCACACAAGAAACCTATAACATATTAGCTTCCTATCTGAAGGAATCCCAGCAGCGCATTGACTCTTCAAAACAAGAAGCTTATCTTCTTGTGGGACAAATATTATGTGTGGCACTGATATTCTTGTGCATGCTTCTTTACTTTTCTCTATTCCGTAGGGATTATCTGGAAAAAGGGAAAAGTGTGCTGCTACTGTTAACCATGGTAGTGGTCTTTCCCATTCTTTCTTCTATTCTCGTATCTGAGAACCTGTTCAGTGTATACATTATACCTTTTACCATGGCTCCTATTTTCATTCGGGTTTTTATGGACTCGCGCACAGCATTTGTCATGCATGCCATTATCATTCTTTTATGTGCCGTTTCACTAAAATACCCTTATGAATTTGTAGCTACTCAGCTTGTTGCAGGAATGGTTGCAATATACAGCCTGAGGGAGTTGTCACAAAGAAGCCAGTTACTCCGCACGGCCCTGATTGTCACCATCACGTCATTAGTATTCTATTTCAGCCTGGATCTGATGCACGAAAAAGAAGTGAACAATCTGGAATATAACATTTACATCTACCTCATCATCAATGGAATATTATTGCTTTTCGCCTACCCCCTGATGTTCCTGATAGAAAAGCTCTTCGGCTTCACTTCAAATGTCACATTAGTGGAGCTGTCCAATATCAACAACGATCTGATGCGTCGTATGTCCGAAGTAGCTCCGGGCACCTTCCAACACTCTATGCAGGTAGCCAATCTGGCTACAGAGGTGGCCAACAAGATTGACGCCAAGGCTCAACTTGTACGAACAGGTGCCATGTATCACGACATTGGCAAGACCTGCAACCCGGCTTATTTTACAGAGAATCAAAACGGCGTAAACCCTCATGATCAGCTTTCATTAATCGAAAGCGCCCGTATCATCATCAACCATGTTAGTGACGGTTTAAAGCTTGCAGACAAATACAATTTGCCCGAAGTAATCAAAGGATTTATCGCAACTCATCACGGAAAAGGGAAGACAAAATACTTCTATATCTCATACAAGAACAAATTTCCTGACGAAGAAGTCGACGAAAGTCTGTTTACTTATCCGGGACCTAACCCTCAAACAAAAGAACAGGCTATTCTGATGATGGCAGATGCCGTAGAAGCATCTTCCAGAAGTCTGAAAGATTATACCGAAGAAAGCATCAGTAATCTGGTAGACGCAATCATCGATGCCCAGATAATGGATGGCGCCTTTACCAACTGTCCGATCACCTTCCAGGATATCAGTACGGCAAAAGACGTTTTTAAGGAAAAACTTAAAACGATCTATCATACACGAATCAGTTATCCGGAGCTGAACAAAAAAGAAAAAACGAATGAATCCAACGATAAAGAAACAGCTCATTGAATGGGCCGGATTTTATGAATCGAAATCTTTTATCCTGAATGACCCTATACAGTTCCCTCACAGGTTTGACCAGCCACGAGATATAGAAATCGCAGGGCTTCTCACGGCATGGATCAGTTTTGGAAACCGGAAAATGATTTGTAAGAAGGCAAACGAACTGCTTGAACTGATGAAAAATGCTCCCTTTGAATATGTCATGAGTAAAAAATGGACATCGGATTTTCCTTTTGACGATGAAACAAGTTTCTACCGAACTTGCCCTAAAAAACAAATGTTCCGACTCTTTGAACATTTATACCAAGTCTATAAAAATAACAGTTCCCTCGAGGTAGTCCTGCAAAACTATGCAGGATCACCACGGGAACGTTTATGCCAATGGCTGGGAGTAAGTACTCAAAGCCCTCAAAAAAAACTGAACATGTACCTCCGATGGATGATCCGGAAAAACTCTCCGGTTGATTTCGGTATTTGGCAACAGATGTCTCCCAAAGATCTGGTCATTCCTTTAGACACACATGTAAACAGAATGGCCTTTGAACTGAAACTGACAGACAAAACGAGTTATTCTTTAAAGCAAGCCATTAAAATTACGAACGCATTGAAAGATGTATTCCCAGAAGATCCCTGCAAGGGAGATTTTGCCTTATTCGGCTATGGTGTAGAACACAGCAGGCATCATAATGGATCAACATCAAAATAAACCTGTACACTACCATAACGCCCTTTGGAGTGAATCTGTGTGCAAGCATTCCGAAGCGCCTGGCGTACCTTAGCCAAAGACACCGACAGTTCTATCTTTAGAACTATCTTACGGACATAAAGTGCCTGTATTCTGGCAATAGGAGGAGCATCCGGGCCCAACACTCTTTCACCAAAAATTTGGCGCAAATTTCGGGCTAGTTCGGCTGCCAGACAATCTACAAGCTGTTCATGACGATATTTCAGATAAACATAGATCAAATGACAAAAAGGAGGATACTGAAACATCTTGCGCTCCTGCATCTGCCAGAGGTAATGGCTCATATAATCATGATTTACAACTTGTGAAATCACAGGCGAATCCGGTGTACGTGTCTGCAGGTACACCACTCCCCGCTTCCCCCTTCTGCCAGCCCTTCCTGCAACTTGTGCCATCATCTGAAAAGCCCGTTCATAGCTTCTGAAGTCCGGTATATTCAACATACCGTCCGCATCTAATATGCCAACCACGCGAACGCGGTCAAAATCCAAACCTTTACTGACCATCTGGGTGCCAACCAGAATATCCGTATTACCATTCTCAAAATCCATCAGAATATTTTCATAGGCGCGGCGCGTACGCGTCGTGTCCAGATCCATACGCGCAACTCTCGCCTCAGGAAAATGCAGATGAATCTCGTCCTCTATTTTCTCTGTACCAAATCCTCTCTGCCGTAACTCAGTACTGCCACACGAAGGACACGATGCCAGTATCGGAGTTGAAAAGCCACAATAATGACAAGTGAGACGATTCATTCTTTTATGATAAGTCAGACTGACATCGCAATGGACGCATTTGGGAATCCAGTCACATGACTTGCATTGTACCCATGGAGCAAAACCTCTGCGATTCTGAAACAGAATGATCTGTTCCTTTACTTCCAAAGCCTCACTGATAGCTTGTAATAAATCCGGTGAAAAGGGCCCTCTCATCAGTTTCTTTTTTGCCAGCTCTTTCGTATCGATTATTCGCACTTCGGGAAGAGCAACTTGCGCATATCTGGTGTGCAGATTAACTAAAGCATATTTTCCGGAACGGGCATGATAATAACTTTCCAAAGAAGGTGTAGCTGTACCCAACAAAGTATGCGCTCCATAATACGAGGCCAGAACCAGAGCAACGTTACGAGCATGATAACGCGGAGCCGGATCTTGCTGCTTATAACTCGGCTCATGTTCTTCGTCTACGATGACCAAACCCAGATTCTGAAACGGAAGAAATACAGAAGAACGAACACCTACGATAACATCATATGCTTCGGAAGAGAGCTGTTTCATCCACACCTCTACCCGTTCTGCATCCGATATTCGTGAATGATAAACTCCCAAACGATTTCCAAAGACACGACGTAAACGCTCAGTCAATTGTGCTGTCAGCAGGATCTCAGGTAACAGGAACAAGACCTGTTTCCCTTCATCCAGATAGTGCTGAATCAAATGAATATAAATCTCCGTCTTTCCGCTGGAGGTTACCCCATGAAGCAAACAGACTCCTTTTTCCGTAAATGCATGCTGAATTTCCTCAAGTGCAGTATTCTGCTCGCAAGAAAGAAAAGACGCCCCATGTAATTGTATCTCATCTTGCAACAAACGTCCCACTTCATCTGTATACACCTCCAAAATACCTCGTCCGACTAATGCCTGCAAAACAGAAGAACTTACCCCTGCAGCGCGAAGCAAATCAGATCGTGACACAGAATGTATTCCTGAAACGAAGCGCTTTTCCAACATGTCAGTCCAGCCACTAAGCTCAAGAAAGGTCAACAGAAGCAGCCTTTGCTTCTCAGCACGTTTCAACACAATCAGAACCTGATGCAAAGCCTGCTCATTACGATATTCCGCACACAGTGTAACAAAAGTATCCATACGAGGATGATAACCAGACCGAACTTCTTCCTTAATAGAAATCACCCCTTTCTCCAGCATACGACGTACTAAGGGCAGCATGGAAGAGTAACCTAACTTCTTTTGCAAAGAAGACAGGGTCCACTCTCCCTTCTGCATCAAGAAATTCCAGATCGGCATGATTTCTTTCTGACAAAAATCTTCGGGCAACTGTTCAACCTGTCGGACAACAATAGTTTCACTCTCCAGCTTCATTCCTGAAGGAAGAGCCGCTTTAAAAACTTCACCAGTCGTACACAGATAATATTCAGCAATCCAATGCCAAAGCTTCAGCTGAACCGGCAATAACACCGGTTCTTGATCCAATTGCTCTGCTATCTCCTTAACCTCAATCCCGGAAGGCTCATTGTCGTGTAATTTGTCAACAATAGCTGTATAGTACTTCTTGGTTCCAAAAGGAACAATCACGCGTTCACCTGCCTGAAGCGTCATATTTTCCGGTATGCGATAGGTAAAAGCAGCATTTATAGGCAAAGGTAAAATCACATCAGCAAATCGACACATATAAAACGAATTAACATTAAAAGAAAAAATCCCGACTCTTCAAGGAAGACCCGGGACTCTTTATCAACTCTTTCAAGAAGCCTTGCAGCTATGTATTCTGTATATCAGAACATATAAGCCAAACGTACCTGCCAAGTATTATTTTTCAGTTTGGCAGTCTTGGCTGCATCTACAATTCCGGTAATCTCACCGGTCTGACCCAAGGCTATATTGTAGGTTACGCCCACCTGAAGATGGCTTAAGGCATTAATACCCAATCCCACATTCCAGCTGAAGCTTGAAGTCTCCAATGAACCGTATTCTGTACCATTCCAGGTTAAAGACTTTCCTCCCAGATACCAGCTATACTGCGGTCCGGTAGCCAAATAAATACCGATCAGACTGCTGAAACCTAAATTGTATTTCAAATTTATAGGAATCTCCAAATAAGGCATATTCTTGGTGAAGGTTGCATCCTGCAACGCATTCTCATCAGCATTGATTTCCATATATTTCTGAGAATATAACACGGCAGCATCAATCCCCAGACCTATAACAGGAACCGTAAACTGTGCCTTAGGACCGATAAACCATCCGGTTCGGTTTTTGGCGTCAAAGTCATCTACATTTACCTTACTTGCATTCAAACCGGCCTCTACACCGAACTTTAACTGGGCACTTGCCGGAAGCGCACAGCAAACCGCCACCAGGGCCAGAAAAAAAACTTTCAACTTTTTCATATGACAATTTCTTTATGTTAGGTTCGCAAATATAAATAAAAATTTATAATACCCATATTTTTTCCGACAATTATCTTCTTTGTCGACGAACAGAAACCCGTGGAGCGGCAGAAGAAGAGGATTTCTCAACCTTTGTCGAAGACTTCTTGACCGTAGTCTTACGACGAGAACTCCGTGTAGTCTTTTTATCCTTTGATTTTTCTGCAGCTACTGCAGCCTGAATAGAATCCGTGGAATCTTTCGGCTGTTCCAGATTTCCCCAGACAAATTTCTCCACGTCAACCAGTTCCTGTTCAATCCGTTTCTGTTCCTTTACCAACGCGCTGTCCGTCTTGCAATAATTAGCCAAAGCCAATCCCTGAAGATTTGTTGTCTTATAGATCTTACCGTCGTAGCGGTTCATCGCAAAATAATCAGCGGCGGTCATATTCGAAACATTATTATAATTACTGCTCATCATGGCATGACGGGCAAAATACGAAGCGACATCGCTATATTTCACCCAAAACAACGGATAAGGTGTTGCAGCATCGCCAAACTCATCATCTCGCACCATCACCGGACAGATAGCCGTGACTTTCTTATGAAACGAAGAGGTACGCTGGTCAAAATAAACACTTTCCTTAAGATACATGCGTTTCACCTCGCGCGAAGGGATATCGCTGTTATTGACCATGATCCTATTCCCGTTCATCTCATAATAGATCTGGTATTTCTCCAGAAAGTCTTTTGGCTCTATCTTATCTTTCTCTGCGAACGACTCATTTCCATCAAGACCATACTCATAGACGGTAATTTTACCGTCGAGCATCAGACGAAACATTAAGGTAAACAAATTTATGTCGCGCCCTTGTGGCTCCACAGGATAATAAAGCGGAGCATTCTTATCTACAGTCAAATCAAGCTGACGGTATACATCTCTCTTCCAGACCATATCGTCGGGCATATCAGTTGCGGCAGGAAACTGCAAGGAAGCCCGGTCTGTAACCTGCTTTTGCTCCGTTACAGCCGCTCTTCTTTTTTGTGGCTGGGCATAAACATTTGTCATCAGACAAGCACCCAGCAAAAATATAAATATCCTTTTCATCCTTATTGATTTTCTAATTGATAATAACTTCCATAGATCCAGTCAGAGTTCTCTGTATACCGTCAGGTCCTACCGCACGAATCTTGGAAATATAGAAACGTCTGCCACGTCCCAGCATTCTGAAACGATCTTTCTGGCGTGCCGTAAAGTCACTGCTGCCAGAAACTTCTGGGATCGCATTACCCATATTATCAAAGAATACGGTTTCAAAACCTGTCACCCGGAAGCCGATGTTCAGCAATCCGTCATCAATAGCAGCCCCAATACCCGGAGCAGTCATCAGTTGCTGCTTCGAAATCTTACCTCCACGGAAACGCTCGGTTCCATCTGCTGTCTTATATTCAATAAAGGCTGTAGGATCCGGCAATTTCCGTACCCGGAAAGAAAATTTTCCCATTTCCTGAACTCTGCCTTCCATTTGTGCACTTACAGTAATCACAGCATCCTTTCCTACTGCCGTAGGATGAGCGATAAATTTACCAGGAGCAACCGATTTCAGCTGGCCTCCGCTCATAGTTGCCACAATCTTGTTCACCGGAACTCCCGGAACAGAAATACTCATCGGATTTTCATATCCGGCATATAGCACATTCATCATGTCTGCAGAAACCGTTGCCGTAGGAGCAACTACAGAATATTTCTGCGTAAAGTCACGACGCACCTTTTCTCCGCGACCATCCGTCGTTTCAATGTAACCGTTCAGAGTAAAATCTCCGGTTCTTGAACAAACGGTCTCATATATACCTTTACTGGAAGCTATAGGCCGACCACCAATATAAATTACAGGACGGTTAGTCGTATCTACAGCCGCCATAATAATCTGTGCGGAAAACTTACCCCCTTGCACCACAGTTTGTGACTGTGGGATCACATAGGCATTCAGTTCGTTGACACGAATATCCTTCACATCAATGTTTGAAATCAAGGAATGAAGCACTTCTCCTTCTGCATAACGGACATCGCTCTGTAATTTCGACAAAAGTGTCACAGCGGCGGCCACAGGCATACTTTCAAACATATATTGTTGCCAATTTTTCCTTAATGCTTTTCCTTTCTCAGGAACATCTGTACTCAAATTACCGGCGATAATCTTTTTTTGCGCCGGATCTTCAATCATTTTCAGGATTTGGGTCCGATAAGAATTAATGGCTTGAAACAGTTGCTCTCCCTGCCCCCTTTTCGGTGCAAGCATCACATGTGTAGCCGCTTCCAGATCCTCTTTATTCTGAATATCCTGAACATTTCCGTCATCTCCATCTGCCTCCTTTACAATCTCGGTCTTCAGGAATGCAGCATAATTATATAGCGAATCAGAAATTCGTTTTACATACTGCGCTTTATCATACCATTCTTTCACTTTGGCCGGATTTGTCTTCATTTGAGCTTCAAAGTTTTCATAAATGGCCTGATTCGATAAGCTGGCACTGGAAGTGGTCCTGTTCAGACTTTGCTCCACCAAAGAAAAACCATTCAACACATCAGATGATACATTCAGCGCCAACATGGCCATCAGCACCACATACATCAAATTGATCATCTTTTGTCTTGGTGAAGTCCGTTGTTTATTTACTCCCATTGATATCTATCTGATTTTAAGCTGTTCTAACTACTATGGAGTAACAATCTGTCCTCCATTATTCTTTGGCATATTTACTGTAAGAGCCTGAATCATGCGCGTATACACACTGTTCAGTTCTTCTATTAACTGGGCCATACGGCGAGTCTGGTCATTAATCTGATCTATCGCTCCCACCTGAAGGCTGACGCTCTTCAACTGCATTTCATAAATCGTATTGATACTGGTCAGAGTCCGGTTCAATTTATCCATTTCCTCGGAATCCTGAGTCAGATGACGGGCTTGCTCACCAACCTGACGTAAAATCTCTGTCAATTCCTTTAGTTCCTGTACATAATTGTCAGCTGCAACTCCGATTTCCGGGTTACAGGCCAACTTAGCCTGTTCCATCAGATCCTTATTGGCTTCCTGAACAATCTCTATCAACTTCTGGGTATCCACGGCTGCAGCGGCTGATACGGCTGCAATCGAAGCAGCCTGCATATCAGAAGCCAATCTACCGGTTGAAACCGTAGGCGATGCGGGCGCTACTGTAGAAGTTCCTTCTACAACAGGTCGAACATTTTCCAAAGACTCCTCTGCCGGAATGGATTCTGTCATACGTTCCTGGTTTTCCTCTCCACCATCCTCATCATCTTTTTTGGCATCAAAAGGACGGTCAAAGCCGGAAATAAAAAACACAAAAACCTCCGTACTCATTCCAACAAACAACATCAAGTCAGCCCCTTTAATATGAGTAAGCTTAAACAAAGCACCCAAAATTACAATGGCTGCACCCCAGCTATAAGCATAATTCAAGAAGCTCTGCCCAGGCACAGAATCCATCCAACGCTGTAAACGAGCAATTATATTATTCTTTTGTCCTGCCATATTTATTAGTTTTAGTTATTTTCTTTTATTATTTCCAACCATGGAGCGTACACAACGGAAACCTATATATGAACGAGGCTGGTTCTGATATTCATAAGAACGCCATGCCGAACGAATCATTGATTCTGGGTCTTTCCAGGAACCTCCACGAACTGACTTTTTCTTCAAACGGTAAGGATCTTCCTTCGCTGCCTGATATTTCAACTCCGGATTCATATCACTCATGCTTGCCACTCCAGCCTCTGTATACACCGTACTGGTCCATTCGGCAACATTTCCGGCCATGTCATACAGACCGTTAGAATTCGGTGAATATATTCCTACCTTCGAAGTAATCAGATTACCATCCTTTGTATAATTACCCCGGTCCGGCTTGAAATTGGCATAATAACAGCCTTTATCACTTTTCACTTCTTGGGTTTCCCAAGGAAAGACATTACCTTCTTTTCCTCTGGCCGCATACTCCCACTCAATCTCGGTCGGCAAACGGTAAGGCATAATCTGTGCTCCGGACATACCCAAACCTTTCTTCAAGAATTCTGTCCGCCACGCGCAAAAAGCATTGGCCTGTTCCCAAGTAACCCCGACTACCGGATAATCATCATAAACAGGATTACTGAAATACAACTGCATATAACGTTCGTTCTCCGAATTCCGGAAATCGTTTACCCAACAAGTCGTATCAGGATAAATATTCACAATATAGGTATTCAGAAAATCATAAGGTCCTGATAACGGACGGGTAATGGTTTCTTGAACGATTCGTCCCTCATCATCCAGATAAGCAGTATCCTTTGAGATCATAATATCCTGATTTTCTGGCAATTCATGATCTGTATTCAAATCACGTTCTGTAGGATTGAGCCTGTTTTTTCTCAAAGCGGCTGCCGTATAGTCATACACTTCATATTTATAGTTCATTTGTCGTGCATCAAGCATTTTCACTCCTGTAACCGGATGTACCATATAAACACTCTCTATGGCACGCAATTCATCTTCGTTGGGTTTTTTCCAAGGGATAGGCTTGCTCCAATTCAAATGTGGCGTTACCGGATTTCCATACTTATCTTCCTCAATCTTATAGGTTTCATCTCCCCCATAAGCAGGGTCGGCCAAACGTTCTCGGATAATGGAATCACGAACCCAAAACACAAACTGACGATATTTTGCATTACTCACTTCCGTTTCATCCATCCAAAACCCATCTACCGACACCTCTTTTGCCGGAGCATTCTCTCCCCAAAGAGAATCCAGCTCCTGCAATCCAACCTTCAAATATCCGCTTTTCACAGCCACCATGCCATAAGGAGCCGGCTCATTGTAAGCCACTCCATGTATTCCCGTCAGCTCACCGCCAATAGCGGAAGAGGCAGAAGGCCCCAGGCATGAACTTAATGCCAGAGAAGCGCACAAGGCTGTTCCGATCCAAAGATTATTCTTGTTCATTATAATATTCTTACGCTTTTATGTTTATTCTTTCCTTTTTTAAACAGGTTCAGATCCGTCTGATAACTCAATGTAATCTCATGACTTCCATTTTTGGCTCCGATTGCCGAAGTATACATTTCATAGGAATAACCTAAAGACACTCCCATAACTTTACCTCCTAACAAAAGGCTGACAGAATTCGTCGGACTGTAAGAAAATCCGCCATACATATTTATCCGTCCTCCTTCATAGGCAAGCCTACAACTGATATCGCCACGATAAACCTGAAAATCACTCCGGAACATAGCCGAAGTATACATTTTATATAACGGATTCTTAAAAGAAATATTGTATCCGCCTAAAAAATAAAAAGTCTGTGGTACGGATACCTGATATGTCTTTTCCTCTCCATAAAAAATCTCAGGGCCCGTAAGATGCATGGCCGAAGCCCCGACATACCAGTTTTTATGCTTATAATACAGACCAAAATCCAAATCAAACCCGGCACCGGTCACATCGCTACTCGGAAAAGCCGGATCACTTGTATCTGACAAATCCAATCCGGAACCGTCAAAACCTTCACTAAGCATTCCAAAACGAATACCTCCGCTCAAACTCCCTCCCCAAAGAGGCTGGTGATAAGCATATTGCAAATAAAATTTCTTATGGGCAAACAAACCGGCTTCGTCGTTCAAAAAACCGACACCCATTCCATGTCTCGGATTCAAAAAGAAAACGGGTAAATCCACACCGGCATAAAGAGTTGCGGGAGCATTTTCAAATCCGACCAATTGCATGGAATAAGCCGCCTCTACATTCAACTTTCCTTCCAACCCCACTGCTGCCGGATTATAAAAAGTTTCCAGTTCCCAATATTGCGAGAATGAAGGGTCATACTGAGCCTGTGCTGATACTCCATAAAGAAACATCAGCATAAACATCAATTTTATTTTTATATGTCTGATTCGAATTCCGGATTTCATTCTTGCCTCCTCAGCATTATCCTTGTCATAGAAAAAACGGACGCCATAAGCGTCCGCTGAATTTCGTTGATGTCTTTAGTACTCATCTTCGTTGAACAGGAAATCCTCCTTTGTAGGATAATCAGGCCAAACATCTTCAATTGTCTCATATATTTCGCCTTCATCCTCCATCTCCTGAAGATTTTCAATCACTTCCATAGGAGCACCTGAACGCATCGCATAGTCAATCAACTCATCTTTCGTTGCGGGCCATGGCGCGTCCTCCAATTTTGATGCCAATTCCAATGTCCAATACATACGTTTATCTTTTAAAAGTTTCCAGTCAGTTTTTGTTCACAAAATATTATATCGGACGCAAAAATAATACTATTTTTCAAATCCACAACGTTTCTGCCAAAGATTTTCCTTCTTCCCTGCAATATAATTGAGTTTAAGCGACAAGACAAACAAATAATCAGATAAACGATTAATATAGGAAAAACATTCGGGAACAATACCTCCCTCATCCAACAAACGGCAAAGAAGACGCTCAGTCCGCCTACAAGTAGCCCTAGCCATATGCCCCCACGCTGCAGAAACAGTCCCTCCGGGAAGAACAAATCCTCCCGGCCGAGGAAAATCCTGCTGTATTGTATCTATTGCATGTTCCAATTCCTTCAATCCTTTCTTGAAGAAACTGCATTCCGAAACTCTCTCTCCATCTGCAAAAAGTATTCTTCCCAGTTCAAAAAGGAGATTCTGTGCTTCCTTTAAAAGCGAAACATCTGTTTCCGGAATTTTTTGGGTAAGAAGGCATCCTATACATGCATTTAATTCATCCAACGCTCCGTACACCTCTATACGGAAGTCGCTTTTCTTCACCCTCTCTCCACTTACCGTTGAAGTCATTCCAGCATCTCCAGTTCGCGTATATATCTTATTCGGACTCATTCCATTCATTTTAATCTAAAAAATTCACCACATAATGCTGTTTTATTAAGTTACGGTCAAAAAACACAATTATATAATGATAAAGATCAAACGTAACTCCACATTTCGGATTGCGCTTTACTGATTCTACACATTTTTTTCGTTCCCGTGTAGAAGAAACTTTTATCAAAAGGGCAGAGTCCGGATGAATATTATTCCCCAATCTGTCCAACAGCACACTCAAATCTGATTTTTGGGCACTAACACACAATAGAACGGGCAATTGAGGCAGTGCATCTTCCATCTTAATATGTTTCAAACATGCATTCTTGCTTCCGGCACTTAAATACGCCTCTTCTGCAGGTGTTATACTATGATCACATAATATTAAATGAGGATGTACAAAATTTGCCAGCCTAAATAAAAAGTGCAGGCATTTACGTACATGCGAAAAACGCCACCATATACCGGTAGCATAGACTCTGTCTAAAGTCTGGAATGCATAATAGCGTCCATTTTCAAATACAACTCCAGTAATAAAATTAAAAGCAAACGGTGAATGAACCCCGTAACCGCAACGTTTCCGGAAACGCCTTAACCATATCCCAAAATATCTGATGGAAATCATATGTTGTTTATTTTTCAAAAGTACAAAAATAACTCAAAGCAACCGTATCATGAAAAGAAATGTAGATTTTTTAGGCTAGGCCTGTTAATCTATGTTATATAACATGTTTTTATCGATGATAAGCTTGCATTCTAAAAAATACGGAATTATCTTTGCACTGTGTTTTTCATGGTATTAGATTTAATGTTAACAAAAGATTGGAGTACAGCGGTACTCCTTTTTTCATTTTTATCCATTAACCTTTTTATTGCTATAATCTAATAAATACAACAATACAGGGTTTCATTTTGTTAATTGTAGTTAACGCCCTCAAAGATTTAACACCCAGATTATTTTTGTAATCAATTTAATGCCTATCTTTATCCCGAAATACCTAAAAACAAAAATTATTAACCCTTAATTAACACGCAAAATGAAGAAAATTTACTGGATTTTCTCGTTGCTTCTCATGATCATGGGAATCAACACGGCTTATGCCGGCGTTGCTTGGGGCGGTGCTATCACAGACCCAGGTACATTGAAGGATGGTAGTAAAATCATCATCCATACAAACGGCTATCAAAATGAGGCAAATGGAACTTACAGATTCCTGAGCGCTGTAAAAGACAGCACAATCTTTGCTGTGGCTACAGAAAAGGCATTGGAACGTTATGTTGCCTTTACATTGGAAAGCGCAGCCGGTAAAACGGTAAACGGAACAGCAGCTTTTTATCTGAAGAATGATTACAATGGTAAGTATGTAACTTATGTATACGACCCAGAGACCAGTGAAGTAGACGGTCATTTGGAAATGTACATGAAGTACACTGATCAAGTCGATCAGGCAACACCGGTAATTATCATGACAGTTGCTGACGGTGCTCCCCTCTTAGGTTACGAACTGAAAGACGGAGACAATGTTACAGACGCTATGATGATCCTTGCTGAGTGCAAAGAAAAAGACAACACCCTCATTGGAATCAACTGCAATTTGGGTGGTCCTGGATTCGCAACTTACGGTGACTGGGCCGCATGGTGGAAAGTCGGAGTCGCAAATGTTAGCGACGACTACTTTGAGGATCTTGGAGCTTTGTTAGCTAAGGTTGCAGAACTGAATTTCATCGGTGGAACAGACCCAGGTCAGTATGACAAAGCTTTGGTAGATGCATACGATGCAGCCAAGAAAGCAGCTAACACAGCTTATGGTGGTACAGACAATGAAGCTGCCAAAGCAGCATTCCTGGCATTAGAAGAAGCTTACCTCAATTTGACATTGGGTGAACCGGCACCTGTTACAGCAGGCTACTATCGTATTGAGTCAGCTTTTGCCAACTTTATCACAGAGCAGGGCGAGCAGGCTATCAAGACGATTTATGCTGACAACGACAGCAAAATGAAGTGGAAAGATCTTGAAGAAGATAATGCCAGCATGGTATGGGAGTTCATCGACCGTAAAGATGGAACTTGGTTGCTTTACAACTTGGGGACTGCACAGTACGTTGACGCTGCCAAGTCTACTGCTCAGAGTGCAGTTTATACCATGACTGACGATTCTACTGATTGTGGTGTCACTATCAAAGCTTTGGGACAAAGTGCATTTAACTTGATTCCGGACGTATATGCCATACATACAGGAGGCCATAGTGCCGGTGCCGGAAAGTCTGGTGACATCGTAGCTTGGAATGGCGGTTTGAACGGTGGTTCTGCGTGGTATATCACAAGTGTTCCGGAAGATCAGATTGATGGTTTCATTGCTATCGGCAAACAGAACAAATTGAACCGCGAATTGACCAACTTGTATAAAGAGGCACAGGCTAAATACCTGATTGGTTCAGCATTTACTTTTGGTGAAGATACTTTGGTAACACTTGCTGATTATGAAAAAGACCCTATGGTCGTATACTCTAATGCAGACCATAATACTTTGAATGCAGGCAAGGACGGTTCTGGATATGTAGGTCTTTTGGATAACGATACCGTTATGGAACCAAATGGTCAGGAAAAGACATACTGGCATTCTAGTTGGGGCGTAGCTGTAGAAAATCCGTACTTGCAGTTCAAACTGAACAAGCCTGTCAGTGGATTTGCTGTTTACATCTATCGTAGAAGCAATATAAACCAGGCTACAGAAATCAATTTCCAGGTAACTAATGATACAGTTAACGGAGAATGGATTGATGCAGGTAGCATTACAGGACTGCCAGCTAACACAACTGGTCAGACAGATCTGGGTTACCAGTCTAGCGGTTTCGAACTTGACGGTGAATATCAGTACGTGCGCGTAACATGGAAATCTGCAAACAAGTTTACTCACTTTGCCGGATTCCACTTCCATGAGGCAACATTGAGTCCAAATTGTCAGAATGCTCAAATGGGTAAACCTGCAACAGACATGAAGGCCGCTCTCGCAAAAGCTGCTGGCATTATCGCCAAAGGCAATGCTACAGAACAGGACATCAAAGATTTGCAGGCTGCTTACGATGCATACGTTGTAGAATTGGCAGACCCTACAGAATTGAAGAACGAGTTGAATGCCGCAATTAGCTTGTACGACAAGGCTGCAACTCCATCTATGACAAAGAAGAACAGCGAAGAACTTGTTGGATTCAAGGCTGGTGAACCGGGTGTTTACACAGATGAGGCTAAGACTGCATTCAAGGCTGTAGTTGATGAAGTGAAAGGCTATGTTGACGAAAACGACGTTAACGGAACATTTGAAAAGAACGGTATCAAGACCAACCTTGAGAAATTAACCGCTGCTGTCAAGACATTCTTGGAAAGTGCTCCGAAACTTACGATAGCAGATGAAAAATCAGAAGGACGTTGGTACTTCATTTCTTACAGCCAGCATTACTTTGATTACAGTGGAACAGAACCAGACAAAAGAACTAATGAGGCAGGCGAAGTTACCAATATCCGTAAAGGAAAACTTTATGTTGCCGCAAATGCAAAAGATGATATCCTGAACAATGCAGACATCAAGGTTACCGGTAATGAAACATTAGAAACTTTGAAAGTTGATGAAGCTTATGCTAAATGGCGCTTTGTAAATCTGGGTGACACAGCATACGCAATCCAAAACAAGGCAACAGGTTTGTATATTGGTCAGAAAACCGGTAATAAAAACGCAGGTTTGAGTATGACTCCGGCTGCGTTTAAAATAAGTGATTTGGGTTATGCAACCTTCCTGATTGAGGGTTCTCGTCTGAACGGAGAAAGCATCAATCCATTACATATCCAGACAGAAGGTCAGAAGCTCGTTTATTGGGCCAACAAGGACCTGGGTGGTGGTTCATGCTTCGATATCGAATCTACTACAGATGCAGCTAAACTGTCTCCGTTGACCTATCAGGCAGAAGAAATCATCAAGGGACGTTTGTATGCGAAGAGCTATCCGATCACTTTAGGTGTAGTTGCAGATCTGTCAAATTCACAGGCATATCCATTCATGATCAGTACTATTGACATGAGCAAGAAAGAATTGACTTTGGATATCATTGAAGACTCTGAAATTGAAGCAGGCCGTCCGTTCTTCTACATCGGTGGCGGTGAAGCTTTAGGAGTATCTCAGACTCCGACAGCAGCAGACACAACGAGATTGACTGTTGAGTTGATCGGTGACCGAGTTATTACAGCTACTCCTGGAAGAGATAATGGTTTGATCGGAAACTTCTATGGAGATACTGAAGTTGCAGCAGGTATGGGTGTTGTAAAAGATACCAAGGGAGTTCAGTCTATCGGTGTTACATCTAAAAACCAGCAGATGGGATGGAACAGCGCATACATTGACGCAGGTCTCATCAAGAACGCAGAAAATCCTGGTAGCATTGTAGTCAAGATTGACGGTGACTTGGAAACTTCTATCAAGGACGCAATCATCAATGCTCAGTCTGGACCGGTTAATGTTTATAGCATTGACGGTGTTCTGATCAAGAAGAACGTAAAAGCATCAGAAGCTACTAAGGGATTGGCTAAGGGTATCTACATTGTAGGTAACAAGAAGGTAGCAGTTCAGTAATTAGTTTTCTGAATTAAATAAAAAGAGGAAGGTTTATGACCTTCCTCTTTTTATTTTTTTATTATTTTTGCAACAGAATCATAAAACATAAAACACATGAAACAGAACAGTTTTATCCAGATACTAAAAAAAACCAGCAATCACCTGCTGTTTTTTCTAAGTATATGGGCACTGCTAAGCATCTATTATGGAGACACCTTGTATATAGCTCAACAAAATAGCTTTTTCAGCACCCAATCACCACTAATGGATTTCATCACTTCACATCGCCCATACGGCTACCTGTGGTGGTTAGGAAGAGCCATGCTTCAACTTTTCTATTATCCGTTATTAGGAGGCGCAGTCACAGCTATGATGTTAACCGTGATAGCAGCACTCATTGGCTATGTATTCCGGCTGAACGGTAAGCTATCTATTTTACAGTTCCTCCCGTCAGTCATTTGGCTCATACATCTGCTTTACAACGGCTTTGACAACTATTACCAAACAGAAACCGGAAAGATCTTAGGTATTCCACTTTGCATCCTGATTATTCTTATTCTGCAAAGTATTTTTATACGTACGTTCAGCAAAAAGAAAATCATTATGGCATTTACCTGTCCCTCTCGTTCTACAAAACGAGTTCTACTGGAAAGTGCGTTCCTGATTCTCGTACCAGTTTTATTGATTATAGGAAACGAACAATTTCGGCCATATGTTCGTCCCACAACCCATATGCAACGAGCCCTACAGAGCGAAGATTGGGAAGAAATGAAGAAAACGGCAAAAGAATGTGGCGTTTCAGCACGCACCATTGCGGCATACTATGCCATAGCACTTATACAAACCGGAGAAATCACACAATCACTATTTGATATTGAATACAACTATTCTGATCTCCATTTACATGACAGAAACGGAGATGCTGATTACGGAACCGCATATTATGAGGCAGACGGGAATCTTCATGCAGGTTTGGTTAACTCCGCATACCGTAACGCGATGGAACGTCTTAGCATGGAAGGTCCCAGTGCTTTAATATTAAAGATTCTGGCTGAAGCATCCCTGCTAAACGGAGAAAAAGACTTATGCAACAAATACATAAAAATACTGAAAAGCATGCCTTTCGAACAAGGCTTCGCTAACAGAATAGATGAATTGAACAGAAATCACAAACTCGTTGCACAAAATATCCGTTATCAACGAATCATGGAACTGTATCCCAGTAATGATGATTTTGAAACATTATACAGAGAACCTCTGTTTTTAGGCTATAACATCGCTCTATTACAAGGAAGATCCATGAATGCGCTACAAGCGTCGCTGGCTGCATGCCTATACAGCAAAATGATACCGAGTTTTCTGATAAGGACAGAGCCTCTGGTAAACAGTCCACTGCCTAAAAATGTACACGATGCGCTCCTTATGGAAAGTTTCAAGAATCCAAATGTAAGCCACTATTTTCAATTTGATGAAATTTCGAAACAAAAATACAATCTGTTTATGAATCTCTCGGCAACATATTACGGTAAAAGAGAAGAAGGAGCAAAAGAATTAAAAGAACAATTCCTGGGTTTCTATCCGTATTATTACTATTATGGAAACCTGAATGCAGAGAAAAAAACAGAAAAAGCAACAGAAAACAAGAAAGAAAGCAACGTAAACTAATTTGTTATGCATCACAAGATATTTCTAACCGCAGTCTTTGCAATAATACTGTCAGGTTGCCAAAGAAAAAGCCATGCTCCGGAAACTTACGAATACTCCAAAGACTCACTTATCATTTTTCCTGATTACCAGAACATCATCATTCCAGCGAACATTGCACCGCTGAATTTTCAGGTGAAGAACGATGCTAAAAACATTATAGCAGAGATATGTGCCGGACAAGAAACTCTTATCATTGAAGGGAATTCCGAACAGGAAATCATATTTGAAGAAAAAAGCTGGAAGGAACTGATCAAGCAAGAACACGGCAAAGGCATCAATATTCACATTTTTGCGGAAACAGATAAAGGATGGAAGCGCTACCCTGATTTTCAAATGCAAATAGCCCGAGATACTATAGATCGCTTTGTTTCCTACCGACTGATAGAACCTGGATATGAACTCTATCGACAAATGGGTTTATATCAAAGAGATCTCAGCACATTTGAGGTGCAAACAATCTATGAAAACAATCGGGTACATGATTTGGAAGACAATCATTGCGTTAATTGTCATAATTACCAGAACTACTCTTCAGGAAACATGCTTTTCCATGTCAGAAGCGCACACGGCGGGACAATTATTGCAAATACAGAAGGAATCAGGAAATATGACTTGAAAAACGATTCCATATTGGGTCCATCGGTTTATCCATCCTGGCATCCTCAAATGAATCGTATTGCTTTCTCATCCAATATGACGGGACAAAGTTTTCACCTCCTTGACAAAGAAAAGGTCGAAGTGGTAGACAGTGAAAGTGATTTGATTTATTATAATGCAAACAATAATAGTATTCGGAATATCCTGAAAACCAAAAATGACCTCGAAACCTTCCCTTGTTGGAATGCAGAAGGCAACAAATTATATTACTGTGTTGCTCACCTACCCCAATTGGATTCAATTTCCGATAATGACCGGTATCTGTTCTTTCTGAAAAACTATAAGGATATAAAATACAACATCATGTCACTGGATTTTGACCCTCAGAAAGAAACCTTCAGCAAGCCCAATCTGGTTGTCAACTGTCAGGCAGAAGGGAAAAGTGCTTCCGTGCCCCGAATAAGTCCAGACGGCAAATACTTACTTTATACAAAAGGAGATTACGGACAGTTTCATATCTGGCACAAAAGCTCCGACCTTTGGGTCATGAACCTCCAGGACAGTACAAACTACCCGTTAATAGCAGCAAACAGCAATGAAGCAGACAGCTATCACTCCTGGAGTAGTAATGGTCGTTGGATTGTCTTCAGCAGCCGGCGTGATGACGGTAATTTTACTCGTCTTTATCTGGCATATTTTGACCGGAAAGGGAAAGCGCACAAAGCTTTTATGTTACCACAAAAAAGCCCGTTACAGAACATTTTTCTGCTTAAGAGCTACAATGTTCCGGAACTGACAAAAGACGCGCTTAAATTCGATGCAAACAGCTTTAAAGAAACAATCTATAAAACAAAAGCGAAACGCGTTGACTATAAACCGTGATACGGTAAACATAAATATTGATTCACGGAAAATCAAAAAAAGCTTGCGCAAAGTTTATCTTTACTTTACGCAAGCTTTTTTTGACCCAGTTTACATTTCCAATTACATCATCGCCCCCATGCTCACGGACGCAGGTGAATGAACCGTTTTTTCACAAGGCTTACCCTCCAGAAGTTCCAGCAAGGTTTCCTTGATTTGCTTACCTCGAACATTCTTTCGATAAATACGTCCTTCTTTATCTAAAATAACAATAAAAGGAATACCACTAAACTGCATGGAATCCATGACAGCTTTTCCGGAATCTTTCACCCAAGCCTGGCTCCAAGGCATTTGCTCTGCCTTGAGAGCTTTGATCCAGTCAGTTTTTTTCCCATCAATCGAAACGCTAAGAAAAGCAACTCCTTTATCCTTAAACTCATCATATACCGCCTTTAGGTTTGGAATCTCCTTTCGGCAAGGGCCACACCAGCTAGCCCAAAAATCCAGCACTAAAGCCTTGCCTTTAAAGTCAGAAATGCGTATTGGAACTTCTTGCTCGGAAAGGCACTCGAAAGCAGGCAATACATTGCCCGGCTCCATACGTTTTTTTAAAGCCAAAGCTTCACGGTTTTCCTTCATATAAGCCTCTATAAGCACAGCAGCTCCATGGTTTGCCTTTTTCAGTGTATTCAACGCCTGCTTGATCAAAACGGAATCCTCCTCAAAGTTCAACTCACGTATAGCAGCCATCACTGACGTACGGTCCGCATAATGTTTCACCAGAAAACGGAGATGCTCTTTATAGTTTTCATTGCCGTGGTCATACAGCTTCATAGATAAAGCCTGGCGTTCATGTTCAGAAGTAAACTGAGCACGATAGGCAGCCTGAGATACAGCTATCATCTGCTGATAATTACGATAAGCTTCAAAGTTAATCCAATTCATCAATTCATTGTTTTTTCCTCCCTTAATGTAAACAAAAGGAGGATTCTTGATTTTGATGCGTGCCGTATCCTTACCACGGAAATCCACATCAAGATCCTCATCTTCCATCCACACATTTACCGATTGCCAGTTTGCGCAGTTTAAAGCAACAACTCCCGGATGGTCCACCGGAATTTTCATCTCGTAAGACAGATCCGGACTTGCCTCACAGATGGCAAGAGTGTCTTTTCGAAATCCCTCGTAACGATAAGCGATAATCTTAAAACCGGGGTCGGCAAATTGAACCTTTCCGCAAACCTTGATTTCGTTATCTGCAAAAACGGTAGAGACACAAGCCAAAACAGCTAATAACAGGAATGATTTCATCGTATAGCGTTTTAATGACAATAAAAAGAAACGATACAAGGAAAAACCTTGTACCGTTTCTTAAAATCAAATAATGATCTTTTTACTTCTCCACAGGTTCATTTGGAACATTTGGAGTTTCGTAAACCGGCAGTGGAGAATGTGCCATCTTTTGCATCATGTCAGCATCCACTTCCTTTAAGCCCAAAGCATCCATATCCGCCTTAAACTCATCCTTCATATCTTGCATCATGGCATAACCCTTATTACCATAGTCACCGATCATCATGACAACAGTACGCATGAATCCATAATTATCAAAGAAGTCAAAGAGGTTATATCCGCTGATCAAGGAAGCCTTTCTGATGTAGTTGAAAATAAACGGCACACTGTTCTGCCAGCAGTTGGAGTTTTCATTGATGTATTTCAACCAGCAAGTGTTCGGATAAAGCTCTTTCAATTTATCCAATTTACCCTCCACTCCATTCTGTGCACCTGCAATCAACTCATACTTGTCCACCTCGGATTTGCGCTGCCCGTTCGGCATTATCTCTACAGAAGAACCGTTCTCATTGTCGTTCTGACGCAGTGACTCATACAGATCCAATTGGAAGTCCTTCTTGGACTTGTCCTCGGAAACATAGCTGAAATAGTTATGCAACATGTAGAATGGAGCGGTATTCTGCTCTACATTTACTTCATTTGTTGAAACCGCATGCTCGCGGTCTTCCTTCAAGGACGGAATCGCCCAACGGCCATTTTCATAACATTTAGCGTACTGCGCACGGATCTCGTCCTGAACGGCCGGACACCAGCTGAAAGAATTAATCTGCTGATAAGCCGCCAGACGCCACTGAGAGGTCAGTGTGTCTTCCACATTGACAAAGAAGGTATTATAGGCACCTTCCCAAGCCCCTTCAATTCGTCCAGCTCCCTGATCTTTTTTGTTTCCAGCCCAATCTAGAATATAATCACCATTCTCATCTTTCGCATATCCTTGGTATCCCATACGCAACACATTCTCACAAGAATTCATATTATTGGAACTTTCACCCAAACCGGCCCAACAGAAATAAGGCTGCATTTGATGCTGGTGTCCCCACTCATGGCTCAAGCCCCAAATGGCATCACCATCATTCGTCATGATTGTTTTACAATTCAAAACTCGGCTTTCCTGATCATACATGAAAGATACTCCGTAATACCCCTGGAACATATAGTAAGTATAGTTCACATAAGCCATTGTACGGTTATCTGGAACACGGTTGTATTTTTTCAATCCCAACAAATGGTGTTCCCAATCAACCAAAGTATCCAATACATTCATAAACTGAACATAACCTTTGGAATTACCATCTATGGCCTTACAGTAATTTCTCATACCTGAAACCTGCCATATAGAGTGCACCTTACTACCTACCAAGTCGATACAACGGTTCTTGGCATTTTGCAAAACCACATCCAGCTCATCATTCGTCCGATCCGGAGAAAGATAACCATTCACAATTCCATTGATAAAGTGGACTTTCACATTCGGATATTTGTTATGGTCTACCGGACTCTCATCTGAATAGTATGCAATATATGCCAATCCATCATAGTCAGAAGTATACTCAATCGTGTTGATTCCATTATGCAAGGTATATGAATATTCTGCCGGGCCAGCACCCACACCTTCAGAATCCAATTCCTTAGAGAACCAGGCAACTACCTTAAGATTCAGAGATTCACCATCCGGTAGTCCCGAAACAGCAATTCCATGAGTACCCTTATTAATATTGATACCAGTCACACCCTGAAGATGATCATAATATTTTCCTGGCGCCTTCAACAAATCAGACTGTGCCTCCGGAGAAAGACGACAAGTATATTCCTGAATTCTTCCTTTGGTAAATTCAGCACTATTGTCAAGCAACTGCTGAGCCACAAATTTAGCATAGGGGTTAGTCAAAGCATTGATATCATCCTGAGTAGTTCCCGGTTTTAAAGAGCTCCACAGATCATCAGCAAAGATCGCAGTATTAGGATCATCCGCAACTTTCTTATAAAACTCCATTTCGGCACATGATGCGAAATTGTTGGCACCTGATTTAACAACAAATTTAATGGAAACCGGATTTTTCAGTGGTTCATCAAAAACAACATCACGTGACAGACTCTTTCCTCCCCATTTATTTGTATATACTTCTCTATAATCTGTATCTCCGGCACATTTTACAGAAATAACCACTTCGTCAAAGTTTCCATTGTTTCCACCTGCTGTACGCGGACAATATCTCAAATAGTCAATTTGATCAACATCCTTAAAATTATAGATAAGCGTAAATGGAAACTCTCCATTCTGGTAAGGAGAATGCCACAGAGTGTTCATATTTCCATCATAGGTTCTATCAATACCTTCCCCAGGCTGAGAAGCACTGGCAGAAGCAGAAGCCACATTTACTTTCAAATCCTTAGGAGCATACGAAGCCAGATTTTCTCGATCTTGATCTACAACAAATGTACGTTTCATAACTCCATTCTTTGTAGCCAAAGTAATCTGAGCAGTTCTTTCTTCCGGATTAAAATTCTGATTCACGACAACTTTCAAACGTTTCTTATCCATTGAAGCTTTTGCCCAATCCACAGAAGAAGCGATCTCGAGTTCTTCCTGATTAGATAACACCGGAACATAAAAGACAGTATCAGCACTACCTACCGTCATTCTCTGAGCTCCCAACAGCAGCATATTCTTCTCTGCCGTGCTCTGCGCAAAAGTAGCTGTAGCGGAAAGGAGCATCAAAGCTCCTGAAAATAATATATTTTTGTTCATCGTATTTCTTTTTTATATCATGAATTATTTAGAGAGAAACCTTTACTCCGTTCACCAGGAAAATTCCGTGTCCTAAAGAAACACGTTCCTCGCCAGTAACGATTCCAGTCCATACCTGCTTACCATCAACCGTGTGAATATTAACTCGATATGGCTTATCTGATTTCATATTAATTGTACCGTTATTCGTAACATAAGAGAAACCATAAGATGCCATCACATCTTCTATACCAGTTTCTTCTGTTACAACATTCAAAGGTTCGCTAGTCAATGTAATGCCCGGATAATAGTCTGTTGTAACCTCACAATAAATAGCATTGAACGGTTTATTGAACTTAAACAAGCCATTGCGCTCGGTATAATCATCTTTTGAACCCTTTACCAGTTCTGCATCACCATTCTTCCAAACATAATCTGCATAAAGTTTTTCTCCGTCCAGATTCTCCTCAAAACCATCCAAAACAATTTGCTCCCCTACCAGAATCTGGCTCTCAGGAAGTGCAAACTTATTCTGCGGACCAAACAAGGCCTCATATTGAACATTTTCCATAGAATGCATGGAAGAGAAGGTCAGATTATTTCCATCGCAATAAAAAGCCAAGGTTTTATTGGTTGAGGTTGCCACCGGAATATTCAATTGGGATAGCAAATTGTTTGAACAAGACAAAGTCTGCAAACCTACACTTTTCTGAATATCCAAAGTTTTCAACTGGTTATTATCACACCAAAAGTCTACAAGTGCGGTACAGTTTGCAGCACTTACAGTAGAAACTTTGTTATTATCGAAAACCAATGACTGCAATTTTGAATTGGAATTCAAATTCAGGCTTGTCAACTCGTTATCCTGACACCACAAGGTTTCCAGATTGGACAAAGAAGAAGTACCCAATGAAGTCAGCGAATTGCCAGAACAAATCAATGTTTTCAGACTTTCCTGACTAGACAATGACAAGGCAGACAATTTATTGTTCGCACAATTCAAGGACTTCAGATTACGCAATAAAGTCATTCCCAATGAAGACAATTCATTTTCAGAACAATCCAGATCTTCCAGATTACGCACAGCACTCAATGTCATTGAGGTTAACTGGTTATCAGAGCAATACAATGCTTTCAAGTTCAAAGCATCAGCAAACTCCAGCCCAGTCAATTCATTGGAACTACAGTCAAAAAGCCAAAGATTGTCACAAGAGACAGTCACAGTTTGTCCCTTCAGGGTACCCTTTACGGGCTCGCCGTTCGTTGAAACTTCCACGACCTTTCCGTCACCCCAGTCAATCGACAGGTTACCCGGATTGGTTGCGAAACTCATTTCCGCACCAACAGCCTTACCGGTTGTCAGTGTTACCTTGGTCTGAGCATTGGCCAAAGACGGGCTCAAAGCCACTCCGGCAACTAATGCCAAGGAAAATAAAGTACTTTTTTTCATTATATAGGTAATTAAGTTAATAATATGATTTATTTAGGTAATATAATCGGGAATAGCGGACTGTCCACATGCTCCTTTCGAACAATGTCACACAGTTCAGCTACTATTTCAGGATGCTTGTCTGCTATATTATGATCTTCATGTACATCCGCTGCCAAATCATAAAGTTCACATTTGCCCGACTTCACAATCAGTTTCCAATCGCCTTTACGTACGGCAATCTGTTGGGTTTCATTAAACTCCCAATAGAGATAAGGATGTTTTTTCTGCTTCTTATCTTGTCCTAATAAGGTCGGAGCAAAAGATATTCCATCAAAATAATCCTCCTTTTTCTCTTTATTCACATACTTCTTGGTATAATCTTTTATTCCGGCTAACTCACAAAAAGTTGGCATAATATCATAAAAAGCCAACTGATGGTCATTCACCACACCAGCCGGTATCTTGCCCGGCCACTTGGCAATAAAAGGCACACGGATTCCTCCTTCATGGCAAGAACGCTTCAAACCGCGCAACTTACCGTCTCGACCGAAAAAGGCAGGATCAGCTCCTCCTTCTTCATGAGGTCCATTATCCGAAGAAAAAATAACCAATGTATTTTCAGCCAAGCCCTTTTCCTCCAGTTTCTGCATGATCTCACCGACATAATCATCCAGACGGGTAATCATTGCAGCAAACTGTGCGTGAACATTAGCAACAGCATTATACCGGGATCCGTTATCTCCTTTAAAATTCTTGTCGTTCTTGAATTTTTCCAGATAATAATCCAAAATGGAATCACCAGGTTGCACCAGCTCGGCATGAGGCAACGTATAAGTAAAGAATCCGTAAAATGGCTGATCAGCCGTTTGCCGGTCCAGCCATTCCATAGCCTTATCGTGAATCATACGAGCTGAATACTGCGGGCGGCGTCCATACTCCGATCCCTGCATCGGATATTTGATATTTTCATCCATAACCACGCGCACCACTCCTGTATCACCAAGAGTTTTACTATATCGGTTCAAAAAGTTCGGATAATAAAGATGTGCCTGAAACTGACAAATAAAACCATAATATTCATCTATTCCACGCTTGTCAGGTGTAGATACAGAGCCTTCATAACCTCCGGCCCACTTACCGAACATACCCGTAGTGTATCCCTGATCTTTCAAAATCTCAGGAAGAATTACATGTTCCGGATCGTACGGATGTTGACCGGCTACAGCATAATCCGTATTGCGGCCATATTGAACCTGTCCGGACCAATACTCCTTATTACCCCGAACTTCCGTATGTCCGGTATGCTGTCCGGTCATCAATGTAGCACGCGACGGAGCACTGACAGGACTTCCGGCATAGGCCTGGGTAAACAGCATTCCTTCTGAAGCCATTTTATCCAGATTCGGAGTTTTAATATATTTCTGACCATAACAGGCCAAATCCCCATACCCCATATCATCACACAGAATAAAAATGATATTGGGAGCATTATTCTGCCTTGCCTGCAATCCTACCGAGAGCAACAAACCTCCAAACAGACCAACTTTCCGAATCCTATTTATTTTTTCAGCAAACATGACTTCATTCATTTATTGTATTCAGTATAACACTGCAAATTAAAATAAAATACCAAGAAAATCCAACTTTCTAATGTTAAAGTTTTAAATAGAACGTAGATAAAGAAAAACAGAAAATCGTGAAAGAAATTCAGAAAAAAAATTTCTTTATGTCTTTTACTATTATTATCTTTGTAACAGCATTGTACATTAATTAAAATAGAATAAATTATGAGAGTTATTATCGAACCGAACTACGACCAATTGTCACAATGGGCCGCAAATTATGTAATCAATAAAATTAATGCAGCACAGCCAACTGCAGAGAAGCCTTTCGTTTTGGGATTGCCGACAGGATCATCTCCAATTGGTATGTATAAAGCCCTCGTTGAAGCATACAAAGCCGGCAAAGTAAGTTTCAAGAATGTAGTTACTTTCAACATGGACGAGTATGTCGGTCTGCCGGAATCTCATCCGGAAAGCTACCATTCTTTCATGGCGAACAATTTGTTCAACCATATTGATTGCCCAAAAGAGAATATTCATATCCTGAACGGCAATGCCGACAATCTGGAAGCTGAATGTGCAAATTATGAGAAAATGATCGAGGAAGCCGGTGGTATTGACCTGTTCATCGGAGGTATCGGTCCTGACGGCCATATCGCATTCAACGAACCGGGTTCTTCTCTGACTTCACGCACTCGTGTAAAGACCCTGACTACAGACACCCGTATTGCCAACTCCCGCTTCTTCGGCGGTGACCCGAACAATGTACCTTTGCACGCTCTGACTGTAGGTGTAGGTACTGTTATGTCTGCTAAAGAAGTATTGATCCTCTGCAACGGCCACAACAAGGCAAAAGCATTGTATCACGCAGTAGAAGGCGGCATTACTCAGATGTGGACGATTAGCGCATTGCAGTTGCACCAGCATGGAATCATCGTTTGCGATGAAGCTGCAACAGACGAATTGAAGGTCGGTACTTACAAGTACTTCAAAGACATCGAGAAAGATGCCCTTTAATCTTGTCTCGGATTATATCTGATCATAACAATCATCATCCTGAATACAAGCAGACGGCCGCAACAGACCCATCTTGTATTCAGGATGTCTATTTTAAAGGCATTTATGGAAAAAACTACCTATACCCTTAGCAAGCCGCTCTATATCATGACCAAGCCGGCTGGCTCTCTTTGTAATCTGGCCTGTGATTACTGCTATTATACAGAAAAATCAAAGCTCTATCAGCATACTCCCAAACAGATTATGAGCGATGAGTTGCTGGAGAGATTTATCAAAGAATACATCAACAGTCAAACCACACCCGAAATTTACTTTACCTGGCATGGCGGAGAAACCATGATGCGCCCGCTTGAATTCTATAAAAAGGCTGTAAAATTTCAGAAAATGTATGGCCAGGGACGCAGAATCGCCAACTCGATCCAAACCAACGGTACTCTAATTACCGAAGAATGGTGCCGTTTCTTCCATGAGGAAAACTGGTTGGTCGGAGTTTCCATCGATGGTCCCCAGGAATTTCACGACGAGTACAGAAAGTCAAAAAGAGGCAAACCATCTTTCGTTCAAGTCATGAACGGCATCAAACTGCTGAACAAATTTCAGGTAGAATGGAACGCGATGGCCGTAGTAAACGATTATAACGCGGACTATCCGCTTGAATTCTATCATTTCTTCAAGGAAATCGGTTGCCATTACATTCAGTTTACGCCTGTTGTCGAACGCATATTCAAGCATCCGGACGGCAGAATCTTAGCGACCCCTACCGAAGGAGCAGAGGCCAAGCTGGCTGACTTTTCCGTGACCCCAGAACAATGGGGCAAGTTTTTATGCACGATCTTCGACGAGTGGGTCCGGAATGATGTCGGTGACTATTACATTCAGATATTTGACGCCACATTGGCCAATTGGGTAGGAGTGCTCCCGGGACTTTGCAGCATGGCCGAGACCTGCGGACATGCCGGCATCATGGAGTTTAATGGCGATGTATACAGTTGCGACCATTTTGTTTTTCCGGAATATAAACTGGGCAATATCTATCAGAAAAATCTGATTGAGATGATGTTCTGCGAAAAGCAGCTCAAGTTTGGCGAGGCCAAGAAATCTACATTAACCCAACAGTGTAAAAACTGTGATTTTCTGTTTGCATGCCATGGCGAATGCCCAAAGAACAGATTTGCCCTTTCTAAAGATGGAGAAAACGGCCAGAACTATCTGTGCGCCGGTTACCACCAATTCTTCAAACATGTGGCTCCCTATATGGACTTTATGAAAGAAGAGCTCAAGAACGAAAGACCACCTGCCAATGTCATGCAATGGATTAAGGACGGCGGACTGGAGCGAGAATTATAATTCAACGAAAACATCCAGTAAAAAATCAGCTATTCAAGCAGCACTTATGGTAAAACAAAAACAGCACCGCAAGTTTTATTTCACTTTGCGGTGCTGTTTTTTATAGCTTTCTTTCAGCTTAGGAGCCGATTATTTGACTACTTTCTGGCCATTTTCAATATAAATACCTTTTACTGTAGCCTTATCCAACTTACGGCCATTCAGATCGTAAAGACCGCTATTGGCTTCAGTCTCAGACTCTACACTGTCAATCCCTGTACTTATCGGTTTGTATACCACCTGAATATCCAGATTCGCACTTACCGCAGCCAACTGTTCTGCAGAAACACTCACTGTCGGTTTCTCATATCCTTCCAACTCAGGAGCATTAAGGGTGTAAGAGTCGCCAGCCTTGACAATTGTTACGGTGGCAGAAATGCTTGTGATTGCGTTGCCGCTATCATCAACATAGTTACATTTCACCTCAAAGTAAGGAACCGGAACAAATGTATAAACCTTGTAAGGGTGAGCATCAGACCAACCAGTCATGCTTCCTACATTACCATTCCAATATGATCCGTTGGAGCCTTTAATCTTCCAGGTTTCATTATCTGCATTCAAAGTAAAGGTAAATGAATCTCCCTTATCAGAAACTTTCACATTCTGACCGTTCGGCAGTGAAGGAATATACTTCTTGTTACTATTCATTACCTTGAACTGATTATTTCCAGAAGCAGCTTCCAAAGTCCATACATATGCAGGGGCACCCTCTGTTGCATTGTTTGTCAGAACAACGCCATTGTCAGAAACATTGATAAATCCGCTTCGTCCTGAAGCTGTAGTTGCATCAAAGAACAAATACTGCTTTCCGCCTTCTAATTCTGTAACTACCTCGTCTACAGCTTTGAATCCCAAATACATAGCCTCTGTAGAATATACGGCTGAGATCACTTCGTCCTTAGTCGGCGTATAAGACCCTGGCGCTACACTTCCCTCTTTAAAGGTGTAATATGCAATTTCCGGATAAACAATTTCAGTGCTCTCGCCTACCTTAACAGTATCATTCTTAGATTCCAATAAATTGCCATTTTCATCACGACAATCAATAGTCAAGGCATAAGCAGTTCTCTTATAAACCACCTTCACGGTCTGATTCTGACTGATATTCTCCACAACAGGAGCCTCTGTCTGGCCCTCACCATAGTTCATTACTTCGAAATTCAGAATTTCCGGAGCATTGCAAGTCACGTCAGCGCCATCAGTTGCGGCCTCAAAATAAGAGCCCAATGCATTACCATCAGTATCTACACATTCATACTTCACCTGCCATACCTTATCCAGCTTCCAGGCTGCTCCCTGTGGACGTACGCCATCTACATAAATACAGCCCGGATTAGTTGAATAGTCTACAGATACCGGGAACAGAGCCTTGTTCTCGGCAGTAGCCAGAGTAAAGTCCTGATAAGACGGGTTGAAGCTATATTTATAGGCAGTCTGTTCCGCGCCTAATGTCAGCGGATTGGCATTACCATTAATATACTTACCGGAAACCAGATTTTTCAAAGCGAAACTGTTGTCGGCACTGTTTTCAACAACCCAGATATCCGAACTCCATTTTGAATCGGAAGTTTTGAGCAAACCATCTTTTTCTGAGATAGACAAGCCTTTATAATTTCCATCCACAGCATTGGTGATACGAATCTGATCACCATTCTGCGGAACACCCAAAGTGGCTTCCATTGCCTGAATAGCAGTCTGAATCTCCTCGGCAGTAGCATCTTCCCTATCGATCACAGATTTCAGTTCATCAGTCTTGGCCTGATCGTATTTACCGATTTGCGGATTTCCGGTTTCATAGCAAACGGCATTATTCAAAAGTGATTTAGCTTCGTTGATCAGCCCTTCCAAGTCAACAGTCTGACTTCTGTCCAAAGGCTGGAATTCCCATAATCCACCCTTACCATCAGCAGGATCGCCATAAAGGTTTACAGCATAGCCTTGTCCACCGGCACCCATATTAAAGTAATTATTGGTATGCTTATCACTCTTGATGGCATAATAGTAATTATCACCATTCTGTCCATAATAAGATCCGGTTATTATAGTAAAGTTATAGTGCATAGCCTCTTTATCATAAGTCCAACGACCAGTATTATTATCAGCTGTAGCCGTCGGATTTACAGAGCCATTTGGAAACGCTTTGCATACCAAAGCATACTTACCCTTATTCTGCGGATCCTCAACCAAAGCCCACCACTGATAATCGTAGGCTTCGTTTCCTTCAGCCACCATGGCACCACTCCAAAGGCGTCCGGCCTGAGCACCTTTACCTGAATATTGTGCGATCTGTGATGCTCCTTCGCGCAACAATTCCAAACACTTGTCATTTCGATCAGCATCACTAGCCATCGTTACCAGGCGGTACCACACCTTTTTCTCTAAGGTAGAAGAAACCGGAAGAACTACTTTGCTAGTGTTCAAATCCTTAATATAATAAGGTGCGTACTGATAATTATTATAATTCAACAGCACCGTATCCTGCTTCATACGATTGCAGAAGTCATCAAAGTTCTTCTTTTCAGTTGGTGACCATCCGGTTTCGGCAATAGCCATCAAACGTGGGAAGGTAAGATATTCCACATGACCAGCTTCTGAAACATGCTCTGTCCAGAATGTACCCTGCACACCAGTGTAGTATTTCTGCAAATTGGCAGCTACTCCATTGCTTGGATTGTAGCCATATACCTGCTGCAAGGTAGCATCATTACCGCCTCCAACAGCATGTGGTTCACTCGGGTCGGTTCCCGCCTTACGGTTAATGTATAAGGTAGGTTGAGGAGTCAACACATTATTCAAGCCCAGCTCGGCAGCCTTCTTTGCAGCGGCATCAGCACCGGTCCAGCACATTACGGTAGCACCGGCTTTTTTAATCATTTCTACATCGGCTCCTCCTGCGGTAATAGCCTCATTCCAAACATACAGTTTCTTACCATGCTCGGCTGCATGATCAGCCAATTCATGAATGAAATGACTCTGCAACTGACGATAGCTGGTATAACCATACTCCTTCATCATTTCCTGACATTGCTTGTTATTTTCCCAAGCAGAAGTCGGACACTCGTCACCACCGATATGGAAATAAGGATAGGGGAACAACGCCATCAGTTCGGTCATAATATCTTTGGCAAACTGAACAGCCTCGGGATTAGCCACATTCAGCACATCAGATGAAATACCACCATCACACCATATGTAGTGTGAACCCTGAGGATTACAGCTATATTCCGGATAAGCAGTCATCGCCGCAGCAAAATGTCCAGGCATATCCACCTCAGGGATGATATCAATATGGCGTTCCTGCGCATATTTCACCACATCCTTGATCTCTTCCTGAGTGTAGAAATAAGGACCGTATGGTTCATAGGTCCGGTAACGTTGGCCTCCCGGTATATATTCCGTATTCCAAGAAAATTCACGTACACTACCCACACTGGTAAGTTTTGGGTATTTCTTGATCTCAACACGCCATCCCTGGTCTTCTGTCAGATGCCAGTGGAACTTGTTCATCTTATAATAAGACATCACGTCAAGTATGCGTTTGATTTCGTCTACCGTGAAGAAATGACGGCATACATCAAGCATATATCCACGATACTGGAATTTTGGCGCGTCATTAATGTCTACTACCGGCAAAATAAAGGTGGTAACATTCGGATCCTTCACTCCAGCCATAACGCAAGGAGGCAACAGTTTCTTCAAGCTCTGGAAAGCATAATAAAAACCTCTGGTGGTTTCTGCCTCAATACTGATATTCTGCTCCGTGATCTTCAACTTATAAGCTTCAGGACCCAGATTATTGGCTCCCGTATTCAGGTTCAAGTTGATGATAGAAGAAGCATCACCCTGATCAACAATAGTAACTTCGGCACCGGAAACCTCAGTATAAACTTCAACAAACTTCTCGGCTTCTGCTTTTACAGAATCAGCCAATCCATTCAAATTAACGGTAAATTTCTGGGGTAGAGTCAGCATACCCTGCCCCACTTGAATTTCCTTAGGTAATGGAGTCAGATTTACAGACTCCTGAGCCCAAACATTTCCTGCGGACAGGAGTGCTAAGGCAGCAGCAAAAAAAGTAACATTTTTCATTCTTTTGTTTTTAAGGATTATATAATTGTTTAGTCTTTACAATCTTGGGATTCTATTGCATGTCGGGGAAGATTATGATTCAGGAGTAGCCAACTGATAATACCAGAAAGCAACGAACCACATAAAATTCCTATTTTGGCATCACTAAGCAATATAGCTGTTTGTGGTAAAGTACTATCGTATGACAAATCGGCGATAAACATAGCGACCGTAAATCCAATTCCGCTCAACGCACAAACACTGGCAAAGGATTTGAGGTTACTGCCCGAAGGCATTTTCACAAGGCCCAGCTTAATAGCGATCCAGGAGAAAGAAAATACACCGATAAATTTACCGATCACCAGGCCTAAAAATACAGCCAGACCAACTCCGGAAAACAGATTTGCCAAAGACATACCCTCTAATACGATTCCAGCATTGGCAAAAGCAAACACCGGTATCACAATATAATTGATCGGAGTATGCAAAGAATCTTCCATATCCTGCAACGGACTGATAATGTGATCTGAAGCATTTTCTATACTTTTCAATATACCTATCTGGTTATCAGTCAATATCGGAGCTTTACATCCCTTCTCTATATTAGTCACCGGAAACTGGTTTATTCTTCTGCGGATACGTTCTATAAAAAACGTTGGTGTCCGCTTCAAGGTTGCCGGTATACAGAAAGCCACCACAACACCTGCTATCGTGGCATGTATTCCTGAATTCAGGAAACAATACCAAACAAACACACCTACAAAGATATAAAAAAACTTTGAGCGCACACCTTTTATATTGCCGAATATCAGAATGGCAATAAGGATCAGAGCATAAAGCAGAAAATTCAAATGAATTTCAGTAGTATAGAACAGCGCGATAATCAGAATGCCTCCCAGATCATCCGCCACCGCCAAGGCCGCCAGAAAGACTTTCAACGACAAAGGAGCCCGACGGCCAAAGGTTGAAAGGACTCCCAAAGAAAAGGCTATATCCGTGGCCATCGGAATGGCTGCTCCCCGCAACATTGTCGGATCATCTGGACTCACTAACCAAAAAACCAACACGGGCATAAGCATACCACCTATAGCTCCAATCACAGGCAACAATGCCTTTTTCACAGAAGAAAGTTCTCCAACCAGGATTTCACGTTTAATTTCCAAACCGACAGAAAAGAAAAACACCACCATCAAAAAGTCGTTGATAAACTCCATGACAGTAAGTGTAGCCCCCCCATGACTGAAAAGATTAAAATTACCTATTGACAATGACATCGGAAGATTCCAAAAGTTGGTATAAGTATGGCCCAAACTGGAATTCGCAATAATCAATGCAAGAATAGTAGCCAGAATCAACATCACACTGGAGGTGACATATTTCCGGAACATTTTCAAGAAACTATAGCTACGCATCATAGGAAGTTCTGGTTTAGATTTCAAACATTTTTTCAAAGATAAAGAATCTTATGCGTATCTTAAAATAAAAAAAGTTTTTTCTTTAAAAGAACCCTTTTTTCCTCCCGAAACAGACAAATACAAATAAAAAAGCTGTGTCCTTTAACAGAACACAGCTGAAATTTTCAAGATAGGATCAAAATAAAGTATTTTCAATAATCTTACCCATCTGCCAGATGCAACGAATATTCAAAGCCTCATCCAGAATCAGGATATCGGCATCCTTACCCTTGGCCAAAGAACCCTTGCGGTCGTAAACGTTCATGATCTTAGAAGGAGTCTCAGAAACCATTCTGATAGCGTCTTCCAAAGGAACCTCTACCTGCTCAACCATAGTGCGGATCAAACGGTCGGTAGTAGCGATACTTCCTGCCAAAGCAGAACGGTCAGAAAGCTTGCACACACCGTCCTCGATGATGACGCGTGGGTCGAAAGCCTTGTCGCTGTCGCTGGCAGCACAAGCCAAAGCGTCGGTAATCAAAGCCATACGCTCCACACCCTTGATCTTGTAAACCATACGCAAGATAGTTGGAGGTACGTGGATTCCGTCAGCAACACACTCTACGGTCATGTCATCCAACAGATAAACGCTCTCTACAGTACCCTCGTACTTGTACTCACGTTTGTTATGAAATCCAGGCATTGCGTTATAGAAGTGGGTCACGTGTGTAAAACCAGCTTCATAAGCAGCCTTCACATCCTTGAACTCAGCCTGTGTATGTGCAATAGAAGGCAAAATACCCTTGGCTGCACAATACTTGCCGAACTGGATAGCTCCCGGAAGTTCTGGCGCAGCATCCCAACGTGCCAGACAAGGAGAATTCTCTACAATTGGAATATACTCATTAGGATCCGGATCTTTAATATTCTCAGGAAGCTGACCACCAGCTTTCTTGATATTCAAATAGTGACCTTCCAAGTGAAGACCCAAAATAGGGCTGTCTTTCTCTGCCATCAACTTGTTACAGGTTTCAACAGCTTTCTCGATCATAGGAACTGTTGAAGAAGACAAAGTCGGGAAGATTGAGGTCATACCATGCTTTGCATGAGCTGCAACAGCCTCACGGAACGCATCTTCAGTACCTTCCATGAAATCGCGACCACCGCCACCATGTACGTGCATTTCCACACCACCCGGCACTACATACATACCTTTGGCATCAATCACATCTGCACCAATGACAGCCAGATCACAATTGGTGACCTCCAGAATTTTATTGTCACGTATAATTACAGAACCATCCTTCAACCATCCCTGTGGAGTAAGGATCTTTGCATTGATAATTTGAGTAAGCATATTATATATTTTTTAGAACTTCAAAGTTACCAAATTGATTTGACAGTTAAATGGATACAATTGTTTTTTTTACAAAAATTAAACAAGGAAATCCGAAAGAATTCTTTACTTATTCAATGGATACTTGTTACGGATAGGATCGTCATACTGAATCTGCAAATCCCAAAGCTGCTTTTTCAGCTCTTTCGTAATCTTTTCCGTGCCTTTCTTTCCGTAAATATTATTCATCTCCATCGGGTCGTTCTTCAAATCATAAAGTTCCCACTCGTCAATATCATTATAGAAATGAATCAGCTTGTAACGCTCCGTGCGAATTCCGTAGTGACGCTTCACCATGTGCTCGGCCGGATATTCATAGAAATGATAATACAGACTGTTTCTCCAGTTTTTCGGATGCTCACCCCTCAGCAAAGGCAACAGGGACTCTCCCTGAATATCATCAGGAATCGGCGCTCCTGCCAGATCCAGGAACGTAGGCGCATAATCGATGTTCTGCACCATTTCCTTAATCTCGCCACGGGCTTTCAGGCCGTCGGGCAAGCGCATGACCAACGGAGTGCTGAACGACTCCTCATACATAAAGCGCTTGTCAAACCATCCGTGCTCGCCCATATAGAATCCCTGATCAGAGGTGTACACGACCAAGGTGTTATCCAGCAAACCGGATTCCTTGAGATAATCAAGCACACGGCCTACATTGTCATCGAGCGATTTCAACACCTTGGCGTAATCACGCATGTAACGCTGGTACTTATACTCCGCCAAATCCTTGCCCTGAGGATTCTTTTTCTCAAAATCAGCGGTAATGGTATTATAAAGACTGTCATAACGTACCCGATCCTGCGAATCCAGACGGTTGATCATATACTCATAAGTTGAAGACAATCTTGTCTTCTGTCCGGGCTTGTAAATCTTTGTATCATAGACAATATCCATGTGATCATTGTTGCCGATCTCCATTTCCTGAACAGCAGCGGCCTTACGACCGGCATAATCATCATAGAAATTCTCCGGCAGTGTAAAGGTCTTGTCCTCATATTCATTCAAGTATTTCATCTCCGGCAACCAGTTCCGGTGACATGCCTTGTGATGAATAAACAGGATAAACGGTTTACTCTTGTCTCTCTGATTCTCCATCCAGTCGATACTCTTATCGGTAATAATATTGGTCAGGTAGCCTTTTTCTACCACGGTATCGTTCTGCATCGTGATGAATCGGGGATTATAATAGTCTCCTTGTCCCGGCAAAATGTTCCAATAATCAAATCCGGTCGGCAGACTCACCAGATGCCACTTTCCGATAATAGCCGTCTGGTATCCGGCTTTTTGAAGCAACTTGGGCATTGTCTGCTGACTACCGTCAAAGATTCCGTTCTCATTATGTGTAAAACCGTTCTTATGGCTATGCTTTCCGGTAAACATACAGGCACGGCTCGGTCCGGAAAGAGAGTTGGCCACAAAGCTATTTACAAATTTGACTCCGTCGTTGGCGATACGGTCCAGATTAGGAGTCTCCACATAACGCTGGTCATAACAGCTCATCATCTGTGCTGTATGATCGTCAGTCATAATGTATACAATATTATAAGGCTTATGAGCAGCTTCCTGCTGGGCCAGTACGGAACACAAAGGCAGCCCCAACAAAGTCATTGAAAGAAGTTTTCTTGTCATAGGGATATTATTTTAATTAAAAAGAACGGCTGAACGAAAGCCAAAGACTTTTGATCAGCCGTTGTTATATTGTCTGTTTACTTATTATTTTGCAAACTTGTAAACGACATCCATGATTTCCTTACCGATCTGATCTGCAGCTTCCATAGTGGCAGCCTCAGAATAAACACGGATGATCGGTTCGGTGTTGCTTTTACGCAAGTGTACCCACTTGTCAGCGAAATCAATCTTCACACCGTCAATGTCGTTGATTTCCTCATTCTTATACAGTTCCTTAACCTTAGCCAACAGCGCATCAACATCTGTATCAGGAGTCAGATCGATACGGTTCTTTGCAATAAAGTAAGGAGGATAAGTGGCACGCAGTTCGCTGGTCTTCATACCCTTCTTTGCCAGATAAGTCAGAATCAAAGCGATGCCAACCAAAGCATCACGACCGTAGTGAGCTTCCGGATAAATAACTCCACCGTTACCTTCACCACCGATCACGGCATTGGTTTCCTTCATCAAAGTAACAACGTTAACCTCTCCTACAGCAGAAGCATTGTATTCGCAGCCATATTTACGGGTCACGTCACGCAAGGCTCTGGTTGAGCTCAGATTTGATACGGTGTTACCCGGAGTATTCTGCAGAATATAATCGGCAACGGTTACCAGAGTATACTCCTCGCCATACATAGTTCCGTCTTCGCAGAACAAAGCCAAACGGTCAACGTCTGGGTCTACTACGAAAGCGATATCATGCTCACCCTTCTGCATCAAGGTCTTGATATCTTGCAGGTTCTTCTCCAGCGGTTCCGGGTTATGCTGGAAATCACCGGTAGCCTCGGTATACAAGCCTGTAACCTTCTCTACTCCCAGCTGCTCCAACAACTTCGGCAGAATGATACCGCCCACTGAGTTTACTGTATCGATAGCCACCTTGAAATGCGCGTTCTTGATAGCCTCAACGTCTACCAGCTTCAGGTTCTTTACCAGATCAATATGCTTCTGGTCGTAAGAATTATCCTCACGATAAGATCCCAAGTGATCTACATCTGCATATTCAAACTCTTCAGCCTCAGCGATACGCAAGACTTCATTTCCCTCTTCTTTATTCAGGAATTCTCCTTTCTCATTCAGGAGCTTCAAAGCGTTCCACTGACGTGGATTGTGTGACGCAGTCAGAATGATACCACCACAGGCGCCCTCCATTGTTACGGCAAGCTCGGTAGTAGGAGTACTGGCCAATCCGATGTTTACCACATCAAAGCCCATACCCATCAGAGTTCCACACACTACGTTCTTTACCATCTCGCCAGAAAGACGGGCGTCACGACCTACAACGATCTTGTTGCTGTTCACCTTGGTAGTCTTACGGATCAGGGTTGCATAAGCAGAGGTAAACTTTACAATATCCAACGGATTTAAAGTATCACCGGCCTGACCGCCGATGGTTCCACGAATACCGGAAATTGATTTAATAAGAGTCATATTGTATTAATTATTTGGTTGTTTAATCTTTCTTGCAAAATTACTTAAAAACAAGATAATCGCAAAGGAATCATCCACTTTATTTAGCAGGAAGTGTCACCTTGAACAACGGGCTGTCTGTATGCTCCTCAAAGATAATCGCCTTGAGTTCTTTCACAACTTCCGGGTATTTTGCGGCCACATTGTTATCTTCATGCAAATCGTTCGCCAAATCATAGAGCTCACAAATTCCTGCATTTACACGAAGCTTCCAATTACCTTTTCTCACAGCAATCTGATTGGTTTCATGAAACTCCCAGTAAAGGAAATCATGTTTCTCCTGTTTTTCATCATTTCCGAGCAAAGTAGGCAAGAAAGAAATACCGTCAAAATAATCCTCCTTTCCAGCTGCCGCATACTTCGGATTCGTATATTCCTCAACATAATTCTCCACACCGACCAGATCACAGAAAGTAGGCATTACATCATAAAATGCCAACTGATGATCATTCACACTTCCCGGAGCAATCTTACCCGGCCAACGCACAATAAAGGGCACACGAATACCACCCTCGAAGCAAGAACGCTTAGTTCCCTTGAGCAGACCGTCACGGTTGAAGAAAGTCGGATCGGCTCCACCCTCTTCATGAGGTCCGTTATCAGAAGAGAAAATAACAATCGTATTTTCATCCATGCCCTTTTCTTTCAATTTTGCGAAGATTTCCCCAACATAGGCATCCAAACGAGTAATCATAGCCGCAAACTGCGCATGTACGTTCTCGGAAGGATTATACCAGGATCCGGCAGACCCGCCATAGTTTTTATCATTACAGAAACGGTTATTATAAGCCTGCAAAATAGAATCATTAGGCTGATAAAGCTCAGCGTGAGGCAGAGTGTAGGTAAAAAATCCATAGAACGGCTGATCTGCAGTCTGCTTGTCCAACCATTTAAGGGCCTCCTGATGAATCAGGTCTGCAGAATACTGCGAACGATCCACATAGTCAGCACCATTGCCATACATGGCATGCTTAGTATTTTCTGTCAGTTCCTCGCGCACAATTGAAGCGTTTCCATTCTCATCACGTACCAAACGGTTCATAAAGTTAGGATAATAATGATGGGCTTGGAACTGGCAGATATAACCATAAAATTCATCAACACCTCGTTTCTCAGGAGTTGACACTGAGCCTTCATAGCCTCCAGCCCATTTGCCAAACATACCTGTATTGTAACCATTCTCCTTCATGATTTCCGGAACAATGATGTGGTCAGCATCATAAGGTTCCTGTCCCACGACTTTATAATCCGCATTTTGACCGTAATAAACGGTACCGCTGTTTGGCCAATACTCTTTATTTCCACGTACTTTTGTATGTCCCGTATGCTGACCGGTCATCAAAGAAGCTCGTGAAGGGGCACTTACCGGACTGCCAGCATAAGCCTGTGTAAAGCGCATTCCTTCCGCTGCCATACGGTCCAGGTTCGGTGTGCTGATATACTGCTGACCATAGCATCCCAAATCGCCATATCCCATATCATCACACAGGATAAAAATTATATTGGGCTTTTCACTGCTTGTCTGCGCAGAAGCCGCGCCAGTCAGCATGAATAAGGAACTGAAAAGGATAATATTTTTATTTTTCATAATAATCTGTTCTAAAATTTATGTTATAAGTTTGTTTGAGAGACATTTGTTTTCTACGCCTCATTTTATTTCAAAGAAACCTTCTTGCTTCCGTCACCTGCAGCGGTAACTACTTTCACGATATAAGTTCCCTGAGGCAATCCTGCTACAGAGACCTTTTTTCCAGCAGCCTTACGCACCTGAGTACCGTCTACGGCAAAGATATAAATCATCTTGACTTCTGCATCAGTAATCACCTGAATGTTCTGGTCTCCCTGCTGTATTTCATATACAAAGTTACTCTGGTCTACATTTGCGTCCTGAATGTCTGTGGCTATAGTACTGTTCGGAGAGAAACAAGCCACCAAATCAGCATTCTCAGTTACCGTAAAGTTATATTCCTTTTCTGTAGAAACAACGGTTCTATTATCCTTCCAAGCAATGAACTCCAGGTTGTTATTTGGAGTGGCTACTACGGTCAGTTCCTGGCCATAATCACAAGTATAGGACAGTACTGTTTCCTCTCCTATCTGAATTTCTGCCACACCACGCTCCGGGTCATTAGGTGCCACCGTTACGGTACGCTGTGCCTGTGACTCCGCGATATTGACAATAAAGTCATAAATAGAACCTACAGCATCGTCTTCTGCATCGGCCAAAGCATTATTGGTGATACGGACACGCATTCTGGATTTGCCCACCACGGCATCTTCTGGAACAGAAATCTCTTCTGCCACATCGGCACTATTATAAGTATACATGGTTTCAAACATACCGTCGCGATTCCAGTCGAAATAAACATACATGGTTACGTTTTCGTCCATCTGAGCCACGGTTGCAGACAAATTAAATTTCTGTCCGACACTTACTGTAGCTTTTTCTGTAGTATAAAGTGTATAGTAATTGGTCGGTTTGGCTGTTGCCGCATAATTCAATTCTTTCAGAACCTGCTCACCGGTAATATTCAGTGCTGTGAGATATCCGTTATCCAACACACCGCAAGGCAATGTATAAACCTGAGCCATCAAGCTAAAAGTACTGCGATAATTACCTAAAACAAAATCAGAAGCATCACCCACGGTCAAATAAGACGCATCAGTTTCATCTTTTTGATCAAAAGGAACAAACACCAAGCGAGGAACGCCATTGATATCATTCTCAGCAACAAACCAACGAATAGCGTTTTCCGGTTCTGCGAAAGAATAATTGCCTTCCGCATCCACTGTCAAAGCTTTTGTCGGCTCATCCATATTAACCAGATAAATTCCCTCTGTCTTATTGCTTGTACCAACAAATACCCATGCGTATTTATTCTCAGAACCTCTTTCTGCCAGTACGACGGTTCCGTTCTCGGCAGCAATCCATTGTCCGTCAGGAGCGACCAAAGCGGACTTGCCGGCCGCATCGACTTCGTCGAAGCTTTCTACCATCGGAAGTATTTGCGGTTCATAAGTATATTCAGTTTCCGAAACAGTCCAATAAGAGTTCTGGTTGCCACTTGATGCAGACCATGCAACTACATTCGCTCCAGCCTTACTTCCGTTCAAGTTCAAGCCCAAAGCGCCGCTCGGAATATTTGTCTGATCTGTACTGCAGAAATAATAGAAAGAAGCGCCATTTGTGGAAGCTCCGCTCTGGGTATCCTTTCCGATCTTAATTTCCACAGGATTGCTACCCATTGGGATTTGTGCACTTAAATTCTGTTTTGTGCTCTGCACATAGCGTCCTGTCGTCGCATTCTGCACATAATAACAATTCTCATTACCTGTCGGTATCAGTTTCCAGAACACACGCTCCTTATTCTGGAAAGTTGTGGTATAAAGCAGTCCGGCATTATTCTCGACCATAAAAGCACCATCCATATTCATTCTGTTGATGGCATAATACTTATCCTCTGAGAACACACCGTCTGTAACAGGTTTCAAAGGACTTTCCGGCTCCGGCTCCACGGCGTCCCAGTCTACATCAGTTACATCATAAACATACATGATAGACCATCCTCCGGCACCAACAGCGTATATAGCCTTAGCAGAAGCTCCTTGGGTATTAATCTTCATATTCGTACCCTTACTGGTAAAACGAGTCAACAGACTATGATCTTTTGCCGGATCCAACCAATTCATGTCCCCCTCATCATTGAATGTTGGATTGGTAATTTCAAAGACACCGGCAGAAGCCTTATTTTCCGTTGAACCGATTGCAGTAGAACCTTCCTGATAAGCTGTCAGATACAGGCCAGTACTTTCATTTTTCAAATAAAAACCGCCATCGGCTTTCTCAACTACAAAAACAGAAGCCTTTGTCGGAGTCATGGAATTGTTTTGCAGAATATTAATCCATGGATTATTATTCTTCAAGCCACGCAAAACAATCTTTTTTCCATCTACTATTTGATCTGCCGTCAAAATCTGCTCTAAAGAAAGCGAAACGGCATGCATTTCACTAAAGCCCGCTAACAGTAGGAAAAACAAGCCTAGTAAGGAATAAATTTTTCTCATAGGATTTTTGATGTTTAATTAGAGTAAATCAATATAAGGGTATATTTTGAAGTAAATTTAGTAAAACTATTTAATCAGCAATCCATTTTCAGATATTTTTAAATATTATTTACGATTGCTAGAAAAAAGTAGATTAACAGGATAAAAACATTCAACAAAAAGCCAAAGATACGGCTAAAAACTTATCGCATTCAAAAAATATGAACCGAAACGCAGGTGATTCAACAAAAAAGAATTATATTTGTAACAATCTACAAATAAATCTCTCTAATTATGGAACAAACAGAATTAAAAGAAATTGTATCAAAATTTGCCATTAAAGGCACTGTTGCTGAAATCAAGCCTTTAGGTGCCGGTTTGATCAACGACACTTTTATGGTAACTACCAGTGAAGCTGATCAGCCTAATTATGTTTTACAGCGTATCAACAACGCTATTTTCCCGGATGTTGAGATGTTGGCTGACAACATCCAGGCCGTAACTTCTCATATCCGCAAGAAACTGGAGGAAAAAGGCGAGAGCGACATCGACCGCAAGGTGCTGACATTCGTTCCTCTGGTTGACGGAAGCAAATATTTCTATTTCAACGGCGAAAGCTACTGGCGTATCATGGTGTTCATTCCAAACGCCATCACCAAGCAGGCCGTTAATCCGGAATCTTCATATGCTGCCGGAGAAGCCTTCGGTAATTTCCAGGCTATGCTGGCTGACATCCCGGTACAGTTGGGCGAAACCATCAAGGATTTCCACAACATGGAGTTCCGTCTGCAGCAGTTGCGCGATGCCGTTAAGGAAGATAAGGCAGGACGTGTAGCTGAGGTAAAATACTATATCGACGAGATTGAAAAGCGTGCAGACGAGATGTGCAAGGCTGAGCGTTTAGGACGTGAGGGCAAGTTGCCGAAACGTATCTGCCACTGCGATACCAAAGTGAACAACATGATGTTCGACGAGAACGATCAGGTATTGTGCGTTATCGACCTGGATACCGTAATGCCTAACTTCATTTTCTCTGACTACGGTGACTTCCTGCGTACAGGTGCCAACACTGCAGAAGAGGACGAGGCAGACTTGAGCAAGGTAAGCTTCAACATGGACATCTTCAAGGCCTTTACCAAGGGTTATCTGAAGTCTGCCCAGAGCTTCCTGACTCCTGTTGAGATCGAGAATCTGCCATACGCAGCCGCTCTGTTCCCTTACATGCAGTGCGTACGCTTCCTGGCCGACTACATCAACGGAGATACCTATTATAAGATCAAATATCCGGAGCACAACCTGGTGCGCACCAAGAACCAGTTCCAGCTTTTGCTGAGCGTTGAGGAGCACACTCCGGAAATGAAGCAGTTCATTCAGGAATGCCTGAAGTAAATCAGACTTTTTTATTCAATATTCAAGCTCATTCTTTATAGAATGGGCTTTTTTTGTAGACTCTCTTGTGAAAATGCTCTAATTTACGTATGTTTGTATCATGAAATTCAAAAACAAAACCTCATGAAACATTACTTTCTCCCTTTATTCTGCCTGATGTTAGGCGGAGCCTCCCTGCAGGCACAAACCAACAAAGATCTGCTCCAACCGAAAGTTCAGGAGTTTCAGCTAACGGAAAGTTCAGAAACCCTTGCTCTTCCGGAATCCTATAAGCTGGTCGCTACAGAAGGCAGTTGCCCTCATGCCATTGACGCTTTAAAACAGATTATGCCCAACAAAGAGGGCAAAGCCAAGTTTCAGGTAATCGTAGGTAAAAAAGGCGACAAGGCTGTAAAGAAATACGACAAGAAAATTCCACAGAAAAAAGAAGGATACTATCTGGAAATCCAGAAAAACCGCATCGTGATTGCCGGTGCAGACCAGCGCGGTACCTTCTACGGTGTGCAGACATTAGGTCAGATGATCCGTCAGGGTGAACTGAGCCTTTGCTCCATCGAAGACTATCCGGACATTGAATTCCGCGGTGTGGTAGAAGGTTTCTACGGCACTCCATGGAGCCACGAGGCCCGTATGCGCCAGCTGGAGTTCTACGGAAAGAACAAGATGAACACCTATATTTATGGTCCGAAAGACGACCCTTACCACTCTTCACCAAACTGGCGCAAGCCTTATCCTGAAAAGGAAGCCGCACAGATACACGAACTGGTGGAACAGGCCGCACGCCATGAGGTAGACTTTGTGTGGGCCATCCATCCGGGAAAGGACATCAAATGGACAAACGAAGACCGCGACGCACTGATTCAGAAATTTGAAGCGATGTATCAGTTGGGCGTCCGCTCATTCGCCGTATTTTTTGACGATATCTGGGGCGAGGGAACCAACCCAAACAAACAGGCCGAACTGCTGAACTACATCGACAACGAATTTATCCAGAAGAAACCGGATGTAACTCCGCTTGTGATGTGTCCGACAGAATACAATAAGAGCTGGTCGAACGTAAAAGGCGGTTATCTGACTACTTTGGGCGAGAAACTTAACCCAAGTATCCACATCATGTGGACCGGCGATCGCGTCATTGCCTGCATCGACAAACCTACTCTGGACTGGATCAATCCGCTCATCAAGCGTAAAGCCTACATCTGGTGGAACTTCCCGGTAAGCGACTATGTGCGCGACCATCTGCTTCTCGGCCCGACTTACGGCAACGCAACAAATATCAAGGACGATATGTCCGGCTTTGTATCCAACCCTATGGAGCGTGCCGAAGCCTCAAAGATTTCACTCTACAGTGTGGCCGACTACACCTGGAACATGGATACTTATGACAGTCTTCGTTCCTGGAAAAATGCCATCAAGGACCTGTTGCCACAGAATTGCTCACATCTGGAAACCTTCGCATCACACAGTTCCGACCTCGGTCCGAACGGACACGGATTCCGCCGCGACGAGAGTGTTGACTTGCAGCCTACACTGAAAGCGATGATAGCCGGCGACCAGAAAGCAATGGAAAGCGTACTGATAGAATGCAAGCGACTGGAAACTGCCTGCGATATTCTGTTGGCCGATACAGAAAACCCGTATCTGATCGAGGAAATACGTCCTTGGCTGAAACAAGGCAAGCTGTTGGGTGAGTACGGACAGTGCGTGCTTCAGATGATTCAGGCTATACAGCAGAAAGACGACGCCTTCATGACTTATTATAACCGGGCACGTTCACTGCAAACCCAGATGTATGAACTAGACATGACCGAGAACCAGAACCCTTACCAGCCGGGGGTCAAAGTAGGAAGTCTGGTTCTGTTGCCAAGTCTGAACGAAATGTTCACCAAAGCGATTACCGAGTACAACACCAAGAACAACACGTCTCTGGACGCCAAGGCAGAATACAATCCTTACACACTGACCAGCGATGTTCCTCAGCTAAAAATACAGCCAGTACGTGCCCGTCATCAGGATGTCAACGTATCACCGTCGAACGAGGTCATCAAATGGCCGGCCAACGGCTATGTACAGATTGTCTCAGACAAGGCTGTCGACATGGAACAGATTTATATTGACTTGGGAACCAAAGACATTGCCGGAAGCTTCCGTGTAGAAGTCAGTGCCGACGGACAGAACTGGACCGCCATTCCGCTGACCCAGGAGGCCGAGAAAACTGAGATCGTCGGAAATATCAAGACTCCGGGATTAAGCTATATCCGTCTGGTCAACAACTCCGGCAAGGAGCTTCAGGTTTACTTTAAGAAGTTTACCTTTAGAGTTCAGAAATAAGATAACGACTCATTCAGACCTATTCAAGCTGTGCTGTCTGCGGACAGCACAGCTTTCTTTTACCGACATCAGTAACTGCCTGATATTCTGATTCCTTCATGTCCATTTATATAATTGCTCGTATATAAACAGAACACCTTCTGGAAGGAAAAATGAATAAATATGCAAAATATCCAACAGATATTCCTATTAATATACAGTATTTATTCATAAATAATGAAAGAAAACCAGAAATGAGGAACGTAATCAGAAAAAAAACTTCCCGTTGTTTTTTTCCTAACTTCAAGGAGTTCTTCAAAAAACATCATGAAGTCTTTGGATAAAGCGCGAAGAAAGCAGAAATTTCACTCACCTTTTCTCTAATCCGGTATTACACGAGACATTAAAAAGTAGCTTCATAAAACTAGGAAACAATAAGTTATACAGAAAAACATGTTCTGAGACTCTCATTTTTTCCATGTCCTTCAAATAAAGATGCATAAATGCAAATCTCAAGAAATAAGAAATACATAATGTCAATAACAAGTGCTGAAATATCATATAGGATTTGCATAAGCCTCTAAAGTCAACAGAGAGTTTCTAAAAACACACCCAAAGAATAAAGAACGTTAAAATACGAACAAAAAAGAAAAGAAAAATCACCCGTAAATTTTGTCATACCGATACATGTTTGTAATTTTGCAAACAACAGATAAAACTTGCACGGTCAGTGCATCTTTTTTTCTTCTTTATGTTCGTAATTGCCTCTTCTACACAGCAGCCTGAAAGCCCAATCGGAGGTTGAGGTTCTGTATTTCCACGGAAAACAACGATGCGCCACTTGTATGGCCATTGAAAAGAACGCACACAATGCCGTAAACACTCAGTTGGCATCAGAGTTGAAAAACGGTAAAGAGGTTTTCAAAACCATCGACATTTCCCCAAAAGAGAACCAGAAGTTGACGGAGAAGTGCGTCTGAAGGGCCAGGTGCCAAGCGAAAGCGACGTGAAGAAAATCTTAGGCATCTAAACAGCAGGAATATGATTCAGAACTTTGCCGGCTGGCTAGTCTACGACATTTTCGGACTATCATCATCCACCGCCTTAGGCACAGCCGTGAACTTCTTTTTTTACGACTCGATAAAGATCATCATCCTGCTGTTCTTCATCAGTATTCTGATGGGCATCATCAACGCCTATTTCCCGATAGAGCGTTTGCGTAACTATCTGATCACGCATAAGATGTACGGCCTTCAGTATCCTTTCGGGTTATCTGTTTAACTATATCCTTTAAGTAAAAACCAACACAACAATGAAAATATTGATTCTTTGCACCGGAAACAGTTGCCGTAGCCAAATGGCACACGGCTTTCTGCAGTCGTTCGACGCCTCTTTGGAGGTTTACTCCGGAGGAACCGATCCGGCTCCACAAGTAAACGCCAAGGCTATTGAGGTCATGAAAGAGGCCGGTATTGACATCAGCACTCACGTTCCCACTCATGTCAACACCTACCTGAACGAATCTTGGGACTATGTGATTACCGTTTGCGGCGGTGCCAATGAAAGCTGTCCGGCCTTTACCGGCAAAGTGAGCCAACGCCTGCACATCGGCTTCGACGACCCGTCGCACGCCAACGGAACACCGGAATTTATCGATTCGGAATTCCGCCGTGTACGTGATGAAATCAAAAATGCTTTTGCCCGTTTTTACATCACGGAAATCAAGAAGCAGGAACTCCCCAAATGCTCCTGCGGAGGAAAATGCTGATACAGCGAGGGTGTGTCAAAACTAAAATGACTACTCCCCGAAGTTATAGATCCTCTTTTCCATCTCTCTCTTAAAGATAAATCTTTGTCATCCAGCGCACACATTCCGCCACCCGCTGACGAAAAGAATCCGGGGCAAGCACCTCAACATCAGACCCGTAGGACAACACTTCCTGGAAGAAATCAAACGTGGGCCTCAGACGATATTCAAAAACCATATAATCGCGATCCATCGAAAGCAGGTTCTGGGAATGATGCAATGGCTTTGTCTTGATATACATTCCCTGTTCGGCAATAAACCGCAGGCGTATGCTCTCCACCGGAATATTGTCCTGTTGCATAATACCAAAGCTATTAAAGAAGAAAGACTCCACATTCATTCCTTCGGGCATGGAAAAAGTCTGCTTCATCATCTCTATCTTTTTCATTCGGTCGAGCGCAAAGATTCTTATTTCACGGTGTTTATGTGAAAAGCCAATCAAATACCACCGTTGTCTGAACAGACGGATAAAATAAGGTTCCAGAACAAGCTGGTAAGGCTCTTCATACCAAAACGGTTTATACAGAAGTTGCAGGCAGCGGTTCACAGACATGGCCTCGGTTATCAGAGAGAGGAAACTCTCGCCCCCGTAAGTTGCCTCCAGCATAATACGGTCAGACAATGTTTTGCACCGCTCTATCGTAGTCACCGCAGACATGGAAGACAACAGCCAACTTTTCAGCGGATCAGATTTCAACACCCTTGGATCCTTGATATAATATTTATTCGTCCTGCGGTCACAAATGATATCTATGCCAAAAAAGTCCTCTGTTTTTCCTCTGTAAATATGAAAGAGCGACCGCGACACCGCCTTATCATACAATGAGCTCCGGCTCCACGCTTCATTGATCTCCTTCAGTGTCGCACTATTATCCATAAGATAATTAACCAGCCATATCGAAAAATCAAGTTTCATAGTTATTCCTTTTTTAAATTGTACTGCAAAAATAAATATAGCTTGCCCAAAATTCTTAGACAAGCTCCCCCTATTTTTGCGATACAAAAGCAGTCCGAATATTTATGTTCTCTATTTTGTTGGATTATTGCTTCGTTTTTTTTAGTTTTGTGAATGAAACAAAAAAAATAACAAGTATGATATAACGTAAAAAGAAACATATTATTTAGAACGTCATCGGCTTTTATTAGGTTAAGAGATAAGTCTGGTAAATTTATTTTAGTAATCACGAATAATAAGCTGAAAGTGATGTTCACACCCTCTAAGGGCGTGGACTGCTTTTGCTTATTCTTGATTACGGGTTTACCAGAGCCTTCTCTAACGGATAAGTATAAAGCCAGTTTGCGCTCTTTTTTTATCTTAATCACACAATCATGGAAAAGAAAATTTTTGAAAATCTTTTGATTGCTGTTTTTTACATCAGATATAGTGAAAAAAGAAAGCAATTGAAAGAGCAACAGTTTCCCAAATTCTTCGGGAAAATCGAAAAAGAAATCAATCGTCTGGATGAAAGCCTGCTCGTGCAAGACCGGGAAGAAAGTTGTAACCTAATCAAAGAAAAACTGCTAACCGCCCTAAAATCAAATGAAAAGATCTCTGATACTACATTTTACTCTTTACTGCATGAAGACGTAGACTGGAATACAACGATCGGATTTCTGGAAAAGATTATCAAACACGACGGCATTGTCTCAAAACAGGAAAAAGAAATCATATTAAAACTGGCCCATCTTCATCATATAGATGTAGAAATCACCAAAAAGAATCTAAAAACCCAATATACCAGAAAACAAAAAATCTCTATATGGATTGCCTCGCTGATAGCTTTGCTGATCGTTGCATTCGGAATCGGCCTTTGGATGGTCAATTCGATCGAAAAGAAAAAAATGGCAGCATTCAATATTGAAAAATACATCACACAAAATCCCAAACTGGTTTTCAAAACCATAAAATTCAACAAACTGGTCGTTCATGGAAAGCCAAACGGCACAAATGAGCATTTAGACAAACTGAATATCTATCATTTGACGGGAGATGCAGACTTATATATCGATATGAACTGCTTAAGTATGGATTCAGCCCAAACAGACTACGTACAAAAGAAATTATACCTCGTCTTTAACAGTCCGTCAAAAATACCGATCTCGGTAGATGTCAATATTCCAAGCAGCAACTATACATTGATAGAAGAAATAGAACCGGAACCTATCAGCGAAGAAGAAGCCAAGGTTGCCGCAACATCTGTCAGCATCATTACCGGAGGTATCGGAGCGTTAATCGGAGGAAAACTGGGCGGCTCCATCGGTACTACATTCGGCAAGCTCGGCAAATACATAGGAGCCGGCATAGGAAGCGCAAGTGGAGGTGTAGCGGCAGGCTCCGCCGGATATATCGCTACCAAGAACTTCGTCATGGGAATGGACCTGACAGATAACGATCTGGAAGACAAAGAAAATATCCTGCAAACCTCAAAAGCACTTATAGCTCTGGAAGTCATGGGCGGAAACGTACTATCAGAACCGGATTATGATTCCCGCTTGCAGAAATATTATCAGTCAGAATGCGAACGCCAGCTGAAAGAGATTATGAAAATCTTCGGTTGGCAGGAAGTTTATATTCAGTTTAATTATAAATCATCATTGTAAGCCATGAAAATCATTAAGTTTTTTACGATACTGATCACCCCGCTGATCGTAGGGATCGCCTGCTGTTTCATCCTTCTGAAGATATGCAACATTCATGTCGGCTCCGTTACTAATTTTCTTCTGGCTAAAATCCCATTAGTCAATCAGTTTGTAGAAACCACCAGTAATACAGGATTATATGCCATCAAACAAATAGACAAAAAGGAACTGGTAACTTCTTCATATAATGTAGACTTTCTCGTCTCGTTTTATCAGTCGGGAAAGAAAACCATCATTCTTTATCCTTATGTGGTCGAGGCCGGTATTAATCTGGAATATGCAGAACAAAAAAAACAGGATTCTCTGACAGTAATCACACTGCCTAATGCTCAAATAACAAAAGCCACTATAAGTAACGAGCAAAAGGACTACATAATCCGAGAACAAGTAGATATTGCCTCTGAATACAATAAACTTATCACTCCTCTGAAAATAGCGTTAGAGCGGCGTGCAAAGGACCTAGCTATTTCTGCTGGCATATTGTCTGACGCCAATAAAAATGCAGAAGAATATCTATTAGAATTATTTAATAATAAAAACATTCATATAAAAAAGGAAGAAGCTCCATTTGATAGCCTAAAAACTATCTCGGCCTCCCATTTACCTATTACGTTCACATACCAAGATGAAAACCTGACAGATGGCAAGTTAAATTACCAAAAAGACAGTATTTTCAGCAGAATTGATCTAAATCTCAATAATATTAAACTTACCTACGGTGGTTTCACCACATTTGATTTTCAAGAACAAGATCAATCACAGCTAAATTCAGATTATCTATATTTAAGACTTATCGATCCGTTAAACCCACAATCCCAAAGAACCTATATACAGGGAGAATATGAATGGGGCGCCATACATTTTTTTAATGGTTTGTATTGCTTTCTTGAAGGTTCTTCTGAAAGTAAAGAAGAGCTGCAACAAAAAATAGCTCCAGATATGCTCTATCTTATAATGGGAGCTTCTCTAAAACCAGGAGACATTGATCCTAGTTATTTGAAATGGGCAAAAAAATATCTTAATTGTATTGAGTGCATTGAAGACAAATTATATTTAGAAGCAGCTACTCATCTCAAAGAAATGGCAAATTTACGCGGCAATATGCCGATTTCTTCTGAAGAAAAGATTCTGTCTGCCTTTATTCAGCTAAAGAATGGAATACCTCCCACACAATGCAATGAACAGGATTTTGATCTATGGTTCAAGACTCTTTATGCATTTGATCATCAAAAAATAAATAACAAGGAACTTCAAAACAGCATATTAGCTCTTAAAAACAAAGATTCTTTCATAGAGAACAATTACACTCGCCTACTTCAGCTTTTCTATTGCTCAAATGTAGATATTGAAACTAAAAAAAGATATAAAGATGAAATTATACAAAGGGCTGACAAGTATGATCAAGGCATTGCTTCTACCTTAAAAGGCGAGGACTACTGTGACTATATTTGCAGAATCCTTTTAAAGGACCCTCAATTCTGTCTCTATCAGACTCAGCCAAGTAATGCACCTAAAACAAAAGTAATACTACATAAATACAAGAATCAAGAAATAAATGAAGAATTCAAAGATGCAAACTGGATTGTCCAAAAGCTCAAACAAGAAAAAGTCTTTGACGAACACAACGAACAAGTTGTCATTGCATTTGTTGAAGAGGGAACAATTTTTGATGATCACAATCTTTTGATTATACGTAAAAACAGTTGTTCCATTTGTTCCAACGTTACAGGCAAACTTTTTTATGGTAAAAATATTACAACAAGCTATAACAATATAACAGCCTCCATTGAAAACAACCATGTACGATTCAAAATAGGAAAATATGAATATGAAGATTCAAATGGTAAAGAAGCAACAATAGTTAAACTATTAAAAGACATAAAAGAAGAATACCATAATAATGCAGTTCAAAAACAACAAATGCTCTTTAAGGACATTGCCAATGGAATGACAGATCATGTTTCTGAGCTTATAATCAATCGATGTTTCTAATAGAAAACTTAAGCTATATTAGTTTATTTTTCTTGGAAAATAGCAGGAGCTTGTATAAAAAAACAATACAAGCTCCTGTTACTTTTGCCTCATCATAAAGAAACAAATTATTCACTTTTAAAAAACAAGAGTATGAAAACATTTTTATGTTGGGGCATTTCCAAACTGGAAGGATTGGCAGCCCTATTAGCGTGCCTCACTATGGCGGTTTTGGCCGCTAATGAAACAAGGATTCTTCATGAAGAACAACTGAATGCAAACGGATGGATACTGTTGCTTACTGCATTGGCAGGAGCTGCCATTCCGGCTATCATTACGGCAATCTATGCGATCAGGAACTTTGATGAGGTAACGTCCTACTCCATGCTTTTCCATTTTAGCAGAAGCACGATGCTGGACTCAAAAATCAGATATTTCTTCCGCACCATGTTCATGGCGGGCTTTTGCTGGGCTATGGTTATCTTCTCTATCGGAATATTCTTTACTTAAAGCCAAAGTCTTATGGATGTCAACAAAAGGGCTGTTAAGCGAGTATTATAACTTTTTTAAAGAAAAACATTTCCATATATTCCCATACCTGTAACAGCTAAAAAATCAAACTTTTACGAGAGTAAAAGAAGTATTCTGATTCATAGAGGGAGTTATTGCTCAGAGAACTCCCTCTATTTTTATATTTGATTTTTTAGGATTTTATTTCTGTATTTAAAAGATATGCTATACTTTTGCACCCCGAAAAATATGTTTTTAGGATTTTAATAAGTTTAGGTATGGTTAAGCAATGTACAATCCTTTTTGGATGCCTTGCTGTCGGCGACTTTCTGGTGTGGATCACAGGAATAAAACTTCCGGGAAGCATTATCGGAATGCTGCTGCTCACTGCTCTGCTCCAAATGGGATGGATCAAATTGGAATGGATCAAAGGAATCTCTGATTTCTTAGTCAGCAACCTAGGTTTCTTTTTCGTACCACCTGGAGTTGCATTGATGCTTTATTTTGACGTAATTGCTGCAGAATTCTGGCCTATCGTTATCGCCACTATTGTCAGCACCGTATTAGTTTTAGTAATCACAGGACACGTACATCAATGGATTAGAAAACATGGAATTCCTAAACGATAACTTTTTTATAATCGCACTGACTTTCGGGGTGTATTATGCTGCAAAAAAATTACAGGCATACACCGGTTGGGTGATTCTGAATCCGATTCTGGTGGCCATTCTGGTATTAATCATTTTCTTAAAGGTCACCGGTATCTCTTATGAAAGTTACGCCAAGAGCGCTTCAATCATTGACTTCTGGCTCAAACCCGCCATTGTAGCCTTGGGAGTACCTTTATACCTGCAACTTAAAAGTATCAAACGGCAACTGATTCCGCTATTGGTTTCACAATTAGCCGGTTGCATCGTAGGTATCGTATCGGTAGTACTTACCGCAAAATGGTTGGGAGCTTCCAAGGAGATCATCATATCACTCGCTCCCAAATCTGTAACAACTCCCATTGCCATGGAGGTAACTCAGTCGCTTGGAGGCATCCCATCACTTACTGCAGCCATTGTGGTTATTGTCGGACTGTTTGGTGCCGTATGCGGTTTCAAACTCTTACAGGTAGGACGCATAAAAAGCCCCATTGCCCAAGGTTTAAGTATGGGCACAGCCTCACATGCTGTAGGAACTTCTAAAGCAATGGAATATGGAAGAAAATACGGAGCCTTTGCCAGTCTGGGATTAATCCTGAACGGTCTGCTCACAGCCTTGCTGGCTCCTCTGATCTTGCATCTTATGGGAATTGTATAAATTCATCAAACGAAACGACATGGGGTCGGGCAAATTGCCCGACCCCATGTCGTTTAAAATATAAGTATTTATCTGATACTGATCTTCTTTCCATTAATTACATAAATACCCGGAGGCAACATTTTAATTTCATCAGGCTTCATCAATGTTCGGAATAAGGTTCCATTCAGATGATACACAGAAACGGATTCAGGTTCGACCATGGTTCTATCCTTATCTATTCCTGTTGTCTCAGGATAAGCCTTCAAAATAAAACATTGACTGGGAAAACCCTTTACCGAATTCTCTTCGAAAAGCACTGTTGTAAAGAGCTGCTGTTCTTGACCAGAGTTCCGGTTATAACATTTAAATACAATCTGCTCACCTTGAATCTTATTACTACGGATCCGCAGATAATAGTAAGTATTCCCGTTTGAGGAAACTGTCTGTACACTGGCAACTCCTCTACATTCATCCCCATAAAATGCGGCGATCTCATAATCAGAAGAAGCCAAAGGAACTGCATCCTCGCTTAACTGGAGTGAAGCATACACAGCCATATCATATCGATAAGCATGAATATTGCAGTCCCAATGAGTATCCTGTGCCCGAAGACTGCTAAACACTCCCAGAAACCCCAAAATCAAAAACATAAAATTTAAATGATGTACCATATATTCTATTATTTGGAAAACGCAGTCCTATCTTCCAGACAAGACAGGACTGCGCAGTTCAATTATCGGGAGACTTTAACGATCTTCTTATAATAAACCTCATTTCCAGCAACAGCTGTCACAATATAAACTCCATCCGGAAGATGAGAAATATCAATACTCTCATTATCCTTCAGATTTCTATTTAATACAGCCACTGTACCGTAAGCATCAGTAAGAGTCACCTTATCCACCTCCTGACCATCATAAGATATATATAATCGAGATGAAACGAGGGTAGGATAAACCTTCCAATGTTTCTCCTGATTAGAAATATCGGTGGTCTTAGAAATATTCAGTTTATAAGGAGTCTTTACAGAACCCAACAAGGTTACTTCGAACGGTACTGTTTCCTGAATAGAAAACAGTTCTTCAGAACTATATTTCATAGCCTTGAAGGTTATCTCCTCACCACCTTCACCATAAATATTCATCATCAGCTTGCCATCGACAACCTGGGCAATACCACGACATTCCGTTCCTGCGAAAGCGCCAACGGCATAAGCATCTGCGGCAACAGAAGCTCCCTGATCATACAAGTCTGCGATAAGACACATGATATTCGGATACTTATACTTATCAACGGTCCAAGATGATTCATTCTTAATACCTTGAGCATACAAAGACTGCGCTTTTGACACAATATTGGCATTGTAAGAGAACTTTTTGTCGCTCTTTGAGCAGAACAAATATCCTTTACCCGGAGCCAAAGTCTTCAAAGTACCGGTCCACGCTCCCTCAGCATACTGCGCAAAACCATCCTGCCCCACCAGAAGATCTTCTTCCTCCAGTTCTGCAAGAGCGAAAGCCTCATCGAGACTCATAACCTGATTCATAGGGTAACCAAGCCAGTTCCATCCCTGCTCCAAAGTCAATGCAGTTGCCGGATTGAACGCAAAGCCTGTCAGAATATTCTGTCCATCATTTACGGCTTGAACTTTATAAGTTTCCAAAGGACTCAGGCCCTTCAAGTTGCCCTCAAATCCTAATTGAGGATCCTGGATCACTTCTGACTCCTGACCAACGATACGCACGGCATCTTCTTGCAACTGAGCAACAGGAACTTCTGTTTCCAGATTATGAGAGATCCAGTTCCAACCTGTGTGCAGATTCAGGCCCAATGTAGCAGTCTTTATGGTATAAGTGAACTCAGCCACTTCACTGTCTTCATATTTCTCTACATGCGCCATAGCCTTAATGGTCATATCCTTGGAAACGACTATCGGCTCTTTATATACCTGACGAGTACCGTTCTCATCACATGGACAAGAACCATCTACGGTATAATAGATCACGGCATTCTCAGTCTCGCAACTCAACTCTATAGCCGTATTGCGGTATACAGCAGTTCCTGAGACACGAGAAGCAACTGGAGTTGCCGTCTGCATCTGCACATCCGTACTAACCTTAACTGCCGTTGACGCTGAAACAGCAACATCCTCAATCAGGAAGGAAAGTACGGCACTTCCCGGCAAGTTACCGTTTACAACCACCGAAGCCTGTCCATTTTCATCCAGTCTAAAACTATTCTCATCCACAGAAACAATCATTGGTGAAGATGACTTGACTGCCAAAGTCTTACCGATAGCCGCATCAAATGGAGTCGCACTGATTCGAATCGTTTTAGTTCCGCCATAAGGTACGGCAACTTCTGAGTCAACAACCAACTCTTTCACCTCACGCTCCACGTCAAAGCTCTGAGTAAAGTCTGTTTCCATAGATATTCCGGCATAGCTCTTCACTTTCCGACTTACCGTCAGAACAATTTCATCGGTAGTAAGGAACGGAGTTTCCGGAACAAAACGCACCTTAGAAACATAAGTTGCCGGATTGTCAGTATAGGCCTGTTCTGCATTCAGCAAGGTGATTTCGCCACTCACATCCTGACCATTCTTCGTTACGAAAATGTTTTCACCGGTCATAGATTCCGGCTGCATGTACTTGTCAAACTGGATTTCTATACCATCCTCATAGACATGAGCGTCAATCACTTCCGGCTGACGATTCTGCACCATCGGAATATTCACCTCTAACTGTGGAGGAGGTACCGGAAGCCACTCACTATAAGTAGTTTCGTAACCTTCTTTCTCAAATTTCACCTGCCACAGTCCTTGTGGAACATCCCAACGATACATTCCGTTCTCATCAGTAAAGAGAGGATTCTCCTGAGCATACTCAGCGGCATTCCACAAAACGACATTCTCATGCAAGTCACCATACATATCCTCAACGACTTCCTTGTAGTAACAAGTGGCAGTAACACCCTCCAGACGATTGCTTGATACAGCCTCGTAAACATATCCGGCCGGATCAATAATCGGATCTGCATCGGGTGTACCTGAATGATGTTCACCACCTTCTGAACCTTTTGGATCATCCGGTATATTCGGATTTTGCGGGTCCTCCGGTTCCTCGGGATCTTCTTTCTGGCAAGCCAAGCCATTAATGTCTTTCTCAAGTTGCTTGAAAGCAAAATCTTTAGCAAAATCAAGAGCAAACGAACCGACCTTTACCAAAACTTTCTGCACCAAACCCCATGCAGTAACACTTAATGAGGTTCCAGCTGTCGCAACCGAAGCTAAGGCTCCTCCTACGATTTCAGTATCAGCTGTAAAGTTTCCAAGCACCTCTGCAATCGCAAAGGCTCCTACAGCTGTTAACAATGATCCGCAACTGAATTTACAAGCGTTGGCTGTAGCCTGATCTTCTTCACACGGATCAGGAATAGAGTTATACAACTCATTAATCTTTTCTGCCCTGGTATAACAATCCTGTAATGTTGCCAAATAATCCAGAACAGGTATACATTTCAATAATTTACCCAGCAATGGTTTCACTACCCGCTTAGCCAACTGGACAGATCCCAAAGCCTTCTGCAATCTAAATTCCTGAATATTCCAATGAATCTGGGTTGGGTTACTCAGATACTTTTTATAGTCATTTTTAAATCTACGTACAATCTTGATTTCTTGCTCTAAACGACTGATCTCCTTGTCCAAATCCTCTATAGGCTTTCCGGCCAGCTCTGTTATGTCATCAAAATACTCATTGACCTTATCAATCGCATCCTTAATCTTGGCATAAGTATCTGCCAGTTTTTGATGCCATGGATCATCAGATGAAGCTCTAGCCATACGGACTACAGATGAATTATCCAGATAATTTCTTATGGTAACCGACACCTGTTGATCCAGATTAACATAAACCAGCGAATCTTCAGTTGTAAGCAAATAAACATGAGAATGGTTCGTTGCATCATATTGTTTAAATCCTTTTTTCAGAAGAGACTCCTCAGTTTCAGTACATTTTGAGGCGACACTCATAGAGAGGTCGTTTTCAAATATCTGAGTCAGATCTTTTTTCAGAGTAAGATATTGGCCAATTAATTCGCTACTATCACACAAAAGAGTAACTCTTTTCTCCAGTTCATTATATTTCTGCTCGAAGTAACTGATTTTATCTGCTTCACTCCATTGTTCAAATCCGTCTGGAAGAACCACATCAGCTCCCTCATCAGTAGTTACGAATTTAATTCCTAAAATATTTCCATACTCTAAAAGCTGTTCATCTGTAACATCCTGTGTATCACCAAACAAAGAATTCAAGGTAGCCAAATCTTTAGCATAGGTATTAGCCAGTTCCTCAATCTCCATAGCTTCATCAAGGGCATGATCAGCATCCACTGCAGAGTTTATCATTGCATCAAAATCAACACTGACATTTACCGGAATATCATTGCTGGCCTGTGTACCAAATCTGCCACTGGCAACCCACAAAGATTTAGCCTTATCAAAAGTAGCTCTCAAAGGAACCTGATGCCCTCCCCCTGTTTTCACATACAGAACCACATGATCCACCTTTGTAGTATCATTGTCCGTGAAATCAATTGTAAACGTAAAGAGATCTTGAGAAGGAACAAAAGTATATTGCTGTACAGCAGTTGTTGGCTTCAAGAAATCAAACTCTACTTTGTACGATGAATAATACATAGTCACCTTGGAAACCTGCACAGCACTCATATCATAAATGCAATTTTTTGTTTCACTCTGCATTTCCAGACCGTCCTTAGTAGTCACCTTTGCATAAATCTCATGACGAGACAAATTATAAGCCTCGTTGAGTTCACAGGACGTATTCCAAACTCCATTTGCTAAAGATGCTGTTTCACCAATAAGAACGCCATTATCAAAGATCTGCACCTGAGACTGACCTACTGCAACTCCATTAACAGATATTGATTTTTTAGACGCGACAGAAGGTACATTAATCGTCAAGTTCTTCACTTCGTAACCAGCACTTCCGATAGGCTGTAAAACTTCTTTGTCAGCCAACCGGAAATGAACAAACGCACTAGGCGCATAGTTACCTCCAAGTTGAGGAATGACGCAAAAACGCACAGCATCATTATAATCAGACAGAGGAATAGTAAGACGCGATCCATTCAACACATAGGAAGAAATAGAAGAACCAACCATTACTGAGTTCTCCACAAAAGAACAGGATTCCGGCAAATCAACAACTAAACTTACATCCTCAACCTGACTGGAAAATGCAGACTTAAAGTCAATCTTACTTTTCAAAGTCAAATAATTACCAGCCATGATCTGGCTCTTATTTACAGTAAAAGAGGTATTGGATCCGGTATAATAAAGTTTGCTTTCATCCAGTTTCGGAATCAGTTCATTGGAAACCGTTGTAATCGCCCCGCTCTTAACATTCAGAACATTCAAAACATAGTCCTTCCCTTCAATCAAACCCGACGCAGAGAACTGCGACAAATTAAGAATCGAATTGAACAGATTGCTTTGAGCCATAGAAACTAAGGTATACACCCCATCCTCCAATCCTGAAACAGAAAGTGTAGCTTGTCCATAATTATACTTCTGTATCAACTGTCCGTTATTATCGTAAAGAATACCCACGACAGAAGCATTGTCTGAAGAAACAAACGAAGCACGAATACCTCCCAACTCCAAAATGGGGACTGTTACTTCAGCACGGTTATCTTTTCCTACAGTCGTTTTCACAACCACAGGTTGAAAATCTCCATTCCGATGAGACGCAGTAAGGCGCAAACGGTCACCTTCAGCCACTTCCTCCAGTAGAACAATGTTCGGATATTGCACACTAAACTGCGTAATCTCCTTTCCGGATGTTTCATTGAAAATTGCATAAGAAATATTGGCATAATCGGCATACCAGTTTCCTATCTCCGCGGTTTCTCCTTCTGCAACACTATTCGTATAAGTGTAGTTCGTTTTAATGGTAGTACCGGAAATACCTTTCAAGGTTATCTTCCCCAAATCAGCAATATCCTCAAAATTCTGTCGTTCCAGAATAGAACTGATATAGTCTGATGCTGATACAGAAATAGTGGTCTGAGCCTGATAAATCTCTAAAGAGAAATTTCCCTTAACATCAGTCTTTGTCGTAAAGGACTTGGAATATAAACCATTTAGTTTCTGTGAGATAGAAACGATTGCCTGAGATAAGGCTTCACCGCTCTGTACATCTACCACCTGTCCTTTCAAGACAACCTTCTCTAAGGGAAGCAAAGTAACTTCTATCTGATTATCAGCGCTCTTAACCAGATAAGGGATATCTTCAGGCAGCTGATACTGCATACCTAAATCCTGAGAAAGACTTATACGACAAAGCACATTTTTATCTGGTAACAAGCCTGACACACTATTTCCCTGTTGCAAATATTTCTCCGCAGAATCCATCCATACAATATGAGCCTGTTGCGTAACGTCCTCTCCCGATGGAGTTTTCAGACAAAGTGAAACTGTTTGAGGCTGCAACAAGGATTCAAAAGCCACAGAAACATTTTCCTCAAGAATAGAAACTTTATCCAACTGACCTAATACATCACCCGAAGTATTTAAAACAGATACCTTAAAATCGGAGTTCTTCAATAAGCCATTAAATGTGTAGGTCAAACGATCTGAAATGATAAAACGATTTCGTGTTCCAGTCTGCATATTCAGCAATTCCAGAGTCATATTCTTATAACGACCATCCGCGCCATCTGCAGGAAGAGACACTTCTAAAGAACGAACCTCCTCAGACAAAGGAAGAATCGTAAAGTCCTTCCATCCTTCGGCCTCAGCATACAAGGACACAGAAGAAGACAGAACATGCAATACTGCTCCTTCGGCAATACCTTTAAAGGCATCGGACGATGCTTCCGGTGGTACTACTGCATAACAACTGATGCTTGATAAATTCTGACAATCATAAAACGCATTATAACCAATTCTTTCAATACAAGATGGTAAAATCACAGACTGGAGATTAGTCCCATCAAAGCCATAACTAGGAATCTCGGTATAACCATAAGTTCGGCTCAAATCAAGCAAAGTACAGTTACTGTAATTATTTGTGATTCCCAAATCAGAAGTAGACATTTTTCCGGAAACAACCATCATCGTTACCTGAGATGCATTCCCATAACCACCGATAGCATCATCTACAGCTGAATAAAGACCTCCTGCTTCAAAATCATCCACAATGATTTCACCTGTAGCAGAATTCCAAGAGTTTTTACCTGGATTAGAGGGATTTCTAGGGTTATATTCAAATAAGCCCGTGATATCCGTATCTTTTTCTCCCATAGTATAAATATAATAAGAGTCTTCTGAAAGCAAAGAATCTCCTTTCATCCATCCCTTAAAAACAAAGCCATCATTCGGATAAGCAGATAAATCTATTTCTCCACCCTCCTTTACATTTTGAGATGAGAAATTAAAGCTACCCCCCTGTTTGGGACTAGCCTCAAGTCTGAGCCGATGCATTAAAACTGGGGTCTGAGGATCATCCACATTATCAGGATTGTATTCAAACAAACCGATAATTTTCACATCCTGATCTTTCATCGTATACGTATAATAGCGCTCCGTAGATAAAAGAGTCTCCCCCAACATCCATCCTTTAAATACAAATCCTGTTTCAGAATAAGCATACAAACTGACGGAGCTTCCTTCTGCAACCCTCTTAGTGGTCATATTAAAAGAACCACCATTTTTGGGGCTGGCTTCCAGCGTCACCTGATGCATGAGAACTGGCAGTTGAGGATCTCCAGGATTCTCGGGATTGTATATCCCGTCATCCCCGAGCCTCGCCTGTCCCCAAATAGGAAGCTGGCAAAGCATTAATAAACAAAATATGATTATATGTCTCATTGTTCTTTATTTTTGGTTGAGTTATTCAGTCACAGTCACTTTATAAGATGTTCCATTGATAATCACAACATAAACACCCGGACGAACACTAAAGGAAGCTTCTGTACCCTGGCTCTTGCCAATGATCTTACCATCAGTTGCGTAAACGGCAACATCGGCTGACTGTGGAGTCTGTACCAGAATCTGTCCTGAAACTGCAGTAACCTTGGCAACTGACATGTTGCTTTCCAAACCTGTTGTGGTTCCCTCTTTCTTCACGACGATAACAAAGCGATCATTAACGGTTCCGGCTTCTGCATTGAAGGTATAATCCTGCATGGTCAGATCCGTTTCTGCACCCGTCAGATTATCAATGAGACAAACCTGAGCATCAGCTTTGGTATTCAAAGAAAGAGTATAAGAACCTTTTCTGCCAAAATAAGCACCCAAAGCAATCATACCATCGTCCAATGGACGTTCATTGATAGAAAGCGAAACTCCGTTTTCGATGGTATATAACTGAGATACAGAAGCATCCGGACTCATAAACTTACCCGCATCAGTGGCCAAATCATAATCACGGCTAGCCTCCTCATTCAAAACAAAGCGAGTACGATCACTTGTTTCTCCGTTACTCAATTCAATATTAAAGACCTGACGTTCTACCTGCAATCCACGGCCTTGTGCTCTGGCAACGATGCTTTGTGGCATTTCACGAACCAAACGGGTTGTCTGACGTCCTTCCGGTGCAAATTCAATAGTCGCTTTATCTACCGGACGCTGTACAAAGAAAGCTTCGCCCGGTCGCAAAATATATTCATCATCCAAAGGAGAATAAGCCTCATAAGTGCTATTATTATCATTCCAAACAGTAATTGGTGCTGTAAAATCAATAAAACGGATATCGTAGAAGCTCGGGAATGGATTACCGATCAGATTCCAGCTTCTGTTGTGTGCAAATTCAGACAAATGCTCTTCCAATGCAATGGAACGGGTATCATTGGCAAAAATGAGATTCTTCTGCGCATTATTCAAGGCAGGAACAACAAAACCGCAATGTGATTCCGGACGTGTACTTTGCCAAATATAACCAACTCCAGCCTGCAATACACTATCAGCGGTCATATTTTGCCAGGTCTTTTCCATATCTTGAGCAGCTCTGGAAGCACCTGAATACTTACGAATCACCCAGTTTGTATTTTCATACAGAGTCATAATATCAGAAACCTTCACATCATATGGGAAAGAAAGGAAATGCCAATGATTTGATGCATTGTACAAAGTAATCTGCACACTATCGGCACGCATATTAGCCTCATTAATCAACGCGTTATAGCAGGGAATCTCTTCAGAATAACCGTATGCATAAGGATTATACACCATAGAATATTTTCCCAAAGAAAGAACGGCTGTTCCCTTAACAGATAAATTTCCGAAACTTACAATATCATGATAATTATCTTCAAGTTGTATCAAAGACAAGTTCGGCTTATAATCTGCAGCAAATGAATTAGGCAACTCCCATTCTGACGTTCCTGGTACATTAATATTCTTTGGCATATAATCGACTCCCTCAATAACAGGGAATATATCCCAACCTTGTGTCAACTTATAATCTGTAAGCGCCATTTTCGGTACGAGTAATTTAGCTCCTTCTCTCATCTGATCATCATATCCAAACAGACTATAGTTGGATCCTAAATATGGAGGGAAGAGAGCCATACAAGTGACCTCTTTGAGGTTCTGACATGATTCAAATGCACGAGCACAAGAAGAAAGGCCTTCGGGTAATACGATCTGAACCAGACTGTCACAATCTCCAAACGCAGACGAACCCAACTTAACTAAGGTATTAGGAAGCTCTATATTTCTCAATCTGCTACAATATTCAAATGCATTATTCTCAATAACTTCTATACCTTCTGGTAAAATCAAGTTTTTTAACTTTCCACACTGGGCAGCCATATACTCTGGTACGACTTTTAAAGTAGAAGGCAAACGAAGAGTCTCCAAATTAGAACATGATCTAAATGTAGATTCTCCTAAACTATCTACTCCTTCAGGAATCTGAATTTCCGTCAATTTTCTGCAACCGTAAAATGCATGAGAATCAATTTTTCTTAAAGACTCCGGCAATTGAATACTATCCAAACTCTCACAACCATATAACGCAGAATATCCAATACTTTCCAAATTCTCTGGCAGAATTATTTTTTCCAAAAGACTCCTATTCTCAAACATAGAAGGGGTCAAATGCTTCATATTCACAGCTGACAGATCAATAAATAACAGATTAGTCAAACGTTGCTGCATATTATAAGCATCATCATCATTCAAGGTTCCACTCAGGATCAAGCCATTGACATCTGACATATTTTCTGTTTCAGCCAAGATTTTTTTCCCTAAAGTTCCCGGAACATCTACATGAATATTCAATGTAAGTCCATCCCCCTCAATTATTGGATAATTACTCCAGATATCAGCACCTCGATAAGCTTCTCCTGCTCCTTGAGGAACACGCACCAAAGCAATACAACTCAATGATGAAGCCAATACAGGAGGAGTCATAGCATTGATCTTTAGTTGGCATTTGCTACTTCCAGAATATAAACCTAGAAAATCGTGGCCCAAAGTCTGTACGGATTCCGGCAATTCCAATTCAGTCAAATTAGTTTCATAAAAAGCTCTATATCCAATCTCCGACAATTTACTATTGACGGGAATGATCACAGATGTCAACGAATGACAGTCATAAAAGCACTCATTCCCTATACGAACTACATTTTGCGGAATTTCAATTTTTTCCAGATTACGACAATAATTAAAAGCATTATCTCCTATACGAACTACACTTTGCGGGATTTCAATTCTTCCCAAATTATAGCAACCACTAAAAGCATTATCTCCTATAATTCGCAATGTTTCAGGAAGCTTAATTGATGAAACTCCATCTGAGTAAAACACCGAATTACCATCTCCAATACATACTACAGCATACTCTCCGTCAGACAAGCTAAAATGAGAAGGAATTTCTTCCGGTGCTGAAAAATCATTATAAGAACGAATACAAGCAACCTTGTAGGTTCTATCTACATAAAGTTCATAGTTCCCAATCGATTCATAATCACTAAAATTCCATACGTCGGGACTGCCTTGTACAATGGTATCACCAGGAACAATAGTATCTCCCGGGACAACAGTTGCCGTATCATTCAGTTGACTCAGATAATTGGAAATCATTGTCTGAGTATGTGTTTTAGGCACAAAATTCATAGAACGAATATTTCTGGCATACATATTCGCACCATCCGCCTCAGCAAAAGCTGACAAAAGCGTCAATAAAAATAATAAGTCTTTGTTCTTCATAATGAAAATGAATTATTGAACTCCCACCGAAAATGCACCAAAAGGAAACAAACCGATTTAGAGCCTGATTAATAAATAGGAATAACTACGTAAAAATAGGAAACGATAACTTCAAGAAGATTAAATACGATTTACGAAAAAATAATATACCCCAAATGAAGCATCGGAAACAAAACAGAGGAATTTTCTCTGACACACAGGCTGAAAGCCTACATATAAACATAAATTAAACTGAACTTCTATTGGTATCTTTTAAATTAATATCTTCTTCTTTTAAGAGCTGAAACCGCTCATTGTTTGTCAAATAATTGTGTTAATACCAGTCAAAGATAGAAAATAACAGTTGTCACAACAAGTTAAAGAGCAAATAATATTTACGTATTTATTATTTTTAACTTATTATATACAAAAGTATAAAAAGTACTTTTTCTTAACAAAGAAATCACTAATACTAAACTTTAATCCAGAAATACAATGACAAAAAAAATCTTACTCAGACATATATAATATATCTGAGTAAGATAACATAAGTTTATACTTAAAAAGGTATCTAATACAGCTCACTCAAGCCATTCCCGGATATCATCCTTCCACTGGCAATAAGGATTTACTCGCATACAAGAGTTATAGAAACGGCGGTCTCCCGTTACCTCACGCCCCAAAAAGGCAGGACGTTCAAATGGTTCATCTGGAGATCCCAGTTCCACCTCTGCCAGTATCAATCCTTCATTATCACCATAGAACTCGTCAACTTCAAACACATGCCCTCCATAAGGTATCAGATAACGGGTTTTGTCAATAATTCCCGGTTCACAGATTTTCAGAAGGTCATGCGCATCCTGAAGAGAGATTTCCTTTTCAAATTCATAACGCACCAAGCCCCCCTGGTCAGAAGGTCCCTTAATGGTCAGATAGCCTTTCTCATCACGGATCCGCACCCGTACAGTGCGTCCTCTCATGCTTGAAATATATCCCTGCACGATATGACTGGAAGAAGAGGCCTGCTCCTTAAAAGAACCCTTGACCAGAAACTTGCGTTCAATCTCAAAATGCATTTCCTATAATATTGAAAAGGCGATCAGACTCAAAATGCACAACAATATCAGTACACCGATCAATGACCAGATGACACGCTTTCCCTGCTGCTCCTGCAATTCTGCACGATGGGCAGCCTTCTTTCTTCTTTTCTCACTCATACGGCAATCCGTTTAATTGTTTTATATATTTTCCTCACCGGCAAACTCCATGAGATAAGCCTTGATGAAGCCGTCAATCTTTCCGTCCATCACACCATTCACATCAGACGTCTGGAAATTAGTCCGGTGGTCTTTTACTCTACGGTCATCAAATACATAACTTCGTATCTGACTACCCCATTCTATCTTCTTCTTACCGGCCTCAATCTTAGCCTGGGCTGCCTTACGTTTCTGCAGAGCACGGTCATAAAGCTGTGATTTCAGGAGACGCATAGCATTCTCACGGTTTTCAAGCTGTTTACGGCTCTCGGTGTTCTCGATAAGGATTTCTTCTTCCTCTCCGGTATCAGGATCTACATACTGATAACGCAAGCGCACTCCCGTTTCCACCTTATTCACGTTCTGTCCACCGGCACCACCGGAACGGAACAGATCCCATGAGATTTTGGACGGATCAACATATATCTCTATGGTATCATCAACCAAAGGAGTTACAAACACAGAAGCAAAAGAAGTCATGCGCTTACCCTGAGCATTGTAAGGAGATACGCGTACCAAACGGTGTACACCATTTTCTGACTTCAAATAACCATAGGCAAACTCACCTTCGATCTGCATGGTTACCGTCTTTATTCCAGCCTCATCACCATCCTGCAAGTTGCTGATCGTGCATTTGTAGCCGTGTGCCTCAGCCCAACGCATATACAAGCGCATCAGCATGGACGCCCAATCCTGACTTTCAGTACCTCCGGCTCCGGAATTGATCTTCAGCACGGCATCCATAGGGTCTTCTTCCTGACGCAGCATATTGCGCAGCTCCAGATCCTCCAATGCACTGATAGCCTTGGCATAAGCCTCGTCGACTTCCTCCTCGGTAACCATCTCTTCTTTATAAAAATCAAAAGCCAGTTCCAATTCATCGGCCAATGTCTTCACTTCTGTATAGCCTTCTATCCACTTTTGCAGACCTTTAACCTTCTTCATCTGCTCTTCAGCGGCTTTGGCATCATCCCAAAAGCCGGGCGCCTGCGTTCTCAGCTGTTCTTCCTCTACCTGCACTTTCTTGTTCTCGATATCCAGATACCGGTACAAGGCGGCAGTACGTTCTTTTACATTCTTCAGTTGATCAATGGTTATCATAAATAAAAAAGCTTTTCTATATGCAAAGATAACGAATATTCATTACTTTGATATAGAAAAGCCTGATTTTTTATTCTTTAGCCAGTTGCTACTCAGCATACATGGCATCTATCTGATCCTTATAATTGGTATTGATCACAGGACGCTTCACTTTCAACGTATTGGTCAGTTCGCCTTTCTCCAGACTGAACGGCTCCGGTAAAATCGTAATACGCTTAATCTTTTCATAATGAGCAAATTCCTGCTGCAAGGTATCTATGCGAGACATCACAGCACGCACAATTTCCGGATGCGCACACAAATCCTTCAAATCGGTATAATTGAGATCTTTCTTGGCCGCATATTCTTTCAATACATTATAATCGGGCACAATCAGAGCCGACACAAACTTACGTTGGTCTGCAATGACCACAATCTGATCTATAAAACGGTCAACAACCAGTTTTGACTCAATCATCTGAGGAGCAATATACTTACCGTTAGAAGTCTTGAAAAGATCCTTGATACGCTCCGTCAGATAAAGCTCTCCGTCTTTGAAATAACCTGCATCACCGGTATGGAACCAACCTTCAGCATCAATAGCGTTGCGGGTAGCCTCTTCTTTTTTGTAATATTCCTTCGTAATGGCATTACCACGCAACAGTATTTCATTATTCTCACCGATTTTAACTTCAACTCCATCAATAACCCGACCAACAGAGCCGATAGTCTTGACTTTACCCAACCAGTCACATGAAACGGTTGCCGTCGATTCTGTCAATCCATAGCCAGCCACCATTCGAATACCGGCAGAATGCACGAATTCCTCAACTACCGGCGGAATAGCAGCTCCTGCCGTGGGGAAGAAATTAGCACGCTCCAATCCTAAGGTTTTCTTCAAAAGGGCGATGACGGTCTTTTCAAAGAAAGCATACCGCAAGCGTAAAGGCAACGGTGCAGGAATACCACGTAACTTATATTTTACATTATACTCCTTTCCTACCCGCAAGGCTTCATACAACAGTTTGCGTTGCATCGGATTACTGTGCCTGATCTTTTCCTGAACTCCGGCATACACCTTCTCCCAAAATCTCGGAACGGCGCACATGCAAGTAGGATGCACCTCCTGCAAAGACTGCAGAATATCCAATGGACGCAAGTTAATAGCCTGCTGTACTCCTTCTGAAATGCCCAAATAAGACCAGGCTCTTTCAAAAACATGAGTAAAAGGCAGGAAATTCAAGAAAACATCTTCCTCACTGAGATTCAACACCTTGTCATTGGCTATAATCGCGTCATGATACATCAGATGTGTCAATACCACACCCTTACTGTCTCCCGTTGTTCCTGAAGTATACAGGATATTGGCCTTATCACTCAAGCTTGCAGACTGCGTACGCTGCTCTACCTCCTGCTGATGAGGCAATCCCTCACCTAATGCCAAAAATTCATCAAAATAAACAGACATCTGGTCTTGTGGATTTTTCACCACAGAGCGATCAAAGATAATCAGTTTCTGCAACGTATCACACAGGGGCAACACCCGAAAAGCAATATCATACTGATACTGTTCACCGACAAATATATACCGGATAGCAGCATCATGTACCATATATTTGACTTGTGCCTCAGAACTGGTAGCATAAAAAGGAATCGTTACCCCTCGTATTCCGAAAGCACCGAAATCAACAAAAAGGCATTCCGGCATATTCTGCGAAAAGACAGCAATGTTTTCCTGTTCTCCGACTCCCAAAGCGATCAATGCATTTGACACCTTACGCACCGCATCAGAAAAAGCATTCCAGGAAATCGGAATCCATTCATTCTGCTCATAATCTCTATAAGACAAAGCGGTTCGTTCGCCATATTTTTTTGCCTGTTCATGAACCAGAACGGCAAAAGGACTCATGTTTACCATAATTTCAGAATTTTCATATTACAAAGATATAGTTTTAAATGAAATTATTCGCATAAGAATTCTAAAAAAATTTATCTATTCTTTTTATTCGTTATATCTTTGCCTAAAAAGCAAGAAATTATGATTATTGACACAGAATTTTTAACACAAGAAGCGGTTGAACTATTAAGCGACCTGATTCGGATACCCTCCACAAGTCGGGAAGAAAATCAGGCTGCCGATCTGTTGGAAGCATTCATCCAAAGAAATGGTATAGAGACATTCCGCGACGGAAACAACATCTGGTGTATGGCACCTTCATACGACTATCAGAAGCCGACTTTACTGCTGAACTCGCATATAGACACAGTAAAACCTGTAAGTACCTGGAAGAGGGATCCATATCAACCCACAATGGAAAACGGGCGGCTCTATGGTCTGGGAAGCAATGATGCCGGCGCCAGTCTGGTATCCCTGCTACAGGTCTTTCGGGAGTTATCCAAACGGGACCAACCGTATAATCTGATATTTTTAGCTTCGGCCGAAGAAGAAGTTTCCGGCAAAAACGGCATTGAGAAAGTTCTTCCTCAACTTCCTCCCATTCAGGTAGCTCTTGTTGGCGAACCGACCCAAATGCAACCCGCCATAGCCGAAAAAGGACTGATGGTGTTGGACGTAACGGCTTACGGCAAATCCGGACATGCAGCCCGCAACGAAGGAGTCAATGCCATTTATCAGGCATTGGAAGACATACAATGGTTTAAGGATTATCAGTTCACAGAACAATCAGATCTGTTGGGACCGGTAAAAATGAGTGTCACCGTAATTCAAGCTGGCACCCAGCATAATGTAGTGCCGGACCAGTGTCATTTTGTCGTAGATGTCCGCAGTAATGAAAAATACAGCAATGAAGAAATCTTCAAGACCGTATGCCAACACATCAAGAGCGAAGCAAAAGCCCGCTCGTTCCGCTTGAACTCTTCTTCCATCTCACAGGAGCATCCAATTATCCGAAAAATGATAGAGATGGGCAAAAAGCCATTCGGTTCCCCAACCCTCTCTGATCAGGCTTTAATGAAGTTCCCTTCACTCAAAATGGGACCGGGAGCCTCTTCACGCTCACACACAGCTGATGAATACATCGAAATAAAAGAAATCCGAGAGGCCATACAGACCTATTATGACCTTCTTAATGGACTGGAACTTGGCAGATAGGGTCATTCCCTATCTGCCAATCCATTGTTCTGGATTCAGTTTGGTCCGTTCTTTCCGCAACTGAAAGTGTAGCACACACTTTCCAGCTCCATCTTCGGCTATAGCTCCAATAAGATCACGTGTGCGTACTGTTTGCCCATTACGTACAATCACACTGGAAAGATTACAGTACACGGAAATATAGTTTCCGTGACGAATCAGCACATTATAAGTTCCGCTATACTGGAACACAGCAGTTACTTCACCATCAAAGATAGCCCGGGCCCGGGCTCCCTTTTGACCGATATAGTTCGTACCTTTATTATCCAAACGTACATTTTTCAAGCCCGGTACATTATAAGTTCCAAAACGCCCGGAAAGCATATAATTACCGGTTATCGGTACAGGCAGACGCCCCTTATTTTTCTCAAAGTTACCGCTCAGTACATTATCAACCGGTGTACGCCAAGCTCCACTAGCTATGTCCGCTTTCTTTTCCGTCACGTTTTTCTTTGCACGTGATTTGCCTCTTTGTTTTTTTTCTGCAGAAGCCTTTGCCTTACGAGCAGCCTCCAGTGCCGCCTTGCGTTTGCGCTCTGCCTCAGCACGCCGACGCGCCTTTTCGATTTCTTCGGCAATTACCGCATCAATCTTATGATCCAGCGCTTCCAATTCCTTCTGCTGACGATTGATCTGCTCAACCAGAACCTTCTCATGCTTCTTCAAGTCAGCAACAATCTCTTTCTGCTGTTTTTGCTGCTCGATAAGTTCTTTTCTCTGTTGTAAGGTTTCGCGTACCAAAGCAGCCATCTCTCCCTTTGCAGCCAACAGTTTCCCCTGATCAGCCAATAATTTCTTTTGCTTTTGCTGGATCTGCACTCCTAAGGCATTCTGATAATCGGCATATTCACGGGCATAACGGGCCCGACGATACATCTGCGTTACACTTTTGGCCGAAAAAATAAATATCAACGGACTCTGTACCGCCTGATTCGTACGGGCGTACAGCAAAGACTGTTTATAACGTTTCTTTACTTTTTCCAGATTTTCCTCCTGCGTGCGTAACTGTTGTTCCAAAGCGGTAATGCGCCGGTCCACGTTTTCTATTTTCTGCTCCATTTCATGAATATAACGCAGTCGGCTTTCGAGTTGCAGATCTATAAAATCTATCGACTTGATTTTGGAATCCACATCCTTACGAGTACGGTTCAGTTCATTCTGCGACTGGTTCATTTTCTTCTGAACCTCATTTTTCTTCACTTTCAATGCCTTTACGCGCGCACTGTTCTGTGCTGCCAGACATCCCGGCAACAACATCAGTCCTAAAAGCAATGCCTTTGTTCCGCTCATCACATCTGCAACAATTTCTTAAACAAAGTAGAAGGCTCCACCCGCTTATACTTTTTCTCGGGTATTTCAGTCAGTTCCCAATTCGCATTATTCCGTATATTCGAAAGTGTCAATATTGCCTTTAATTCTTTTCCGATACCGGAAACAGTCATCTGCATTTTATCTGAAAGTCCGTTTCCATCAAAATGCAGATAATGCCAGTCAAAACACTGTGCGGCATTCTGAGAAGACGCAATATGTGTATTCAACAACAGATTTCCTTCAGGTTTCACCGCAAACTGCAGAGCCAGCAGAGAAGCCTCTTTTACAACAAGATACAAAAGTCCGTTTCGCTCTTCTACCATAAAATCCTGATCGGCAACGATTCCTTTCTTTCCCGGAACAAATAATTCATTCCAGAAAAGAGCCTGCAGAGCATAAAAATCCAGTCCGCTTCGTTTCAGGAAATCCACATCCTGATAAGCGGCCTTTACATATTGTTTTCCCATCCGGTCGAGGAGCAACACATACTCCGGTGTAAATTCGACACGGCCCACTTCCACAAAAAAAGCGGAAGCCGACAATTGGATGGCTTCATCCTTTTTCATTTTCAGGTTTCCGCTCACAGATACTCCTTTATCACCGAGCTGTAGCTCCAAAGACAACTTTGCGGTAATCGGACGGTTACGTTCTAACTTTTTTCCGTTCAACGCACTGACAATCTGCCCGGCACGGGCTGTAGTTTCAGGAGTCACCTCTGTAATCCCCTTAGTTGAACGACATGAAGCGAGTACCAAGCCCAACAGACATATCGCGCCGGCTAAATATTTTGTTCTTCTCATGGTGCTATGTATTTTTTCTGTTTGATTTTCTGTTCCAGCAAATCAGATCCCCCATCCAGTTTGCTGGCTTTCTCCCAATATTCCAACGCCTTGTCTGTTTCCTTACAATGGTAATAAATATCACCGGCATGCTCCAGTACCCCTCCGTTAATGGACTCCCGATTCTCTTTTTCCTTGTCTGTTACAGGCTCTTTTTCGTAATAAGCCACAATCTTATCCATATAGATCCGTGCCTCTGTATATTTGCCTTTCAGGAACAAGATCCAGGCATAAGTATCCAGATAAGTCACATTGTCCGGCTCTATCTGTATCGTTTTATAACTCATCTCCTGAGCCTTATCCAAATCCTTGTTTTCCAAAGACAGGAAATAAGCATAATTATTAAGTGCTCCCAGATTATTATCCTTATAAACCAAAGCGGAATCGTAAGCCGCATAAGCCTTTTCATTTTCCTTCTGACCATGGTACAGATCACCCAAGATGCTGAACATTTCAGAAACCATATTCTCGTCGCCTTTCGTTTTTTCCTGACGGACACCTAGTTCAAAAGTAGTGATTGCCTGTTTCTCATCGTCCAACTGATAATGCGCCAATCCCTTGTAATAATAAAGGACCAGCATATCGGGATAATACTGAATACCTTTTTCACACAAGCGGATCAAAGCCGGAAAATCCTGCTTTCTGATATTCAACATAATCAACTCCTGCAAGGCAACCTTATTATCCGGCTCCAGTTCGAGCACTTTATTCAAGGTAACGGCAATAGAATCCTGGCTGTCTTTTTCCATAGTCTGGTAAGCGGCATACATCATCCACATATCCGCACCCGACCGCGGATCAGACAAAACCCTACGGAACGTGGTCCGTACCTGCTCCTTTTGCCGGCCGTTTTTATTTTGTTGACTGACATAGTCTTTCATCACGCGCAAGCGTGTCCCTTCGTCCGTTGATTTCCCAAAAAGCAAACGATCCAGACTGGCCTGATACAAGGAATCATTCTTAATGACCTGAGCATAATCCATCATAGCCAACCGCAGGGACAGATTTTCCGGTTCTTTCCGTTCCACCTCATCAAGAATCTGCTTTGCCTTATCCAACTCTTCATTTGCCATATATTGAGTAGCCAGCACCACCCGATACGACAGATCATTGGGAAACTCATCGGAAAGCTGTTGCAGTTCGGCATAAGCCTTGTCTTTGTCCTTCAACTGCATATACATCCAATACTTGTCCATAGACACTTGCAAACTTTTTCCTTCAAGCGTTTCTATGCGATTCAGTACATCAATGGCCGAAGCATATTTCTGACTGTTCTGATATAAGGCAACCAGACGCATCATCACATCCGAACGTTTCGGGTTCAGGCGTATCATTTCCTCAAGACATCCTTGTGCCTTGTCCCAATCACTCCGGCTCAGATAAAAGCCAGAAAGCATCTCCCGATACCAGATATTGTCCGGTTCCAGCGCTGCCGCACGTTCCAGATATTTCTCGCCCAAAGAATCATTCTGCATATACAAAGCATAAAGGCCTAAATCATACAATGCCTCGCCCGACCGGGGATTCAACTCCAGGCAATACTCCAACAAAGAATAGGCCGCATCGTGATTTCCCAGAACTTTCTGTTTTACAGCCTCCGTGTAATAATAGTCATATAAACGATTCTCATAAGGGGTACGCGGAATATCCGCAGACACACCCTGTCGGGCTGCCCCACAGGCAACCATCAAAATGGCCATTCCGCAGAACAGCGCCATCTTAACAAAGTAAAAACTGATTTTTCTCACGTGATTATTTTTGACCAGAATGTCCGAATCCTCCTTCACCGCGTTCCGTCTCCTCCAAGGAGTCAACCGGTTTCCACACAGCCTGCTCGTAACGCGCTACAACCATCTGAGCAATACGCTCACCATCCTGAATGACAAAAGGATCCTGTGACAGATTAATTAAAATAATACCGATTTCACCACGATAGTCTGCATCAATCGTACCGGGCGCATTCAACACCGTAATACCTTTTTTCAGAGCCAACCCGCTACGCGGACGTATCTGAGCCTCAGTACCCGGAGGCAAAGCAATATAAAGACCGGTCGGCACCAGACAGCGTTGCAAAGGCTGCAAGGTAATCGGTTCATCCAAATTGGCCCGAATATCCATTCCGGCAGACAGTTGGGTCGCATATTCAGGAAGCGGATGATGAGATTTATTAATGACTTGTATTTCCATAAGCTTATATATCTGTAATCAAAATTAGTCCATTGGTGCAAAATTAGGGATTTCCACAAAATAAACCGTTGTTTTTCTATGGAAAAGTGGTTTTCCATAGCTTTTTACATTACTTTTGCATATCTATCGATTCAGACGACAAGCTTATGAAATGGGAACAACTTATATCTAACAAACGATTGGGATTGGAAGAACTTCATCTGAAAAAGAAAGATGACCGTACAGAATTCCAACGTGATTACGATCGACTGATCTTTTCAGCTCCTTTCCGAAGATTACAAAACAAGACCCAGGTTTTTCCTCTCCCGGGAAATATCTTTGTACACAACCGTCTGACACACAGCCTGGAGGTTTCCAGTGTAGGCCGCTCGCTAGGTAATGACTGTGCCCGGCTTCTGTTGGAAAAACATCCGGAACTACAGCACACCCATGTCACCGAACTGGGAGCCATCGTATCAGCAGCCTGTCTGGCACACGATCTGGGAAATCCCCCTTTCGGCCACTCTGGCGAAGAAGCCATCGGAACTTTTTTCAGTGAAGGGAAAGGACAATGGCTTAAAGATTATCATGACGAACTGGATCCTGTCGGACTGACCGAAGCCCAATGGAACGACCTGACCCATTTCGAAGGCAATGCCAATACCTTCCGTCTTCTGACCCATCACTTTAACGGACGCCGCCCGGGAGGCTTTGTCATGACCTATACAACACTGGCTGCCATTGTCAAATACCCCTACTCTTCATCTCTGGCCGGAAACCACCGAAAATTCGGCTTTTTTGAGAGTGAGCAGAAGGATTTCCTGAAAATTGCGCATGAGCTGGGCATGCACCCCAAGGAGAATTCTGAAAAAGGAGTGAGTTTTACCCGTCATCCGCTTGTTTATCTTGTAGAGGCAGCAGACGACATCTGCTATCAGATCATGGATATAGAAGATGCCCATAAACTCAAGATTCTCAGCACAGAAGAGACACAACGTCTGCTTTTAGACTTTTTCCCAACAGAACGCCAGCGAAGCATTCTGGAAATGATGGAAAAGGTGACCGATACCAATGAACAGATTGTATACTTACGCTCCTGTGCCATTGGTTGCCTGGTACAAGAGTGTGTACGTACGTTTATCGAACATGAGGACGAAATTCTGGAGGGAACGTTCCATGGAGCCCTCATTCAACAGATCTCTCCATTGCCACAGCAAGCTTACCGACAATGCTCTTCCACAGCCTTCAAGAAAATCTACCGCAGTAAAGATGTCGTCGATGTAGAGTTAGCCGGTTTCAAAGTGATCACTTCTCTATTGGAGTTATATCTGGAAGCTGTGACTCATCCTCACAAAGCGCACTCACGCCTGCTCATCGATCTGGTTTCCTCCCAATACGAAACAACAGCCACTACACTTTATGATCGCGTAATGGCTGTTCTGGATTTCATTTCCGGAATGACAGATATCTATGCCTTGGATCTTTACCGTAAGATACACGGCATCAATCTGCCACACGTATAGTCTTATAGTCTATTTCTGGTTTTCCTTATACATCACCTGAGTAGGTCCGGCCTCAGGAAAGACATCCTTGGCATGCTTCTTGACAAAGGAATCAATATGGCGTACACGCTTTTCAGTCAGGATTTCATCTACGGCAATCAGGATACCGGTTTCCTCCACATCTCCGAACTCGTCATTGATAGCCGTACCAAACATACGCATCGTAGGCGACAATCCCATGTAAGCGTTCACCAGCGGTGGAATATTGTATCCCAATTTACGTACTTCCGTATTCAATATTCTATAGTTTTCCTTAAAATTATCCTTGCAGAACAACTGCTTCAGATATTCAGGATCTGTTTCCAGTTGTAAAGGCTGAATAGGAACCACCAGACGATCCTTGTCTTCAAAATGCTTATGCAGGAAATAAAGAATCATATCGCGCCCCATCCGATGATAGGAAGGATACATCGTCATTTTTCCAAAAAAATATTTGATATTCGGGCGCAATACAGTCAGAGCACCAAGTCCATCCCACAAGTTATCCAAGGCGAACAATCCTTTGGAACCGGCACGTGTACTCTGATACTCCAAAGTCACAAAGGAACGCCCCAACTCAATGGTATATGGCAAATAATTCTGTACGAAATCCTCTGAAAAACGGAACATATGCGAAGTTGCCAGAATAGGCTGCCGATTAGCATCAAGCTGCACATTGGCCCCTAAGATATAGCGATAACCTCCTAGAATCTCTTCTGCCTCGGGATTCCATACAATCAACTGCTTGTATGGATTCTCCATAACATCAAACTCATCCAGATCAAGCGCCTTTCCAGTGCCGCCACCGGCTGCACGAAAAGCGATCTCTCTAAGTCGCCCTATTTCGCGAACCACATTCGGAGAATCCTGCCAGGTAACAATATAAATCTCATTGTTACTTTTATTGGTTCCTCTCAATTTTTTCTCTTCCGTAAGTTCGGCCTTCAGTACCTCCCTACTTATCGGAGCCATTATTTCTTCCATACCAATATGTTACGCTTGTTAATTCAACTTATAAACTTCATTCTGTACGTGTTCTGCCCATTGTGCCGGTGTCTTGGAACGATCAAACTCTTCCCAGGAGATCGGTTTTCCGATAATAACCTCATAACTGCCATGCTGACTTTTATACATCTCATCAGGCAACAGAAGCATCGCAAAATTAAACTTCAATCCCAACTTCTTGCACCAGCGTGCAATACGATAAAAACGAGGAGAGTTCTGTCCTACAAAATGAATCGGAACCACCCATCTTTGGGTTTCTACACTTTTAGTAATAAAAGTCTTTTTCCAAGGAATATCACGAATAAGCCCCTGATCATTCTTACGGGAACACAATCCGGCAGGGAACATAATAATATGGCTGTCGGACTGAAAACCAGCCTCAACAATTTGAGGAAAATTTCGGGCTTGCTTTCCGATTTTGTTAATAGGAATACATAAAGGAGCCAATCCTTTGAGATTCATCAAAAGATCATTTACCAAATATTTTACATTTCCATTAAATTTACGACCAAGGATCATACCCAGAGCCACACCGTCAATGGCTCCCAAAGGATGGTTACTGACAAAAGTATATTTGCGGGAATCATCTGAAAGATTCTCTAGTCCTTTTACCTTTACTGTTACATCCAAATAACGAATACATTCCTCACAGAAGTCTACACCAATATAGCCTCGGCGTAAGAATTCATTAATAAAATCCTGATGAATCAGTCGCTTCAAGGCTCCAATCAACCAGTTGGGAATGTATTTTGATTTTTTTCCAACACGTGTGCGGACAATCTGGTCCAGATCTATTTCTGCTATTGTATTATCGTGCATACTGAATAAATGTTCTTACGGTATGCAAAAATAAAGGTTCTTTCTCAAAAAAACACAAGAAACATAATTTTTTTTTAAGGTATTGTTACCTTTCTATTGTTAATATAATATGTCCCCTTAGGCAAACCGCTGATCCAGTTTGTCCCCTTATTCAAACGAAACATACCATAAAAAACGCCCCGTTCGTTATAAACCGGTAATAATTGCACATATTTGGTGGTAACGCATAAGCGTGTACCCTTTATCTGAAGGGTAACAGGAAATGCGGAGCTCAGCATCTTCGTTTTCAAAGCATTACCGTCTCTCTCTGTACCGGCATCCGATACAATTGAGTTCGTACGCACAACCTGATGAATGTTCTGTGCATATAAATCTCCCACGCTTAATACGAATAAGCCCAACAGATAAAAAACAGATTTTTTCAATGTTAATAAAGATTTCATAAGCACTATTTTGTCAAAAACAATGCAAAAATAAATTGTTTTTTTAAAATAACAAAACGTTTTCGCATTTATTTTCCTGATCTATTAAGTTTTATTTGTGTTCTAGAATATAGGACAGCTGTTTCAGTAAGAAACTGAAACAGCCGTCTAGAATTAAAAAAGAATTATTTCAGACTATTATTCCTCTTTATTCCAAAGTCCTGTATCCCAAATGCTCCCCCAATTTCCTTCCCGGTTGGCATCGGCATCCCAAGTTCCTTCTTCATGACTTACAGTCACCTGATAAGCACTATTACATAAAAGCATTTCAGCATCTATATAAAGATAACGCAAAGAAGGGCGAATGTATTGGCTACGCTTCATAAATTTAACTTATTTTATTACGATCTTTTTTCCATTCAAAACATAAATACCTTTTGGCAACAACTGTTTACAATCATCCCAAAGTCCCAGATATTGTCCTTGGAGCGAATAAACAGGCTCCCGATTCAGGGAATCGTTTTCCGGGAATTGCATATCGGTAGATTCTACTGCTATAGGAATACGCAGGTATCCTTCCGGAATACCGGATAGTACCGGCACGCGATCCAGATCAACAAAAGCCTTATTCGCTCCTACAGAAGAACCAACAGCGCATTTACGTAACAAATTACCGGAAAAAACATATTTTCCTTCGAGAACCGTATTCTCTGTATCCTTATCCGGATTTATCCCTTCAAATGTACCGCAAAGGCCATTCCGGCTTAAAGGCCCCCCAACAGGGTTGCCACTATAAAGCATGGATAAAAAAGAAGACTCTGAATAGATCACATAGGGCAATCCGGCCTCCAGACGTTCCAACGGTTCAGACAGCACTAAGGTTTTTGCCATACCATTCTGATCATCAACACGTCCCTCAACTTCAAAGAACAATGCTCCGGAAAAGTCTCCGATATTGACCGCATAAGGCACACATACGGTGCCCCAGCGTCCGGGTGTCAGTTCACGCAAATACCCTTCGTAAAGCGGCATATCCGTGGCAGGGACCGAAGAGTAACCACCATTACCTATATTGCTTACCGCATAATTCTTGATGGCATTATATCTTTCTACCCGCATCAGCACGCGCTTCGGATCTGTGTTTCTCATCCAGTATCCCTCCGTTTCGTTTTTGGTCCATTCACAATAGTCATCAGCCTTCTGAGCCATCTGCAAGGCTGTACCCGACGAAGCCGCCTGCAAAAAGGCTCCCGACGGAGTCTGAAGATAACCTTTTTCATAATCAAACTCCCATTGTAACGATGAAAGATCCTGAGAAGAGGCTATGGCTCTCCCTTCCAACACACCGACACGAACACAAGGCAAAGCGCCTTCGTCAAGCATATTTTGTGCCGCGTAATAACTGCCGTCGGATTCAGTGACTACCAAAGCTGTCCCTTCAGCCTTAGGAGGTTCCGGTACAGACAGATCCACAATCTGACCGGCTTCGGCCACCCATAAATACAAACCTGACTCATCACCTTTAAGTACGCCATTCACGGTCATCTTTTCCGGCCAGATCCAGGTAGGTTCCTCACTCCAGGAACCCGTTTTTATCCGCAGCGTTTTCTCATCATCCGCTTCAGCAGAAATCAAGGAACCGGTTTCCGGCAAATAAGCCATCCGGGTCAACTGAACCAGACATGCAGTATATTGATAAGGAGTCTGTAACAAATCATCCCAAGAAACAGACAAGGGCATTGTTGACGAAATACCCGGAGATACAGTAACCTGACTGAAAATTCCGTCTGCCACCCGAGTCATGCCATAATCATCTTCTGGTTTTCCGATCAGGAACCCTCCCAACACATCACCTTTGCCTACAGACAAGACATCAGGCGGCAGCAATAAGCCTCCTTTGGGAGTATGCACGTAAATCCCCCTATCATCCACATCGACGACCTCAGCCGGCACCAGATCCAGACGGACCCGTTCAGAAGCCCTGCGAAACTCCTGCGCATTAGCCACCGTCGGTACTTTTACGATTTCATAGCGTTCCGTGGCCACTTCGCTCTGTTTTCCGCCGGTTATCGCAATAGCCGAAACCGTAGTCGTCTGATCCAGGATAATCGGCTCCTGATACAACTGAGATGATTCGTCAGGCACACTCCCGTCCAAGGTATAATAAATATCCGCTCCCTGATTAGCAGTCAGTTCCAAAGTAACCGGTTCGGTATATAATCCTGATTTCAGGGCAAATACCGGCAAATCCGGAATATCGGGAATAGCCGTCAGTTTCAGATCATCCAGATAAATTGTCACATCGGGTGTTTCATTGGTCAACCTCAGAATCATTTTACTTCCCATAGGAACCGACAATGAAATCGGATCAATGGTATACCAAGCCTGAGTTCCTTTAAGCACCGGAATATACGACTTTTTATTATTCCCATCCATCCAAACCTCTATCAAGAGTTTTCCGGAATTCGTCTTATTTTTCTTCAAATTAAAAGACAGTTCGTAGTCATGGAAACCAGACACCTCAATTTCCTTGACAAGCAATTGGGAATATTGTTCACTCGGAAAATAAACATAGCGCTCACCACTGCTTCCGGAAATGCCACAGGCCATAGAATTATAGAAACCGACTCTTCCACTTCCCGAATAAAGGCAATCTTCCCGATCCCATCCTGCATAGTCGGTAATATTCATATATAACTTATCCGGATCCGCATTACCAAACCCTTCTTCATAAATAATGCGTCGTTCCTGAGCATTCGCTCCCAGAATACAAAACATTAAAAGCAATCCCCAAATTCGTGTTAGTTTCATTTTTTATTTTTTTACAATCATTTGCAAAGCAAGAAAGAAAAAACGAACCTATACCAAAATAAGGTGTTCAAATAAAAAAACAACAAATCTTATGTACATGTATTCCAAATAAAACAAAAAGAACTTTTTTGTACCAAAAAATCATTATATTTGTTGCATGCAAAATATTATTCTAATATCTATCGTATCCTATACGGTAATTCATCTGATGATGAGTTCCGTTTTATTTCTCTACTCCCGATATAAAATAGAATATCTGGCATTAGCCTGGATTACAGCTATTTTTGGCATCGGTGGTTGTGTGAGCATTCCATTTATCCTTCATTATGAGGGAACAGATTTCGGCATTCTGCATCCCTATATGCTTATGCTTCTGGTAGCCAGTTCCTATTTACAAAGTCTGCAGCCTTTGGGAATAGCCATGCCCGGCTATCTGCAATGGGGCCGTATGTGGAAATATGCCATTCCCGCCCTCATAGTACTAAGCATCTATGCACTAGGCTTGTTGCTGGACAGTGAGCCGGTTGTCATCAAACATTTTTCGGATATTCCCGAGAAGCTACTACAAAGCGATATTCTGCTACGCGTAGCTTGCGTTGGAGTTTCCATTTATTATATCGTGAATATCTTCCGACTGCCTCATTTAATGGTTAAACATACGCAGGTGCCCCGCTATGTCAAGGCTTACGGAAGCGCCATCGGCATTGTGGCAACCTATTATGTCATTTCCGCCATATTCTTCAGCATGATCAATATTTTGATCTATCTCTTTCTTTTCTCTTTGCTGAATATGTATATATTTTTCCGGACGCTGGAAACCATGGCTATTCATTTACCGAAACCGGCCATAAAACAAGTTCAGGAAGCACCGACAGAGGAATGGATTGCAGAAGTGGAAAAAGAAGACTTCAATCAGGCAAACGTACAACGGTTTAACCGGGTTGAATTCTTCATGCAGCAGAAAAAAGAATGGACCGACAACACTTTCGGCAGAGACAGACTTTGCGAAGCAACCGGAATCAACCGCCATCTGATGCTACAATGCCTGCGAAGTCAAGGTTATAATAATATTCATGACTACATTAACTCTTACCGCATCAATGCCCTGAAGCAGAAAATCAAAAGTGGCGAAATCAAGACTCCCAATGACAGTGTCATTGTAGGATTCGGTTCCGGTAAAACAGCCCGTAACTGTTTTGAACGGATGGAAGACCAGTCATTGGATGAATACATCAAGGAAAAAGGTCCCAAATCGTAGGACAAAAATCAAATCAGACAAATCTGTTTTATCAATAAAACAAAAAACTGCGAATACGTAGTTTCCTGAAATTATTTTCCCGGAAGTAATTAATTATCTCCTTGTCGGTAATTAATTACTTCCGGGAAGGTAAAAATAAAAATCTATTTCACAGTAACCTTACGGCCATTTACAATGTAAATACCTGCAGGCAAACCATTCAGATCATTATCGGAGCGCACACGCACACCTTGTAAGGTATATACCCCCGAAACAGGAGTCTGTTGCTGTGATATCACCTCCACTCCCGTTGTATTACTGTTCATCGGTTGATAGTTGATACGGAGCACAGCCTGTGAAGCAGGTTCAGTATATTCAAAATAAGCTCGGGTACCGTTGAGAACAGCATTCGGACCGCCCTTAAGCAGTTTGTTTTGGACTACGCCATATTTGCCATACATGCTGAATCCAGGCTCGTAATTGCTGATAAAAGTCATGCCATTATAAGAAACATATTTGGGAACCGCTCCATACACCTCACGCGAAGAGAATACAATGGTTCCTGCCGGAATGTCCTCTGGACAATAAGCCATATAAGGTTTGTTTGCCTCCAAATGATCTACTAAAGCAAAATCCAGTCCCGCTTTCGAATCGTAAGCTATAAACTGCTGTACTTTGACTCCAGTTCCCAATTCGGAGACCTGACATTCGAAGGGCAGACAAAGTGTATTCCATCCCGCAACGAGAGCCCGATCCAGCACAATTTCTTCGGCATATGCATAATACCCCGTCTCTGAAGCCTGGCAGTCAGACACCACCTTCTGAGGTATATAATTCACCAGTTCATAATCAATACAAATCTTCGTCACCTGTATTCCGGCTGTAATCACATCCATCTGTTTATTATCCCACAGAACCCCGGAAAAGGTTGAGCTGTAGATAAACCCAAATTCCGGCTGGAGCCACCAGTTTCCGTCCGTTCCTTCAAAACGGACAGTTGAACCGGCTCCTTCTGTTCCACCTTCAAGGAGAAGGCGGGTTACTTTTATTTTCCGATTAGCAGATTCAGTGTCCCAAGTCCATGAAGCCGTTCCTTTCGGTATTCTCAGTCTGTATGCTCTGGTCAGCCATCCGGTCACCTCATACGAAAGATCTCCTCCTTGCGAGGCAATGGAGAATGTTCCTACTCCCGGAACCCGATAAACCAATTTACCGTTTTGAATATTATCCAGTTTACTGCCTTCAAGGGTAAGGCTACCCTTGAGTGTCAGGCTTTGTGCTGAAACAGTTAAACTCAGCAGCATAGAAACCAAGAAATAAACAAATGCTCTGATCTTCATATTCTAATTCTATTGACTGATTTTCCGGATATTACATTATCGTGTTAACGATATAAAACCAAATATGGAGCAGTTTGCCATCCGGAACAAATTGCCCCATATTCATCACGACCATTGTTATTTTACAACAACCTTACGACCATTTACGATGTAGACTCCTGCAGGCAGTCCCTCTACATTATTTTCAGTACGGACACGAGCACCCTGTAAATTATATACACCAGGAACCACTGTCTTTTCGCTCCATACAGTTTCGATACCGGTAGTATTGTTTGTGGGCTGGTAGTTGATGCGAAGCATAGCTCCTGCAGCAGGCTCTACATATTCAAAATAAGCACGGGTTCCGTTAAGAATAGCATTAGGTCCTCCCTTGAGCAATTTATTCTGAGCCACTCCATATTTGCCATACATGCTGAAACCAGGCTCATAGTTGCCGATGAAAGTCATACCGTTGTATGAAACAGACTGTGGAGCTGCCCCATAAATCTCACGGCCTGAAAAGACGATTGCCTGCGCAGGAATCTCTTCCGGACAATAAATCACATAAGGCACATTGGCACTCATTTGCTCTACCAGGCTAAAGCTCAATCCTACCTCCGGATCATAGGCTGCAAATTGCTGTACAAGTACTCCCTCACCAAGTTCAGAAACATGACAATCAAATGGCAGACAGATTGTATTCCAGCCAGCAGCAAAAGTGCGGTCCAGAATGATTTCTTCGGCGTAGGTATTTGGAGAAACCTCAAATGTTTCCTTATCTGAAATATTCCAAGAATCGAGATTATCATAAATAGTGTAATCAACCTGAACTCCAACCACAGAAACTCGACTTCCACCAACATTAACGGAACAAGCATCCCAAATTTTCAAATTCTCAGCGGTGGTCACATAAGGATTAGTTAAAGCACCATCTGTATTCCATGTTTGCTTATTTCCATTAAGTGTAACTGATGCCACATCAAAAGAACCATAAGCATATCCCGACAAAGAGACACGATTAATCTGAATCTTTTTGGATGGATCAGAAGATTCGGCATATACAGAGCCATTTCCTTTCTGCAGGACCAGACGATGCCGTTTCTTTCCCCATATACTAGGCTTTGAATATTCATAAGAAACATTCTGATCCATAGATAAGATAAACTGACCGACGCCTTCTACTTCATAAACAAATTTACCTTCTTTTATACGATTCAAGTCTGCTTCAGATACATTGATACTTCCTGACTGTCTAGTTCCCTGTGCAGCTACAGAGATCGTCATCAATACACAAACAAAGAAATAAACTAATCTTCTCATACTTTTAAAGTCATAAAAAATAGGGGAAGAATAAGTCCCCTATTTTTATTCCAATTGATTTTATTACCAAATATCTACTCCACTTTCTGAATTTGAATTGAATTCACCGTCAAATTCACCGTCACCAGGCAAAATACCTGTTGCAGGACCGCCATCTCCTGGCAGAATAGATGATGCCAACATTTCACATGCCTCAACTGTTACAATCTCACAAACCGGAGTTGAATAAATTTTCTTCATCTTATTTTCAGTTTTAATTTTCTTTTCTAAATCAATTACTTAATCACTACTTTCTTACCATTTACGATATAAATACCCTTCTGCAAACCGTTCAAAGAGCTAGCACCCTTCAAAACCTGAACACCTTGCAAAGTATATACATCATATGTCTGAACACCGTTGTTCTCCATCTGAACGATACCGGTAGTTCCGTTACCACTTTCACCAAACAAATTGATGCGGACCTGTGCCGGCAACTCTCCCTTCTTGGTAAAGTATGCACGAGTGGCTTTCAATGTTGCATTCTTACCACCAAGAATAACTTTCTGAACATCGTCAATGGTTGCAACACCGTACTTACTGCTCATAGAGATTACAGCATCATATGAACCTACAAAGGTATAATCACCCTTTGTTACAGCTACTGGAGTTGTAGAAGTTATCTCTCCAACGGCATAAACCGGGGTCGTGATATCCTTATCAAAATAAATAAGATAAGGTTTATTAGCTTCCAAGGTTTCTACTTCTGCAAAGTTCAAACCACCTTCGTCTACACTGACAAACTCCTGTACGGACTTTGCCCCCAAGGCTGCTGGAGTAGTTGTATACGGCAGGCAGATTGTGTTCCATCCTTTCACAAAAGTTCTACTCAATGTTACATTATAGCGGTTGGCCATTGCTTCTACTTTATCTTGACCAGATAGAACCAAAGAAGGAAGGAAAGTAACGACCACTTCTGCATCTTGCCCCATAACAATATGTATATCAGCAGTCATGTCTTCACCTTTCTGGGTAGCTTCAAGACTTACAGGTAAAGCTGTACCAAGCCCTTGAATATATACCATCTGGCTCTCTGCAGAATATACAACAGTATTATTTACATTTTCATGCTTCAAGTTCAGAATCTCAATATTACCCATAGAAACCTTATTGAAAAAAAAGTCCTCCAATAGGAAAGAATAAGAATCGTCTGCCTCCTGAATCAGATAAATATCATTTTGGGTTGGAGCAGTATATGAACCAAACGCATTTACCAACAGACTATTGGAATAGGATGTAACCGATTTCGGCTGTTTGAACTGCACCGTATAAGTATGTACATTGGTAGGTTCTTCACTGAAATCATTTCCCTTTACTGTAATCGTCAAGACTCCCGTTTTTCGATCATACTCTTTCTCTATAGTTGCTCCCTTACCATTGGAGGTACAATTCAACTTGCTTGCATCATAAACAGCATCTATGGTATAGTTTGTGTTGTCGGAATTGAAATATTCCTTTCCATCATAACTCAATGATGACAAATCCGAATAGTAAATCATTTGAATATCATCAACTGCTAACGCGTCGCCTCCTGTACCTTTACCAGGAGTCTTATTCGTAGAGAATGATGCCAAAAGATATTTCTGTCCTTTATATGACTGATACAAATCATTCTCATTATATATGAAAGGAACCACGTATTCTACCCAAGAATTATTGGGGGTAATTTCCTGAAACGCTTTGGCAATACGTGAAGCAGCCTCTGCTTCTACTCCCATTCGGGTTGAAGGATCGGAATAACCGGCATCTGTATGCAAAATCATATTAGCAGATGCATTTCCCATGGATGGATCTTTTGAATCAAATTTTACCCAAAAGCGCACAGCATCAGGTAATCCGAGGAACTTACAACAACCATCTTCCGAAGACATATCAGAAAAATTATAATTCTCCGGATTATCAGCTGTAGTATTTCCCATGTTCACGATACCTGTAGTCAGATTTCCATTCGAAATCGTTCCTATCATATTTTCAACAGAAGTTATCAAGGCAGCTCCAGTACCAGAATGTGCTTCAGACGCTTTTGATAAAGGGCCAATCTGTCCTTTTACCAAAAAAGCCAAACCTGTAGCAGAACCTTGAGCCTTATAAAAAGAATTCCAGGATTCTGGTGTTACTTCAACATATTGTCCTCTTTCATTCGTAGTCCAATCACCCTCAAAATCAGAATTCGGAATCTGATACACTCCTTGTGCATTCGCCCATGTGGCACATAATAATGCCGCTAAAGTAAAAATTGATTTCATACCTATATTTTATAAGTTATACTCCCTATTACGACTTCAAAGTTTCCAAAGGTTTGTCTGTTCATGGTGCAAAATTGCCCAAAAGGATACTTCTATCCAGACAAAAAAGGGATAAATTCCGTCTTTACCTTTTTATTTAGGCAAAGATATCGGTACCTAAAAAGTATACCGTTTTACAACAATACATACAACTATATATCAACACTTTAGAGATACAACAGGATACTTATAAACAGGCTGATTCTTTCTACTTCGTATCCGATGATACCAGAATTCTACCTCCATCATGATACTTTCACAAACAGCCGTTCAAAATATTGCATAAAGCCATCACAACAAAAATCCCCTTCGGAGAATTTTCCAAAGGGGATTTCATTCATCTGTAATGCAAACAGGCTATAAAGTTACTTTTATGACATAATTCTTAGGCTGATCTACGACCGTTTCCTTAGGTTCCGTCTGAAAATCCTCACCATCAATATTCTTGCATTTAATATAATAAGTGAGTTTTCCATTTTCCGGTAAAGAGAAATAATAAATGGAATGATCTTCCGTTCCGGAAATTGTTACCGTACGCCCGGATGGAGACTGCACCACACACTGTATCTCGCTCATGGTTTGTTCAAAAAGCTCATCCTGATAGGTAACAGATACACCTGCATTTACCCGTAAGGCTATCAAACCGTCAACCGTGGTTGTCTGGTCTACCTGAATCTCAAAATCACGAGATACCGAATAAAGCGGAACACCGCATGAGCCATCACCAGGTTCTGTCATATCAACAGAATGAGCCACCAAAGTGTATTGTCCCACCGGTAAGGCTATAGGGGCATCAGAAACCAACTCTCCCGGCGCATAAGAATATACCCGGACTGCTCCCTGATAGATATCCACTTGCAAGGATTCATGAACACCTCTGGTCTGCAAAGGAGTCACTTTCTGATCAACCATTACCTCAATTTTGCCTACTCTCAAATATCCTTCTGAGATTTGCTCCACAGTCTGCTGATTACAGGCCATTAAAAACAGAGGCAAACATAATATATAGATCCACTTTCTCATGGTACATTGTTATTTATCATAAACTAATGAAAAACCGTCTAACCAGAACTGACTGCCGATAATATAGGCATTGGTATAACCATCCCATACACTGGCATCCCGGAACTTATTTTCCAAATGATCACGGTCTGATTTCGTTCCAGAATAGAACTCAACCTTAATATGAGTTATCGGCAGATCTTTATATTGATTATCATAAGTTACAGGCAACACCTGCTCTTTATATGAGGTCACTTTCTCTCCACTTTGAAGTTTTCCGGAACCCAAGATTACAGGCTCTGCACCATCGTGATTTTCTAAAAAAATCTGAGCAAGGTATTCATCACCATTATAAGGTTCCGCACGATAAGTAAACTTCAATGCAGTAGGACGCACATAAGCAGACAAACCTGTAATCTTATCCTGTGAAGCATCAAAACTACCGACACAAACCAAACCGGCAGAAATATTATTAATAACACTACCTGATTTGTTTCCAAAATTACAAGTATTACCAGCTCCCCATCCCAATGTCATCATATGAGCTACATTGCGTCCGTCATCAACAACCGGTAAAGTTCCTGATTTGGAAGCATAAAATGCATTAACTCCACTTGTATGACAAGTCATGGAATTACGGGTCTCAATCCATCCTCCCTTAAAGGTATACAATGGATTTTCACTCTTTGGGTAGGTCACATCATAGCCGTCATCAAATGTCTGGTTCGGTATTTGCTTCGCTTCGTAAGTCTTGACTTTCTGTACCTGACTGGAAATCGCATTACGGTACAAGGCACGTACATAATATTCCGTACCGGCTGTCAGACTGGCTTTTCGCAAGTCTGAACCCAAAGTTTCCCATTGAGTCCCATCTGCACTGAACTGATACTGCAGATCTGAATTCAAGTTGTTAAAGTCTCCATGACTCACATCTTCCGCACGTAAAGCAGTCACCGTCAATTCCTTTGTCCAAATATCTCCAGGGAAAACCTTCACTGCAAAGTCTGGCTTCAGAATATTAATATTACCCTCTGTCAAAGCACTCCAGCGTCCATTCGCCTTTACCCGTACTGTAAACTGATTTTGTACAGGAGTCGCATTATCCTGACTATGCAGATTTGCTACCAAAGAAGAAAGATCTAAAGAGCCGCTTGTCTGCACTCCATCAAGTTCTGGTAATGCAATGCCATTATCTTGCAACTCTTTTTTATCCTCAGCGGTCATCTCCGAGAACAAATAAGTTTTATTCAGTTTCTGCAAGTTCTCATCCGCAAAATTCAGTGTTAATTCAAAATCTTCAAGCGGACGATAAGCAGAAAGATTACAACGCAGTGTCGGTTTCGACTCTGTTTCATAATGATTCAGCACATTACCGCTTTCCATGCCTTCTATAGCGACCTTCGGTTTAGGCAGAAATTCTTCGGGAAGAGTTTCGTTGATAGAGATCTCTTCTACATCTTTCTGAACATCAATATGAAGCAGCCCATTACCCATATCCACCGGATCTAAAGTCAATGTAAACTTATAATTTTTCCGTGCTTCAACCTTATCAATCACCGCAAACTTATAATCTACATTCTTACCGGATGCAGATTCGCCGCGTAAATAAAAAGTAACAGCAGTTCCCGCTTTAAAATAGGGATTCTGTCCATCATCTACAGTACAAGAAACTGTTTTACTACCAACTTCGGTCACAATCTCATAGTTCTTCAACAGAGTGGTAGCAGATTCCGGCTTAGCAAAAACAAAGGAAGCCATAGCATTGGCTACATAACATTGCACCGTTGCCTGAGTTTCTTTATCTGCCTCAACCTGAACCGTCAAGGGTTCCGAAGCATAATAAGGATTATCTAAAGCCAGTTCATCATTTTCTCCATACCATGCAGACACTTCATAACTACCTGCGGCAAACAAGGTATTGCTTGCCGCATAATCCTGAATTGTTCCTTTGTACCAGTTTTTCTCCTCATTACGTATGCGCAAAGAAAATTGTTGAGCCATTTCGTCTGAAACCGGCTCTGGCAAGGAACGAGTATTTCCTGACACGCCATCTTGGATGACGATATCAATTGTCCCTCCATTCTCCAGCTTAAAATCTTCTTGTTGACACGAAAAGAACAACGGCAACAAAAAGACGGAACAAGTCTTAATGATATTCTTCATATTCTTAATCATACAGTACTTCAAATTCATCTACCCACAAAGTACTTCCATTTCCAACCTGCCCTACAACCTTTGCTCCTTCGAAATCACCGCCATAGCGACTTGAAGTTGCCACAATAGTCATCGTTGCCGGTTTGGCTTTCTTGTCGGTATATTTAATATCAAACTCAAAACGGGTATATTCAGTTACTGTTTCCGACCCCACGAACTCACCATAACCAAACAGATTTCCTTGTGCATCCCATAATTTCATATAAATATGACACTGGTCTGTTGTCAGGTTACCCGGTTTTGTACCATTGGTTATAGGCATTGGCTTATATTTGTAATAGCCAATCATCTTTGTGGGGCGTGCTCCAGTAAACGGACGACCAAAGGAAACACTGGCAGAAGGATTACTCATATTGGTCTTGTATTTACCGATAAACAGATTACCTGCGGCAGATCCAACCAAAGTAACTCCGGTCAAACTATTCAATTTTGCCGCCTTACCTTTGTAAGCATCCGTTCCGGAAACAGGAGATGTCGTAGCATCATAACCTCCCGCCAGACCTGAAGTCACTCCTTCATTTCCACTGGCCCAATAAGCATTCGGATCGTCATAATTATCCGCCACATTATTCGGATACCAGTTTTTACCATTTTGAGTCCAAGTATCAAAGTTCAGATTTGGGATAGTTGCTATCGTTTCTGTCTGGAAAGTAGCAGTTTCACCAGCCTCGCCATCCACCAGAATTCTCCATTCATACCCTGTCGCATCTTTCAGTCCTCCAATAGTTGCTGTAAAAGCAGTCGTAGTCTGCATCTTAACAGAATCCGCAGGCAGCTTTGTCCACCCTTCCTGACCGCTCTCCCGATACTCGATAACAGGAGTAGCTCCAGCACGCACACTTCCCGAAACATCCGCTTTTTTAGCCCAAGCATTTACATCACCAATAAATGAAGCCTGATTCGTCGGTTGTACATCTACAGTCCACTCTGAAATGAAACGTCCACTTCTATAAAATTTAAACTTTTGCGGACGTGTAAAGTCCGTCACCGTAGAAGGATCCGGCAAAATCTCCGTATTGCTTCCTTCCAGCTGCAGTTTATGAATCTGGACATTCTGGAAAGAACGATCTTTCTCTATATATATTATAGCGATATGATCTTGTGGATTAATCTGTGGTTCTCCAACCTGATACTCCACTTCAACCAAACGGGAAATTTCTTGCGTTACTTTTAAAGTCCAAATATAATCCTGATAAGTTCTCAACAAGAATTTCACAGGTTTGGTAAAATCTATAGCCGTATTGGCATTAGCCGGCAGGTCATTTAAGGAAGTAAAGCTATAATGCGGAAACTGAGAGTAATGTATGCAAACAGATGAATCGGGAATAATCTCAGACTCCGCATTGGCTACCAGTTTCGTAATCGGCAAGCTATCCAGAAAAGCATTCTCACCAACTGTCAATTCGATAACATGGCGCTGCACGTCGATCTTGGCACTTCCCTGCATATCAAACACTTCAATATCCTGGATTACTCCCTCAATATAAGGATAAGGAATATCGTTCTTAATACACGATGTCAAGCCCAAACAGGCAATCAATAAAGCAGTTCTAAATATTCTTTTGGTCATAATCCTGAATGGCTGTTAAAAGTAAGTACAAAGACCCAAGTTCACTGAGAAGATGTTAATTTTAAAGTCTGCAGAACTTTTTCTGAAAGAACCGGACTCCACCTGATTCGTTACCTGATCAATCCACTGGAAGTTCAAACCCAAAATATCTATTGACACCTCGACAGCAAGATTATTGGTGACAAAAGCCGTCAAACCCGGTGTCGCACCAATTTGAAGCTTATTGATCTTTTGATAAGTTCCGGTTTGGGTTTCTCCTTTTCCAGAGGTAACCTTACCCTGACTGTATCCATAAGTCAAACTTAATTCATTGAAGAATCCGAAGATCTTACTGGAACCCAGACTCATATAAGTTCGAATAAAACCTGTAGTGGAGATTCCATGATCTATATAGCCATAATCATTAAGACTAAAACTCAAATCATCACCCAAATCCAAATTAAGCTGGCCCAGATCAATATATGTACGAGAGTAACGGGCACGTATACCTGCCGCAATATTATCCTTAAAGAAATATGCTGCATGCGGACTGACGCTACAAGTATATCCCTCTCCTTTTACCTTATCCAGAATAAGGAACTGGTAATTACTACCCATCATTTCCAGATAAGAGAAAGAAATACCTCCTGTCCAGGTTCCTTTTGGAACAAAAAGTGAATTCGTAATCTCTCTATCATAACTTTTCCGTGCATGGGAAATTCCCACACACAGAAAAGCCAAAATCATAATCAGATATTTTTTCATTCAATAATGATTAATCGTATGATAATTCAAATTCATCAATCCACAAGGTACTGTTTGCTCCTACCTGACCGGTTACTTTAGAACCTTCAAAATGGCCACCGTAATGACTGGAGGTTGCTACAATGGTTATCTTTGCTGCCTTTTGTGTCGGGTCACTATAAACAACATCAAAAGAGAACGGTGTATATTCAGCTACATTTTCTTTTCCAACAAACTCACCGAAACCGATCTGATTGCCGTTGGCATCCCATACGGTCAGATAAATATTACATTCATCAGTTGTCAGATTTCCCGGATATGATCCATTATTGATCGCTTTTGGAGAATATTTATAGTAGCCAGATAACTTAGTTGGACGCGCTCCTGTATAAGGACGGCCAAAAGACACACTGGCAGAAGGATTACTCATATTGGTACTATAGCTACCTATAAACAAGTTTCCGGCAGCAGAACCAACCAAAGTAATTCCCGTAATTGTATGCAATTTTGCGGCACTTCCTTTCACTACATCCTCTGATTCTTTTTCAGTAATCGGATCATGGCTTCCGGCCAAAAAAGAAGTAACTCCAGTATTTCCAGAAGCCCAATAGCTGTCGGCGGCATCAGCATTGGCAAACCAGTTCTTGCCACTTTGACTCCAAGTATCAAAGTTCAAATTCGGAATTTCTACGTATTCTTCAGTAATAAATGAACAAACGTCACCTTCTGTTTCTCCGCAAACAATCTTATATTGATATTCTGTTCCGAAATCAAGCGCCTTTACCTTGGCGGTGTACTCTGTCGTTGCTCCTACTTTTTCAGCAGCAACAGTCTGCCATTCTGCATCAGTACTCTTCTTATATTTAAACTGTACAGGGGCTTCCGGCTCTACAAAGGAACACATACCATCCAAAATAGCATATTTACCCCACACCTTTGAATTATCTGCCGAAATAGGAATTGTAGAAAGACCATCCGGCTTTACAGGAACTCCTAAGGTAACTTCGTATTCTGTCTTGTTTTGGTTTACACTAACAGTAATGTTACCCGTTCCGTTATTATCGACATCAAACTTCACAATATAGTGGCAAGCAGCCTGTGCCTTATCCGTAATTTTCTGGGTAAACTGACGAGCCTCGGTCCCATCTTTCGGAGTAAAAGTCAACGTAACATTCAAAGGCTGATCTACCAGAGCAAACGCCGCACGTGTTTCATCTGCTGCAAAAGGCAGTTCAAAACCTTCGTTTCCTGATACTGTTGCCGAATATTCTGAAAAGCGAGTCTTAAACTGATCTGTATAAGTTACGGAAACCTTGCTTTGAGCCAGTTTACAGGTAACAGTCACAGTTTGCGCTTCGTTCGGCTTGATCGTAACGCTCTGTTCACCTTTATAAACCGGTTCTGCATCAAAACCTTGTGCAGCTTCCTTTCCAAAAGAATAGGCTGTAACATTATATTCGGTTCCTGCAGGTACCAGGAAACTTTCTCCCTGAATCTCAGTCCAGTTGTCTGCATGTTTGAAGACTGTACCATCAGTTGTCTTTATGTCTACGGCAATCTGTTCGGCATCCGCCGCACGAGTCTGCAGAGTTTTATCAATTTCTATTCCGGAAAACTGAATGTATCCTTCTCCTCCAAAATTCTCCTCCGACTGACAGGCTGTAAATAAAGCCAATCCCAAAGAGAAGACACCAGGCAATATATATTTTGTATTCATGATTCTTTTGCTATTCATAATTATTCCACAATATTTACCTTCAAGTCACCAGACTTCTCATTAGAAGCATTATCAACGACCTTAATTGTAAAGGTGTTCGTACTGGCCCCATACAACTTCAAAAGCCCCATAAAGGTGGTTACATCAAACACATATTCCGTTTTTCCGGCAATCACTTCTCCCGGCTGAATCAGACCAATTCCTTCTTGAGTTTCCAGAGAACCAGTGAGAACGCCTTCCAACTCTCCCGGATTAGCCAGATCAAACTCTTCTGCCAGTCCGAAGCCTGCCAGTGTAGACATGAAAGATTCATTATCAGTATTAATTTTCACAAAAAGATTCTTGATACCATTCGGCGCCTTGATGGTAACGACCACCTGTTCGCCTTTATCAGCAGGATTGGTATATTCAGCAGGAAGTCCTTCAAAAGTGATGGCATTTTCTCCCGGTTCCGGATCCGTTCCTGAATCCGGATTATAGGTGATATTCTCGGATGGAATAGAAATTACCTCATCTTGTTCTGCAAAAGAAAAATCAACAGTAATTCCCAACTGAATATGTGAAGTAGAGGCACCATCCTCATTCAGATTAATGACAAAAGCATCTCCCGCTTCCAATTTTGTATTACCATCTGCGTCAGCAGGTTTTGTAACCGAATAAGTTCTTTGAATAAACTGAGACTCAACGCCTTCTGAGGCCTTAGTATTTGCTTTGATGGAAACCGTTATCGAGCTTTTGTTTTCAGGAACTGCAAAATAATACTTCTTATCAATATTATCCTTTGTGAAAATCTGAGAAGCTCCTTCACCATTATCCACTGTAACAGAATAATCATCATTAAAAGCTTCTACAAAAGATTTATCCAACGCCAAAGCCACTTCTATGGTTTGAAGTTTGCATTCCAAAGACACATTAGTCGTCTGACCAGGTATAATTTCAAACTTACTCGTACCCATAAAATAAGGACGTTCAGAAACCAAGACTTCTGAACCATCAAAATTATAGGCATTTACTTCATACTGTCCGGCTTGCAGAAGCATGTTCAGGTTTCCGTTATTTCCACCCAAATCGGCAACCTTACCCATTTCTACAATCTGCTCACCATTCTTAATCTCCAAAGTATAGTTCTGAACATTTACTTCTTCCGGATCAAAGACTCCGGGTTTTTCAACTCCCCCGGTTGCTTCCGCACGCGTTGAAACATTTACCTTGGAATTATTCTCCAAATTCAATTTGATACGTCCCTGATTGGCCTCTACCAGATCCTCTTTTCCCCAAAGTTCATCTTTCAATTCACAAGAAGTCAATCCAAAGACACTCAGGACTGCAATAATCAGATATATTTTTTTCATATTCATAATCTTATTCCTTAACCTTAATACAAATTACTTGATAATCTCATTTGGAACCACGATATCAATAGTTTCCTCGGTCAATCCGGAATCAACGATAACATCCAGACCAAACTTTCCTCCCTCTATTTCTGTTACGTCTGGCTTAAAGGTAATTTTCAACAAAGTCTGTGGTTTCAAGGTAACTTTTTTAGAAGTAACAAAACCTTCCGGCGTAGCCACTTCACCATACTTATCTTTCAGCGTAAAGTTCAAAGTCACTTCTTCACCTTCGGCATCTGCTTTCAGGAAAAGATCCTGGCCCACATTTGCCTTTGACAACACAATAGCCTCTTCCATATGTTTTGTCTTTACAGAAACTTCGCAATCGGAATAATAAGAATCAAAAGAGGCATCGTAGTTTACATTCACCTTAGCCGCAGTAGGCTTGCACTGAAAAGCCAGTTTTTTGGTGGATCCAGGATTTAAAGTAAATGTTTCATTTCCGGTTACCAGCAAATGATCAAAGCTGGCAGCTTCTTCTTGTCCGTAAGAAGCAACCATGGTATAGCTTGCTCCCGACTCAAGTTCCATTTCTAAAGGCCAATCACTATATAAGCCTTCCTTTACCACAGACCCATCACTTGTTTTTGTCAGTTTTAGTGTATAGTTGTTTATGTTAGAATAATCACTCTCGTTGATCGCTTTAGTATGCTTTACAGCTTCCTCTCCATCAAACGAAAAATCTGTACACAAATCAACTTGCAAAACACCAGTACCCTCCGTCATAATTTCATTTTGGGAACATGATACAACAAGGCTTCCCGTCATCAAAAGCATTGAATAAAATAAATTTTTCATAATGTATGTTCTTGTATTATTCTTATTTTAATGCAAAAATATAAAACACCAGTCTTTTGGGACTTAATTTACGGTACAAAAAATCCCAATGACCATTATTTCCATTTTTTCCTGCCGTTTTTAGGGAACGAAATGAGGAAGACCGGATTTTCATTCTTTAACAGCACGTAAAATAACCACATTATTTAAAGGGCGATCCATAGAATCGGTCTTGCATTTCTGTATCTTTTTCACCACAGAAAGACCTTCAATAACCTCCCCAAAAACGGTGTACTGACCATCCAGATTGGGAGCACCGCCATATTGTTCATAATTATTATAATGCTCGTAATTAAATTTTACAATTCCTCCTGTCTGTTCCAAAACATAAGGCTGCATATTCTGCAATGCTGTGGGAGTATAATATTTACCCCAAACAATATAGAACTGAGAACCATGACTGCGCCGTTGCGGATTCACCTCATCGGGTTCACGAGCCATAGCTACAGCCCCTCGCATATGATAAGAATAAGGCCAGCCTATTTCTGCCGGTAAAGTATATCCCGGACCTCCCTCACCCAATTCTTTCCCTCTAGGAGCATCTTTCGAATCAGGATCACCTGCCTGGATAATATAATCTTTTATCACCCGATGAAAAAGAAGACCGTCATAATATCCTTCAGCAACCAGTTTCAGAAAATTGTCACGATGTTTCGGAGTATCATTGTTTAAAGCGATCCGGATCACCCCCATATTTGTTTCCAGACGTACCACAGAATGTTCTTTTTCACCTTGCGAAAAACAAGGCATGATCACACTGTACAGGAAGAACAAAAACATGCTTATATTTTTCATGGAATTCCAAACGTTAAATATGGAGTTGCAAAGATAGTAATTTTTGATCGTAAAAGCCTCAGCTATTATGATATTTCTCTACATTGCATAGAAATCCGGACTGTACTGAAGAGTTATCAACAAGGTGTTGAAAAAAAAAGTTACTATTATAAGGTGTAAGAACGTAGGTTTTTTGTAACTTTGAACGCAAAACAAAAAGGCTCCGAATTTCATTCCCATTTATCAACGAGCATCTGAAATAGAAACATAACGAAAGTAATAAAACTGTTAAAAACGAAAATGAAAAAAAACAATGTTTATCATATTCCCGTATTGCTCAAAGAAACCGTAGACGGATTAAACATCAATCCGAACGGAGTATATGTGGATGTCACATTCGGAGGAGGAGGACACAGCCGTGAAATCCTAAGCAGGCTCTCATCCAAAGGGCATCTGTACAGCTTTGATCAGGACGAAGACGCCGAACAGAACATCATAAACGACAAACGGTTTACCTTCGTAAGAAGCAACTTCAGATACATCAAGAACTGGATGCGCTATTATGGCATAGACCAAGTAGACGGCATACTGGCAGACTTGGGAGTATCCAGCCATCACTTTGACGCGCAGGAAAGAGGATTCTCCTTTCGTTTCGACGCGGCACTGGATATGAGAATGAATCAAAAGGCCCAGCAAACCGCAGCCTCTATTGTCAACGAATACCCTGAAAGCCAACTGGCAGACTTGTTTTACCTTTACGGTGAATTGAAAAATGCCCGAAAAATAGCAGCTGCAATTGTAAAAGGCAGAAACGAAAAACGTATAGAAACGACCGGAGATCTGATGGACACGATCAAGATGTTTTTCGAAAGAGACCGTGAGAAAAAAGAACTGGCAAAAGTTTTTCAGGCACTCCGGATAGAGGTAAATCAGGAAATGCAGGCGCTCAAGGAAATGCTCACCGCATCGGCTTCCATATTAAAAACCGGAGGCAGGCTGTCGGTACTGACCTATCATTCTTTGGAAGACCGCATGGTCAAGAACCTGATCAAATCGGGTAATGTAGAAGGTCATATAGAAAAAGACTTCTTCGGAAACACCCATGCACCACTGAAGGCCATCAATAACAAAGTAATCATTGCCTCGGAAGAGGAACAGGCAAACAACCCGCGAAGCAGAAGTGCCAAGCTAAGAATTGCCGAAAAGAAATAAATTCTTAAAGAATAACATGAGAAAACGAAAAAATACACCCGATACCGCAGAGGAACAAGAGGAGCAGGAAATTCTGAGCATGCAGAATGAAACAACTTCCGAAGAATCTCAGGAAGAAGAGGAGGCAAATGAAGCTGTCACCGGCCATAGGGACCAGTCTCTTCCTGCCAAAGTAGAACGGTTTACCCAACGGGAAAGCCTCGGAAACAAAAGCAAAATAAGCCTGAAAGATATTCTCGGAGGAGAGATATTAACCCGAAGTACTTTCCGGAAACAGTTCGGTCTGATAGCCGTATGCGTATTTTATGTCATTCTGTATATCACGAACAGATATCAGGCCCAACAAGAACTGATTGAGATAGAAGAACTTAAAATTGAACTACAAAAACAGAAATATTATTCTCTGACCCGTTCCGGGGAATTCACCATCAGAAGCAGACAAAGTCAAGTGGAAAAAATGCTGAAGCAGACACCTGACAGTATGCTGGTAACCCCAAAAGAACCGCCATTTATCATCAGAATTAATACAGAAGAGGAAGAGTAAAATGGACTTTGACAGTAAAAAGATCATCCCCAGATATAGCCTGATTTTCATCTTTATCGTGGCTTGGGGGCTTTATATTCTGGGAAATGCCGCATACCTGATGTTCTTTGAAAAAGAATATTGGGAAGAGGTCAGCAAGCAGCTGATTCAGGATGATGTACCCATACCGGCCAATCGAGGGAATATACTCTCGGCAGACGGGCACATCATGGCCAGTTCTCTTCCGGAATATAAAATCTACATGGATTTCGTGGCAAGAGACAAGAATCCAAAAGTACAGCAAAAACTGCAGGAATGGCGAGATACCACATTAGAAAACAATATGGACTCGATCTGCGAAGGACTGCACCGGATATTCCCGGATAAATCAGCAGCAGAATTCAAGGCACGCCTGTTGAAAGGGCGCAAAAAGAAAAGCAGTTACTGGCGCTTGTACCCCAAGCGTATTTCGTATATCCAGTATCAGGAATGTAAAAAATTACCTTTATTCCGCGAAAAGCCCGGAAAAGGCGGATTCTATGCCGAAGAATTCAATCAGAGAAAGAAACCATACGGGTCACTGGCTACCCGAACCTTGGGTAATCTGTATGCCAGCAAGGATTCTGCCATTTATGGTCTGGAGCTCTCTTATGATTCCATTCTACGTGGAAAAAGCGGTGTGTCACACCGTGCCAAGGTGCGTAACAAATGGCTTAGCCTGATTGACGAACCTCCTGTAGATGGAAACGACATCATGACCACCATTGATGTAAGCATGCAGGATGCCGCAGAAAAAGCCATTCTGAAGAAACTGAAAGAGATCAATGGCGATGTAGGTGTGGTGGTGCTTATGGAAGTGGCAACTGGAGATGTAAAAGCCATCGTGAACATGAGCAAACTGGCAGACGGCTCTTATTATGAAATCAAGAATAACGCTGTGGCCGACATGATGGAGCCTGGCTCAACATTCAAAACGGCTTCTATCATGGTTGCCCTTGAAGACAAAAAGATCACCAAGGATGACTTTATCGAAACAGGAAACGGCCAGTGGGAAATGTATGGTCAGAATATGAAAGACCATAACTGGCGAAGAGGCGGATACGGAAAAATCAGCGTTCCGGAAGTGCTAATGTACTCTTCGAATATCGGAGTAAGCAGAATTATTGATGAACACTACCGGAATAACCCTCAGGAATTCGTAAAAGGCCTGTACCGTGAGGGGGTAGGCATTCCGGTCGACATTCCGCTGGTCGGAGCCGGAAAGCCGAATGTCAGAATGCCTAACAAGGAAAACTGGTCTAAAACCGCACTGCCTTGGATGAGTATCGGATATGAAACCCAGATACCTCCCATCTATACACTGATGTTCTATAACGCCATTGCCAATGGAGGCAAAATGGTAAAACCACGTTTTGTCAAGGCAGAAATGAAAGACGGAGAAATTATCCGGGAATTCCCGGTAGAGGTTGTCAAAGAACAGATTTGCTCCAAGAGAACCTTACGCGACATTCAGGACATTCTGGAAATGGTGGTCAGCAAAGGGTTGGGAAAACAGGCAGGCTGCCCACAATTCAAGGTTTCCGGAAAAACCGGTACTGCTCAGGTTTCTAAAGGAAAAGGTGGATACAAATCCGGAGGTATGCACTATCTGGTCAGCTTCTGCGGATATTTCCCTTCAGATGCCCCCAAATACAGTTGTATCGTAGCCATTCAGAAATCCGGGCTTCCGGCTTCGGGAGGCGGTCAATGCGGTCCGGTATTCCGGGAAATAGCCCAATCGGTCATGGCCAAGGGTGTATTTAGGGAAGTGCGAGAAGGAGCCGATTCCACCTCTATTTTTATCCCGGATGCGTTGGATGGAAATATGCAGGCTACCATTCAGGTACTAAATGCACTGAATGTACCGTACCATACAGACTTTAATCAAGAAGAAAACCAGAATATCATTTGGGGAAAATCACAGAACAACGGAAACAACATTACATTAGTATCGAATAAGTCTCCACACAATCTGGTACCCGATGTCATCGGTATGGGAGCCCGTGATGCTGTTTACCTGCTTGAAAGCAGGGGCCTTAATGTAAAAATTAAAGGAGTTGGAGAAGTCAAAAAACAGAGCATCGCGCCAAACACACAAATCAAAAAAGGACAAACTATTACCATTGAATTAAAAAAATCATAATGATTATGAAACTTGAAGAACTATTTTCCGGAATTAAGGTAAACCAATATATTGGCAACAAAGAAGCTGACATTCAGGGACTGGACATTGACTCCAGAAATATCCGACCGGGATACCTGTTTATTGCCCTCAAAGGTACTGCCGCCGACGGTCATTCTTTTATCGGCAAAGCCATTGAATGCGGAGCTTGTGCAGTGTTATGCATGGACTTGCCGGAAACATTGCATCCGGAAGTGACATATATCCAGGTTAGCGATACCGAAGAGGCAGTAGGAAAAGTAGCGACCAATTTTTACGGCAATCCGACTTCAAAAATGAAACTGATCGGAGTAACAGGCACCAATGGAAAAACGACTATTGCGACCTTGCTTTTCAATATGTTCAAGAAAATGGGTTACAAATGTGGCTTATGTTCTACCGTATGTAATTATATTCAGGACGAAGCCATACCGACCAACCATACGACTCCCGATCCGATCACCCTTAACCGACTGCTTGGAAGAATGGCAGACGAAGGTTGCGCATATGCTTTCATGGAAGTCAGCTCACATGCCGTAGCTCAGAAACGTATTGGCGGACTGACTTTTGCGGGTGGTATCTTCACAAACCTGACACGCGATCATCTGGACTACCACAAAACTTTTGAGAATTATCGGGACGCCAAAAAGGCATTCTTTGACAGCTTGCCGAAAGATGCTTTTGCCATTACCAATGCTGACGATAAAAACGGTATGGTCATGGTGCAGAATACGGCTGCAACCGTAAAGACCTACTCCATGATGCGTATGGCAGACTTCAATGGCAAGATTCTGGAAGAATCATTCGATGGAATGTATCTCAGCATCAATGATCAGGAAGTCAGCGTTCCGTTCATCGGCCGTTTTAACGTATACAACCTTCTGGCCGTATATGCAGCAACCGTTATGCTGGGCAAGGATCCGCAGAACACCTTGGTAACCCTGAGCACCATGACCCCGGTAAACGGTCGTTTTGAAACGATACGCTCTCCCAAAGGTGTCACAGCCATTGTTGACTATGCGCATACCCCGGATGCACTGGTCAATGTTCTGAACACCATCAATGATATAGTAAAAGGAAAAAGTGCTGTCATTACTGTTTGTGGAGCCGGCGGAAACCGAGACAAAGGCAAGCGCCCGATTATGGCTCAGGAAGCGGCCAATCACAGCGACCGGGTTATCATTACCAGCGATAATCCGCGTTTCGAAAAGCCGGAAGATATCATAAAGGATATGACCGACGGACTGAACGCAGAGCAGGCACAGAAAACCATTACCATCACCAACCGCAAGGAGGCCATCAAGGCAGCCTGCATGATGGCTCAGCCCAATGATGTTATTCTGGTGGCCGGAAAAGGACATGAAAATTATCAGGAAATCGAAGGAGTGAAGCATCATTTTGACGATCACGAGGTTATTAAAGAATGTTTTGGAATTAATTGAATATAGGTCATGCTATACTATTTGTTCAGATATCTGGAAGAGTTCGGAATACCGGGATCACACATGTGGACCTATATTTCATTCCGCTCACTGCTCACACTGATTCTGTCGCTGGTCATCTCTGCGTGGTTCGGAGAGTATTTCATCAAATGGATGAAACGACATAATGTAAGCGAAGCGCAACGCGACAAAAGCATTGATCCGTATGGAGTAGAAAAAAAGGGAGTACCGACAATGGGCGGTGTCATCATTCTGGTATCAATCATTGTACCTTGTCTGCTGTTTGGTCGTCTGCGTAATATTTATATGATTCTGATGCTGGTTACGACCATATGGCTTGGAGCACTGGGGTTTGCCGACGATTATATCAAGATGAAAATAACCAAAGACGGACTGAAACCGATATACAAACTCATCGGACAGACGTTATTGGGTCTGTTTGTCGGACTGACCCTATGGCTTAGTCCGGACGCCGTAATTCGGGAAAATGTAACCATGCAACGTTCCGGAAACCAGGAGATTGTAGTACACAAAAGTGAAAAGGTGAAATCTACCTGCACAACCATCCCGTTTGTCAAAAACAACAATCTGGACTATACAGAGCTTGTCAGCTTTTGTGGAAAATATAAAACTGCTGCCGGATGGCTGTTGTTTGTCATCATGACCACTATCGTAGTAGTTGCCGTATCCAACGGCTCCAACCTGAATGACGGAATGGATGGCATGACGGCCGGAAATTCTGCCATTATCGGAGTTGCACTCGGCATCTTTGCTTATGTATCCAGCCATATTGAATTTGCCAGCTACCTGAATATCATGTATATCCCCGAATCGCAGGAGCTGGTTATCTTCATCTGCGCCTTTATCGGAGCCTTGGTCGGTTTCTTATGGTATAATGCCTATCCAGCTCAGATCTTTATGGGAGACACCGGTAGTCTGGCAATCGGAGGTATTATTGCCGTGACAGCCATCATCATCCATAAAGAACTGCTGATTCCGATCTTGTGCTTCGTATTCCTGATGGAAAGTTTAAGTGTAATCCTACAGGTCAATGTCGCAAAATGGGGAAACAAGAGAGGGAAAAAACTCAGGGTATTCAAACGGGCACCGATACACGACACATTCCGCGTAAAGCCCGGACAACTGGCACCGGATGTCAAAGTATTCTTGAACTGGCCTAAAGGATGCTGGTTGGAATCAAAGATCACAGTGCGTTTCTGGATCATCACCATCATCATGGCCGCCTTGTCTATCATCACATTAAAAATAAGATAAAGAAAACAGATAAATCATGAAAAAAAGAATTGTAGTATTAGGAGCTGCCGAAAGTGGAGCCGGTGCGGCAGTGCTGGCTCTGAAGAAAGGTTTTGACGTCTTTGTATCAGACATGGGTCCGATTAAGGAACGTTATAAAAATATGCTCGACAGCTATGGTATTACTTGGGAAGAAAAGCAACATACCGAGGAACTGATTCTCAACGCAGATGAAGTCATCAAAAGTCCGGGTATTCCGGAAAATGCCCCTATGGTTTTAAAGATCAAGGAAAAAAACATTCCTATCATCTCTGAAATTGAATTTGCCGGACGGTATACACGTGCAAAAATGATCTGCATCACAGGAAGCAATGGCAAGACGACCACAACCTCTCTGATCTATCACATATTTAAAAATGCCGGATACAATGTGGGACTGGCTGGAAATATCGGCCAAAGTCTGGCATTACAGGTTGCTGAAAAGGATTATGACTATTATGTTATCGAACTGAGCAGTTTCCAATTGGACAACATGTATCAGTTCCGTGCCAACATTGCCGTGTTGCTGAACATTACTCCAGATCACCTGGACCGTTATGACAACTGCATGCAAAATTATGTAGACTCCAAAATGCGCATTCTACAGAATCAGACCGAAGAAGACGCTTTTGTTTATTGGGCAGATGATCCGATCATTAAGAAAGAGCTACAAAAATATGGCATCAAGGCACAAACCTGTCCTTTCTCAATCATCCGCAAAGAAGGTATGATCGGTTATATTGAAGACGGACAATATGTTATAGAAACCCCCACTCCATTCAATATGGAACTGGAAGCTCTTTCTCTGACCGGAAAACATAATCTGTACAATTCATTGGCTGCCGGTATCTCCGCGAAAATAGCCCATGTAAAGAACGAGGATCTTCGAGAAAGTCTGGGTAATTTTGAGGGCGTAGAGCATCGCCTCGAGAAAGTAGCCCGTGTACGCGGAGTTGAATATATCAATGACTCAAAAGCGACCAACGTAGATGCTTGCTGGTATGCTTTGGAAAGCATGACAACTCCTACTATCCTGATCCTAGGAGGTAAAGACAAAGGTAATGATTATCACGCCATAGAAGAACTTGTACGCAAAAAATGCTCGGGATTGGTATTCCTGGGAGCAGACAACACCAAACTCCATCAGTTCTTTGACGGATTTGGAATCCCAATAGCAGACACCCATAACATGAAAGACTGCATAGAAGCCTGCTATAAAATGGCTCGTCCGGGTGATACTGTATTGCTGAGTCCTTGTTGTGCCAGCTTCGATTTATTCAAAAATATGGAGGACCGAGGTGAACAATTCAAAACTTTGGTTCGCTCCTTGTAATATCATTATAATTAAATAGGTATGAAACTTCCAGCCGTATTTCTCAAAAGGCAATCCATCCTCCAGGGCGACTTTGGCATCTGGATGGTGTTTTTCCTCTTGTGTACCATATCCATCATCGAGGTATATAGCGCCTCGAGCAATATGAGTTACCAGACAGGCGCCTTTTGGCGACCTGTACTGGAACATGCAGGATATTTTTTTATCGGCTTTCTGTTTACTTTTGTCGTACATAAAATACCTTGCCGCTATTTTAAACTGATTCCGCTAGGAGCCATGCCCGTTTCTGTATTATTACTGATACTCACGCTGTTTGCAGAGAAGGTAAATAATGCATCACGTTGGTATGGCATCGGAGGCATATCCTTTCAGCCCTCAGAAATAGCCAAATGGACGCTCGTGGTCTACGTGTCGCTGATCTTGTCTCATATGCAAACTGAAAAAGGAGCAGACAAGCAGGCTTTCGGATTTATATTCTGGCCCGCAGTCATATTCTGTGCACTGATTTTCCCGGAAAACTTTTCTACGGCAGCCATGACCTTTTTAATAACGATCATTATGATGTTCATCGGCCGTGTTCCCTGGAAACAATTGGGAAAGCTACTCGGAGTATTGGCTCTTGCTGGCGGTTTGGCATTCAGTTTTTTGAAATACACTCCGCAAGAACAAATTGAATCCTTAAGCAAACAGCCCGGACTGCACCGTCTGGAAACCTGGGCGAACCGCCTGAGAGATCATTCTGAAGAAACAGTGGATGCCAAGGCATACAATATACGGGAAAACACACAGGTAGCTCATGCCCGAATTGCCATCGCATCCTCCAACATATTAGGAAAAGGACCGGGAAACTCCGTAGAACGCGACTTTCTGCCGCAACCTTTTTCCGACTTCATATATGCCATTATTGTCGAGGAAACAGGATTATTAGGAGGAGCAGCTGTTATGTTTCTCTATTTTATCCTACTATTCCGCACTTCATTGATAGCCTCCCGGTGCGAAAGGTCTTTTCCGGCTTTTCTGATCATGGGACTAGCCATTATGATGGTGATTCAGGCTATGATCAATATGGCAGTGGCCGTAGGCGTGTTCCCTGTCACCGGCCAACCCTTACCGTTAGTCAGCAAGGGAGGAACATCTACCGTAATGAACTGTATCTATATCGGTATGATACTCAGTGTGAGCCGATCATCTAAAAAAAGAAGTGAAATAGCAGAGTCAGAAGTAGAATAAAGAGGAGAGAAAGCATTTACTTAAAAAATTATAAGACTTCGTTGTTTATATAGGATTTTTATTGCTATTTTTGCTGTCATTAATATTATAAGGTATGAAAGAGGAGCTAAGAATCATCATCAGTGGTGGAGGAACCGGCGGACATATATTCCCGGCAATATCTATTGCCAATGCACTGAAGGAACAACATCCCGAATGTAAAATTCTATTCGTGGGTGCTGAGGGAAGAATGGAAATGAAAAAAGTGCCTGCTGCAGGTTACGAAATCAAAGCGCTCCCGATCTGTGGTTTTGACCGGAAAAACCTGCTCAAGAATATCAGCGTTCTTTACAAGATATTTAAAAGCAGAAGAATGGCGCGGCAGATTCTCAAACAATTCAAACCCATGGCGGCAGTCGGTGTGGGAGGATATGCAAGCGGTCCGACATTAAATGTAGCAGAAAGTATGGGTATCCCGACACTGCTACAGGAACAAAACTCTTATGCAGGTGTAACCAACAAACTGCTGGCAAAAAATGCCGACCGCATTTGTGTGGCTTATGAAGGTATGGAACGTTTTTTTCCTAAAGAAAAAATTGTCCTCACAGGCAATCCGGTTAGACAAGATTTGCTGACTTGCCAGAAGAGCCGCGAAGAAATCCTGCAAAAATTTGGTCTGAAACCGGAACGAAAAACGGTCCTGATCATAGGAGGCAGCCTGGGGGCACGTACTATCAATCAAAGTGTACTAGGCAGCCTGCAGATCATAAAAGACAGTGAAGTGCAAATCATCTGGCAAACCGGAGGCTTCTATATTGAAGAAATCCGAAAAACACTGGCACAAAATGGTCAGCCGGACAATCTTTTTGTCACTGACTTCATAACTCATATGGATGAAGCATATGCTGTGGCAGATCTGGTTATTTCCAGAGCCGGTGCCAGCAGTATTTCAGAGTTATGCCTGTTGGGAAAGGCTTCCATCCTGGTACCTTCGCCTAATGTGGCAGAAGATCACCAAACCAAGAATGCACTGGCTCTAGTCCATAAAAACGCAGCTCTTTTTGTAAAAGACTGCGAAGCAGTCCAACGTCTTATTCCAATGGCACTTGAAACTTGCCAGGATTCAGATTTGTTGAAAAGCCTTGCTGAGAACAGCCTGAAAATGTCTTTCAAGGACTCTGCGAATGTCATTGCCGAGGAAGTATATCAGCTTGCCATTAAATACAGAGATAAAAAAAAGAAATAACACATGGAAATTAACAATATAAAAGCAGTATATTTTATCGGAATCGGCGGTATTGGCATGAGTGCCATCGCCCGCTATTTCCTGAATAAAGGGGTGGTGGTAGGAGGATACGACCGTACTCCCAGCGAACTGACAAAGAAACTGGAAGAAGAAGGTGCTTTTATTCATTACGAAGAAAACATTGAACTGATTCCACAAGCTTGCAAGAATCAGGAGTCGGCATTGATAATCTACACACCGGCAATCCCAGCCAGTCACAAGGAACTGATCTATTTTAAAGAAAACCAGTTCGATCTGCAGAAACGCGCCCAAGTTCTTGGTACCCTGACTCGTGCCCACAAAGGACTGTGTGTTGCAGGTACACACGGAAAAACGACCACAACTTCAATGGCTGCGCACATTCTTCATAACAGCCATGTGGACTGTAATGCCTTTCTGGGGGGAATTACCAAAAACTATGGCACGAACTACATCTTATCAGCAAAAAGCGATTACGTAGTTATCGAAGCTGATGAATTTGACCGTTCATTCCATTGGCTAACTCCATATGCCTCTGTGATTACGGCAACCGACCCAGACCATTTGGATATTTATGGAACCAAGGAAGCTTATCTGGAAAGTTTCTCTAAATACAGCTCTTTAATACAACCGGGAGGATATCTGGTGTTACACAAGGATCTGGAAATGGAGGCACACGTACAAGAAAACGTAACAGTTTACTCATATAGCCGCCATGAAGGTGATTTCCATGCGGAAAATATCCGTATCGGCAACGGAGAAATATTCTTTGACCTGGTATCTCCATTTGAAAACATAAAAGACATTCAGCTGGGTGTACCGGTAAGCATCAATATTGAAAACAGCATCGGAGCCATGGCACTCGCACAAATTGCCGGTGCCACAGCTCAGGAAATAAAGACCGCAATGGCATCTTTCCGAGGCGTAGACCGTCGTTTCGACTTCAAGATCAAAAACGACCATATAGTTTTCCTTACAGATTATGCTCACCATCCGGAAGAAATACGACAAAGCATTCGTTCTATTAAAGAACTATATGCGGATAAAAAAATAACGGCAATCTTCCAACCGCATCTTTATTCCCGTACAAGAGACTTCTTTAAAGAATTTGCGGAAGGACTTTCTTTGGCTAATGATGTGATTTTATTGGATATATATCCGGCACGTGAAGCCCCGATACCGGGAGTAACCAGCAAATTAATCTATGACAATCTGGCACCGGATGTTACCAAAAGAATGTGTACCAAAGATGAATTGCTTGATCTGATACAAAATTCAGATTTTGACGTTCTAATAGCTTTGGGAGCCGGAGATATTGAGAATTATGCTCCTCAAATAGCAGAAATACTGAAAGATAAATGATAAAAAAACTTTTATTATTCATAGCAGTCATTGTTCTGGCCGGATATTTCATAGCAGCTGTCACGGTTCTCAACAAGCCCAAAGAAGGACAGATTTGCGAGCAAGTAGAGATTCTGATTGAAGACAGCATAAAACATTGCTTGATTAACGAAAAAGATATTGAACGGTATTTAATCCGGAATAAGATATTTCCAAAAGGGAAAACAATGCAGGAAATAGACCTTCTGAAAATGGAAAATGTCCTGAAGAAAAGCCCTTATATAGATCAAGCCACTTGCTATAAAACCGCAACCGGGTCCATCTGCATTAAAGTCAGTTCCCGGCAGGTTATACTTCATATTATCAGCAATTCCGGAGAAGACTACTATCTGGACAATCTGGGAAATCCTGTCCCGAAGTCTTCATATTTTGCAGATACACCAATTGTAACCGGAGAGGTAAGCAAGCAATATGCCAAACAGAAGCTCACGACATTAGGCAAAATCATACAAAAAGATCCGTTTTGGAACAAACAGGTAGAGCAAATCAATGTACTGCCTGACGGCAAATTGGAAATGATACCACGAGTTGGAAAACATACTATCCTGCTGGGGCCTCCAAATGAATTTCAGAAAAAGCTGGACAAATTGAAGATTTTCTATGAAAAAGGACTCAGTCAGGTAGGATGGAACAAATACTCAGACATAAGTCTGGAGTATAAGGATCAGATAATATGTACAAAAAATAAAGAATAAAATGACAACAGATAAAGACATAATTGTAGCAATAGAGCTCGGCTCGTCATCTATTCGTGGCATAGCGGGCAGAAAGGATGTGGATGGCACGCTCCAGATTCTGGATGTCGTAGAACGTAAATCCAAGAACAGTATCCGAAAAGGTGTCATTTACAATATTGATAAAACAACTCAGGCATTAAACAGTATCTTCGCACAATTGCGCGAAGATTTAAATGTTTATATCAATAAGGCTTATGTGGGAATCTCAGGACAGTCTCTCTGCACCATCAGAAACTCCGCATCAAAGCAGATGTCAACCAAAATGGTTATTTCCAATGATATCGTTGATTCGCTACAGGACTCAAACTGCAATATCAACTATCCCGACAAGATCATTCTGGACGTCAAGGCACAGGAATATCGTATCGGGACAAACTATGTGACAGAACCTGTAGGTATCTTGAGTAATCAGATCGAAGGACGCTTCCTGAACATCGTAGCACGTTCATCAATTAAAGAGAATATTCAGAAATGCTTCAATGCCATAGGAGTACAAATTCTGGATATGTACATCGCACCTTTGGTTCTGGCTGATAATATCCTGACAGATAATGAAAAACGTACAGGATGTGCATTAGTAGATTTTGGAGCGGAAACAACAACCGTATCAGTATACAAAAATAATATTCTTCGTTATCTTTCCGTAATTCCATTAGGAGGCAACAATGTGACCCTCGATATCTGCAGCAAACAAGTGGAAGAAGAGGAGGCTGAAGAGTTGAAGATCAAATACGGTACAGCATTTTCCGATTCATCAAAGGAAATTGTACGCCATGTGCCGTTATCTTTTGATCCGGGTATCACCATCGCTGAAGATGTACTGCAAGAAATCACCGAAGCACGTATGGAAGAAATCATTGCCAACGTATGGGAGCAGATACAACAAAGCAATTATGCCAAATCATTACTATCAGGTATTGTCATCACCGGTGGTGCGGCCAATATCCGAAATATCGAGAAAGCTATCAGCTACAAGACAAAATTGGATAAAATTAAATTTGCCAAGACTTTGCATACGATCATCTATCCGGGTAACTTTGAAAACCTGATACTGGAGATGAATGCAAATACCTTGATTTCCTTATTGGCAAGCGGAGAATGTGACTGCACGGATGTAGATCCCAATGAGGAAGAAAGAAAACGTTTGGAAGAAGAAGAGCTGAACCGCAAGCGAATCGAAGAAGAAGTTCGCAAAAAACAGGAAGAAGAACTGGCAGAAGAACAAAGAAAAAACAACCAGGAAATGACTGTACCTAGCGAATCGGAGACGCTAGACAAGCCGGAAGAAAACGACGATGAAAAGAAAGAGAAAAACGGATTCATGCAGTCACTCAAAAGCAGGTTCATTAAGATTTCAAGAATGTTCACAGAAGAGTAACAGCTCTCTCAAAAACAATAACAGCCATGACAGAAGAAAACAAGAATATTAATTCAGAGAACGGAATCCAGTTCGATGTCAAAACAGACAGTTCCAGCATCATCAAGGTAGTAGGTGTTGGTGGAGGCGGTGGAAATGCTGTCAATCATATGTATAAGCAAGGCATCCATGATGTTACCTTTGTGGTCTGCAATACTGACAAGAAAGCCCTGAGTGACTCTCCCGTACCAACCCGACTTCAGCTTGGAGCCGGACTTGGAGCCGGAAACCGCCCGGAACGTGGTCGCCAAGCCGCTCTGGACAATATTGAAGAAATCCGGAAAATGCTCGACGATGGTACACGTATGGTATTTGTGACCGCCGGAATGGGTGGTGGAACAGGTACCGGCGCAGCCCCTGTCATCGCACAATGTGCAAAAGATATGGGCATTCTGACAGTAGGGATCGTCACGATTCCATTCCTTTTTGAAGGAAATAAAAAGATTGACCAGGCTTTGGATGGTGTAGAGGAAATATCCAAACATGTAGACGCTCTTCTGGTTATCAATAACGAACGTCTGCGTGAAATCTATCCGGAACTTTCTTTGTTAAATGCCTTTGCCAAGGCTGATGACACGCTGTCTATTGCCGCCAAAAGTATCGCAGAAATCATTACGGTACACGGTATCATCAATCTGGACTTCCAGGATGTCACTACAGTTTTGAAAGATGGTGGAGTTGCCATAATGAGTACGGGATACGGTGAAGGTGAAAACCGTGTAAAACATGCCATTGATGAGGCCCTGCACTCTCCACTCCTGAACAATGACGATATCTTCAATTCCAAAAAGGTTTTGCTCAGCATTACATTCTGCGCCAAAGACCAGGATCAGCTCACCATGGAGGAAATGAATGAAATCAATGATTTCATGACCAAGTTCGGAGAAGATGTGGAAACCAAATGGGGTGTAGCCACAGACGATACCCTGGAAAAGAAAGTCAAGATTACCGTACTGGCAACAGGTTTCGGACTGGAAAACATTCCAGGTATGGACAATGCAAGCCGAAAAAAGAAAACTCAGGAAGAGGAAGAAGAAAAAGAAAACGAAGAAATCCAAAGAGGTATTCGACGTGACCAATATTATCCGGGAAGAAACCAAACAACAACCCGGAAACGGCATAATGTATTTGTCTTCAAGAAAGATGATCTGGACAACGACAATATCATCACTATGGTAGATGAAATGCCAACCTATATGCGAACCAAAGAACAGCTTGAGGACATCAAAGCCAAAACAGCTCATAAGATGGTGCAAGACATAACAGAAAGCGAAACCGAAACGACGCCAGAATCCAATAACACAATCATATTTTAATAAACTATGGCACTTTTTGATCAAATCAGCAAAGATATCGTTGCCGCAATGAAAGCTAAGGACAAAGTTCGTCTGGAAGCTCTGCGTAACGTAAAGAAACTGTTTCTGGAGGCAAAGACAGCTCCGGGAGCCAATGACGAACTCACAGACGAAGCAGCATTGAAAATTTTGTCCAAACTCACCAAGCAGGGCAAAGACACCGCAGCTCTTTATGTAAGCCAGAACCGAGAAGATCTGGCCAACGAAGAGTTGGCGCAGGTTGCCGTCATCGAAGAATATTTGCCAAAACCTCTGAGCGAGGAAGAACTCAAGGCCGCGATCCAGAAAATCATTGAGGAAACCGGTGCAAGCAGTCCTAAGGACATGGGAAAGGTTATGGGGGTAGCCACCAAAAGCCTGGCCGGAAAGGCAGATGGCAAAGCAATCAGCACTTTGGTAAAGGAATTGCTTTCATAATCCGCAAACAGGCAGAAACAACAAAAAATTAATAGAATCCAGACAATGGGTTTATAGCAGAAAGGGTTCGGATTTGATCCGAACCCTTTCTTTATTTTATCTTATAGTCAAATAAGCACCCGCACGAATAGTCCAGATCTTATTCAAACAAATCAAAAAGCACCGAAAGCGACTTCAAGTCAGTAAATCCTGGAAAATGCAACTGATAATAACGTACGAGTATATGCAGAAATTCACGCCTGTCCTGACGCGACAAAACCAGCAAAGGCATATCATCGTATGCCACACGGTAAAAAGCAGCCAACAGGGCCGTATATTCGGGCGACAGGAAAAGCCCATGCACCGGTGGCAATTGTACAAAGGCAGACTCCTGCATATCGAAATAGCTTCCCGTAAAATAAGAGTCGATAAAAGGAGGGATTCCGAGAAAACGTGTCATCTGTGTAACAAAAGCCAAATGAAAGCTCGTAAACTCCTTTTCATTACGCTCCAGCCAGGCCAGAGAATCTACCAAAAAAGAAAACAGCTCATTATTCTGAGGTTCTTTCCTTAATATAGATACCAGAAACTCGGACAGGAACAGGACAATGGCCGACTTATATGGATTAAAACAACTCATCTGAATGGAAGACTGTAAAGACAGCTCACTGATGTTCTGTAACGGAAAACGCTCCCGATAATCGTATTCCAGCTCCAGAACATTCAGTGGGAGGAAATACGTATTCTTCATCTTCGATCTTTTTCTACTCCCTTGCGCTATACGAAAGGACAGAAATCCCCTACTCTCGGTATAAACTTCGGCAATTCGTTTCTCATCATCCAATTTATGGATTCGGAGTACAATCGCCCTGCTTTTTTCATACATAAAATATCTTCTTTATTAACTATGGCAAAAATAGAGAAAAAGAGGCTATTCTGACCAAAAAAGGCAACAAAAATGGCAAAAACGATTTTTTTTCGAAAAAAAATGCATTTTTTTTGCGGAAAAGTTTGGAGATTCAAAAATAAGTCGTACCTTTGCATCGCAATCGAGAAACAAACCTCGGTAATAAGAACTCAAAAAGTTCAAAACCCCGGTCCCTTCGTCTATCGGTTAGGACGAGAGATTTTCATTCTCTAAAGAGGAGTTCGACTCTCCTAGGGACTACTAAGTTAAATGAATATATTTTAAGAATTGAGATGGCAAATCATAAATCATCAGTAAAAAGAATCCGTCAGGAGGAAAAAAGAAGACTCCACAACAGATACTACGCTAAAACAATGCGTAACGCTGTTCGCAAGTTGCGCGCAACAAAGGATAAGGAAGCTGCTATTGCTTTGTATCCAAGCGTACAGAAGTCTTTGGACAAGCTGGCAAAGATCAATGTAATTCACAAGAACAAGGCTGCCAACTTGAAGTCAAAACTTGCTGCTTATATCAGCAAATTGGCATAATCCTGAATGAAAATAATAGAGAGACCAATCATTTGGTCTCTTTTTTTTTACCCAAGTTTTAGCAAGCACCAGATACGGCACAGCAAACTGCAAAACCCACACATGAGAGACAAGATCCCCTATCCCGCAGTTTACAACGATAATTAAGAAAAAAAAATAGCTTAATGTTCTTTTTTTTTGTATATTTGTGCATTAATTAGAATAACACAAGTATGTCAGAGGAAGAACAGATAAATGCCGGAAATTATTCGGCAAGCAGCATACAAGTCCTCGAAGGACTGGAAGCCGTGCGCAAGCGTCCGGCCATGTATATCGGTGATATCGGCGAAAAGGGATTGCACCACTTGGTTTATGAAACCGTGGACAACTCGATCGACGAGGCTCTTGCTGGCTACTGTACCCATATTGAGGTAACCATCAATGAAGATAATTCGATAACTGTACAGGACAACGGTCGAGGTATCCCTGTCGACATGCACGAAAAAGAACATAAATCAGCCCTTGAAGTGGTTATGACAGTTCTTCACGCAGGAGGTAAGTTCGACAAAGGTTCATACAAGGTTTCCGGTGGTCTTCATGGTGTGGGCGTATCATGTGTCAACGCCCTGTCTACCAAGATGTTGTCTCAAGTATATCGCGATGGAAAAATCTATCAGCAGGAATATGCTTGCGGCAAGCCTCTGTACCCCGTAAAAGTAGTCGGAGAAACCGATAAACGAGGCACACGCCAGCAGTTCTGGCCGGATGGAAGTATTTTCATCACCACAACCTATAAATACGAGGTATTGGCAAACAGAATGCGCGAGTTGGCATTTCTGAATGCGGGAATCACCATCACATTGACCGATATGCGCGATGTGAACGAGGAAGGACAGCCACGTCAGGAAGTGTTCTACTCAGAAAACGGACTGAAAGAATTTGTCAGATATATAGACTCCAGCCGAATCCACCTGTTTAACGATGTGATTTATCTGAACACTGAAAAACAGGGAGTTCCAATCGAAGTAGCGGTGATGTATAACACCGGTTATACTGAAAACATCCACTCTTACGTGAACAACATCAATACCATAGAAGGTGGTACTCATCTGGCCGGCTTCCGTACCGCACTGACCCGAACATTAAAGAAGTATGCCGAAGAGCAGTGCACCAAGGAACTGGAAAAGCTGGAAAAAAACAAGGTGGAGATTTCCGGAGAAGACTTCCGCGAAGGACTGACCGCAGTTATTTCCATCAAAGTGGCTGAACCTCAGTTCGAAGGACAGACAAAAACAAAATTAGGAAACAGCGAAGTTGCCGGAGCCGTACAGCAGGCTGTGGGCGAAGCGCTGACCAACTATCTGGAGGAGCATCCGAAGGAGGCCAAACAGATTGTAGACAAGGTCATTCTGGCAGCAACAGCACGTGTTGCCGCACGTAAGGCCCGCGAAAGCGTACAGCGTAAAAGCCCGATGTCGGGAGGTGGTCTACCAGGTAAATTGGCTGACTGTTCTGATAAAGACGCAGCGAACTGCGAGCTCTTCATCGTCGAGGGAGATTCTGCCGGCGGATCGGCCAAACAGGGACGAAGCCGTCAATATCAGGCAATCCTTCCGATTCGAGGAAAGATATTCAATGTAGAACGTGTCATGTGGCACAAAGCCTTTGAACACGAAGAAGTTAACAATATCATCCAAGCTTTGGGTGTGCGCTTCGGATTGGGAGAAGACAGCAAAGAGGCCAATTATGATAAATTGAGATACCATAAAATTATCATTATGACCGATGCCGACGTCGATGGTTCACACATCGACACCTTGCTGATGACTCTGTTCTATCGCTATATGCCGGAACTCATCCAGAACGGACACTTGTTCATCGCAACACCTCCGCTCTACCGATGCAGAAAAGGCAAAATCGAAGAATACTGCTACACTGAAGCCGACCGTTTGCGTTTCATGAAGACCTACAACAACGGATCAGAACAAGGTATCACCACCCAACGTTACAAAGGTTTGGGAGAGATGAACGCCGAACAGTTGTGGGAGACAACCATGAACCCGGAAACACGCCTCCTGAAGCAGGTAACCATTGATGATGCTGCGGGCGCAGACTATGTATTCTCCATGCTTATGGGTGAAGATGTGGGGCCACGACGTGAATTCATCGAACAGAACGCCACTTACGCAAATATTGATGCGTAACTATTCATTAAAGAATACTATCATTCAATTCTTATAAATATTTTCTTGGCTGCTCTTTAGAAGTGATTCTATGGGAGCAGCTTTTTTTTCTCATTTGCATCGCATTTTTCTTATTTAAGCAACATTTTTCTTATTTTTTTTGTAACTTAGCCGCGAAAAGACCAAGAAAATCAAACATACCATTTAAGTTGCTTACTAAACAATTTTGTAATAACCTAAAAAAAATCTCATGAGAAAAATCTATTCTTCTTTATTAATGCTGGCTCTTTCCAGTATTTCCTTGGAAACTATGGCTCAAGGAAATCTAATCAGCCAAACATTAGAAAATCCGGACAATGAACCGGCTCCCGTTTTTCCAGTTCCTTCAGCAAGACAATTGGCTTGGCAGGAAACTGAGTTTTACGCATTCTTCCATTATGGTATGAATACTTATACCGGTAAAGAATGGGGGTACGGCGATGAAGCATTAAGCACTTTCCGTCCTCCTAAACATCCTAATTGTGAACAGTGGGTACAGGCTGCAAAAGATGCAGGCATGAAAGGTGGCATCGCCGTTGTAAAACATCATGACGGTTTCTGCTTGTGGCCAACGAAAACAACAGACCATAATGCCAATAATTGTGGGCTCAGTTTTGAAGTTAATGTACCAAAAGCCTATGCCGAAGCCAGTGAAAAACTAGGAATGAAATATGGATTCTATATCTCGCCTTGGGATAGAAATAGTGCGCACTACGGAAAAGACACATATGTGAAAGAGGTGTTCTTAAAGCAGGCTTCCGAGTTGGCAGAATATGGCGATGACCAGTTTGAAATGTGGTTTGACGGTGCAAACGGAGGAGATGGCTACTACGGTGGTGCCAACGAAGTTCGAAATATTGATGCCAGCACCTATTATGATGTACCAAATCTAGCCGATTCCATTCACAAAATGCAACCCAACTGTGTAATGTGGGGTGTTGGTGACGAAGCCCGTTGGATTGGCAACGAGGCCGGATGGGCCGGAGTAACCAACTGGTCACCAGAATACAAGCCAGCAAGAGGACCTAACGAAAACGGAAATGAAAACGGTTGGAGATGGTTCCCTGGAGAATCTGATGCAAAAGGTACTAACATGGGTTGGTTCTGGCATCAAGGTGAATCTCCCCGCAGCTTGAATGAACTGTTTAAATTCTATTTGGAAACCGTAGGACGTAATGCGACTCTGATTCTGAACTTCCCACCAGACAAAACCGGTGAATTGCCACAAGCAACAGTTACCCGAATGAAAGAATTAGGAAACCTACTGAAAGAAAGATTAGGCAACGACCTGGCCTTGAATGCTAAAATCGAAGCTTCTGAAACACGTAAAGCAGGTGCTCAAAGAACATACGTAGCTTCTAAACTTAACGACAACGATAAAGATACTTATTGGGCTACAGACGATGATGTTATTGAATCAAGTATAACCTTGACCTGGGACAAACCTCAGAATGTACATTATGTGGCACTGATGGAGTACATCAAAAAAGGGCAAAGAATCAAATCATTCACTGTTGAAACCAGTGAGGACGGAAGAACCAACTGGACTCCAAGAGCAACAGATCAGTGTACTACAGTCGGTTATAAACGAATCATTCCTTTGAACGGCAGTACAACGGATTATGGCAATGGCTACAATGTCAAAGCTATCCGAATAACTATCAACGACAGTAAAGCATGCCCATTGCTCCACACTGTATCTGTATTCTAATCAACCATGATAAATCATTCAAATCATTCTAAAATGAAGAAAAACAAACTTTATATAACCAGCCTGATCGCATTAACCCTACCGGCATACGGATGGGCACAAGACAGAATCAGTTTTGAAGAAACAGGCGAAGCCGCACATACTAGTATTGGTGTCTATGATTCTTGGGACGAATCTCCATTCCGCTCCCAAAATAATGCTGCCCCATTGCTTAAAGGCAACGTAGCCATTATTGACAATCCGGAAGTTACAGAAGAAGGTAACTCCTCTGCTAAAGTCCTTATGGTGCAACGCTCCCGTTATGGAAGTAACCAGTTTGGCGCACGCATCGATTTGAAGACTCCTTTCGAACTGAACACAACAACAAAGTATGTTCACGTCATGATCAAAAAAGACAAACCTGGACGTGTACTTCTGATTGGCTTAGGCAAACGTAGAGATAGAGCTGGACAAAGTCCTGAGACAGAACAGTGCTGGGCTCTTTCATCCCGCACTATTGAACCGGGAATCTGGAACGATGCCGTATTTGCCATCAAAGGCAACGGTGGCATTGATATCAAAAGTTTGGTTATTGTGCCAGATTGCGAATCAACTCACGACTTAAAAGAGGACTTCTTGGTTTATATTGACGAAATAGAAGTAAACGATCAGTCAACACCACGCATCAAGGTTGGTGATTATCCTCTGAACATTGAGGACGGCGCCGTTTCTTCTAAGAATAATTATTATGTAAACAGTATTGCGTTGACTTCACCATCAGCTGGAGCACAGACAATCAACGTAGGAAGCGCCTCGCCACAAACAATTTACCGTCCTCTACTTGAACAAACTTTCGTAGCAAAAGCGGGTGAAACCGTCACTCCAAAAATCAATTTCAACGGCAACTGGATGAATGGTTATGTTTATCTGGATAAAGGGCAAGACGGTGACTTCTATTGGCAATTAAACGAAGATTATACTGCTCCAGAAAATAGCGATCTGGTATCTTATTACTACATTGAAACTGTTGAAAACGAATCTGGATTTAACTATAAAGGTGAGCCAGTTTCCGGTAATAACCGTAACACCATGCAGACGCCGGCATTTAAGATTCCTGAAGATCTGAAACCAGGTTTCTATCGTATGCGATTCAAAGTCGATTGGGGTAATGCAGATCCGGGAGGTCGTACAACAAGTACCAACGGTATTATATCCAATGGTGGTAATATCACAGATGTGCGCTTGAACATCCATAGTGACAAAGTTAAAGTAACTACCCAGTATCAGAATGGCGATGTATACGCAGCAGACGGATCACAATTGGCTGGTTCTGATGTAAACTTCGGTGAACCTCTGACTATCAAGATGGTACCATCTAACGGATTCATTCCGGACGGTATTACTTTGACTCACGGATATAACCTCACCGGTGACAGTTTGGTTCACGGAACTCCACAATACACCACAATCCGCATTCCTGGATACGCAGTCAAAGAAGATGGTACCCTGACCATTCCTGCCAGTCTGGTAGACGGCGACTTGCATATCTTGGGTCACTTCAAAAGTACAACCAGCGGTGGTGGAGAAACTGGAGAATACGAAGTGAACTTCGAAAAAGACTTGACAATTTCCAGAACAGACAGAACCTTGAATACAATTTCATTATCGGGCAATAAAGGATGTTCTTTCACAAGCAACATCTCAAAAGATCCGAAAACTGTATATCAGGACAAACTTGCAGATGTAGCAGTTTCTCAAACAGGTGAAAGCATCACACCGTCTGTTAACTATAGCGGTGGCCCTATGCATGGTTACCTTTATATCGATTACAACAATGACGGAATCTTTACTCCGGAGATAGGTGGTGATCACCGTCCGACACCAAACAGTGAGTTAGTCAGCTACTCATACTATGAAGGATACAACAGCAATGGAGTACAAAAAGGAAGTAGCGAAACCAATAACGCTATAACCTTCCCGGCTTTCACTGTATCTGAGTTTATTCCGGATGGTGTTTATCGTGCACGTCTAAAAATAGATTGGAACAATATTGACCCTAAAGGCCAGTATGGAGAAAGCAACAAGATTGATGCCAATGGCGGATATGTAGTCGACTTCCTGATAAGCATCAGCAACACCTCTAAGACTGTAAAGCTAAACACTCTGAATGGTAGTATCTATGGTGAGAGTAACAGTGCGCTGCCATACAAACTTACTTCAGAAAAAACGCTGAATGTAGTACCGACTCCTGTTACTGAAGATTATGTACTTAGCGAACCTATTACTATCCGTAGCGGATTGAACTTTGACGGTCCTCAATTTATCCGCGGCAACCAGCAATGGTTTACCCAGACCATCGAGATTGATGAGGTAACTCCTGGTAAAGCAATTTCTGTTCCTGTATATGGTAACATAGAAATTACGGCCAAATTCGAGGCAAAAGAAGATGCTGTCTATAAAATGATTTTCAGCGATGAGTTTGATGGAAAAGACGGGGAACGTGCCGATGCCAGCAAATGGGGAGTAAGTAAACGTCAGAATGCCACCTGGAACCGCTTTATCAGCGACAGTATTGCTGTAGCTTATATCGAAGACGGACAGTTGGTTCTGAAAGCGATTCCTAACGAGAACAAATCTACTGACAACGTAGACATGCTGACTGGAGCATTAGAAAGTCAAAACAAGTTTAGCTTCAAATACGGAAAGGTTGAATGTAGAGCCAAGACTAATGGTTACAAAGGTAACTTCCCAGCTATATGGATGATGCCACAAGATCAAAGTGCCGGTTGGCCAAATTGTGGTGAAATTGATATCTTTGAGCAAATTGATGCCGAAAACAAGTCTTACCATACCGTACACTCTAACTGGACCTACAACCTGGGAAACAAGAACAATCCGACCTCTTCTTTCAGTAAGAATCTGAGTATGGACCGTTATCACACTTATGGTTTCGAATGGGATGCCAACACGTTAACCTGGTATGTGGACGGTGTCAAAGTAGGCAGTTATGCAAAAAGTACCAGTACAGACGCTCTTTCAAAAGGACAGTGGCCGTTTGACAAAGAGTTCTATCTGATCCTGAACCAGTCTGTCGGAAACGGTTCTTGGGCTCAACAGGCAGACATCAATCATACTTATCGTATGGATGTGGACTGGATTCGCGTATACCAGAAAGAACAGACTACCAACATTGAAAGCGCAACCAGTAAGTCTTTAGAGGTCAGCACTCTCGAAAACAAGATCATCGTTCATGCCGATCAGGCAACAGACGTGCAGATTGTAAGCATCAACGGCGCAGTCCTTTACAAAGGCTCTATTGAAGGCAGCAAAACATTCAATGTACAGAAAGGTGTTTACCTTGTAAACAACCAGAAAGTTTTAGTACCTTAAACGGAGACTTCCGATCAGAAAAAAAACAAAGAGCAACCGAGGTCAGCCCCGGTTGCTCTTTTTATATGCTTTGATTACAAATTCTTCTCTGAACTTAATCCTGAAGATATCCCTGTTCCTTCAATTCTTCTACAGCCTTTTCCAGTTCTTCGTACCAAGCCTCTCCAAAGCGACGTATCAGCGGCTCTTTCAGGAAACGGTATACGGGAAGGTTCAACTGCTTGCCTTTCTCCATAGCCATACGGCAGACATCCCAGCGATGATAGTTCAATGCAACCATACCCCCAAATTTCTTCAATCGGATAGGATACAAATGGCATGATGCTGGTTTGTAAAAATTGGAACGCCCTTCACGGTAAGCTTTCTCCAGAGCACAGAAACAGTTTCCTTTGTCGTCGTAACAAGTAAACACACAGTCCTTGCCATTCACAATGCTGGTCACCAAATCACCGTCACGATCCGTATAAACCACTCCCTGACGATCGATGACGGCCTGTGCCGAAGCCGAAAGCTCATTCCATACCTTTGGCAAAGCTTCCTCTAATTCGGCCACTTCATCCAGCTCTACCGGAGCGCCGGCATCACCTTCGATACAGCAGGCTCCCTTGCAGGCTTCCAGATCACAACAGAATTTCTCGCTCAGGCAATCCATGGAAATGATCGTATCATCGATCTGTATCATGGGAATCTCATTTCTTTTCATACCTTATTACCAATTTATCGGGGTTTTACCATATTGTTCCAGATAGGCGTTCGTCAGACTGAAGTGCTTGTTACCGAAAAAGCCGTGATAAGCCGACAGAGGAGAGGGATGAGCCGAAGTAAGCACCAGATGGCGTTCACGGTCAATCACCGCTCCCTTCTTCTGCGCATAAGCTCCCCAAAGGATAAATACCAGATGGTCGCGCTCCTGCGACAGTTTGCGGATAACGGCGTCTGTAAATTCCTCCCAGCCATGCCGCTGATGTGAGGCAGCCTGATGAGCACGCACCGTCAGGGTAGCGTTCAGCAACAGCACACCTTGTTCTGCCCAGCGCGTCAGATTTCCGGAAACGGGCACTTCCTTTCCCAAATCTGCCTGTATCTCCTTAAAGATATTCTGAAGTGAAGGCGGAAAAGGTATACCGTCATTCACCGAAAAACAAAGGCCGTGCGCCTGTCCGGGGCCATGATAAGGGTCCTGTCCGATAATGACCACTTTGACCTGATCGAAAGGACAAAGATTAAAGGCATTGAAGATCAGCCCTCCCGGAGGATAACACACCTGAGTCTTATACTCCTGACGCACAAAATCAGTCAGTTCCTTGAAATAAGGCTTTTCAAACTCATCCGCCAGTCTTTCTTTCCAACTATTTTCTATCTGAACATTCATATTCGTACATTTTGTATTTGCAAAGATAGGCATTTATAGACATCAGTCTGCAATACGGTTCATTTTTTCGACGCTTTCTGCAAGCGTTGCCGCAAACAGGAAGCCACGGGCCGCTCAAAGTATTGATAAAGCAATACTGCCAGCAGCGCACTGCAAAGGAAACACAGCAGTATGCGTGCCAGAGCGGACAACTCCGGCAACAGTGCGTCCAGAGCATAAATACACAGCTGATGCACCATATAGAAGCTAAAGCTCCATGCCGCCGGTTTCTGCCATGATTGATGACAAAGGAATGCGGAAATCCTTCCGCGATTCTTCTCGCCTATAGCGAAAGCCAGGATCAGACAGACAGAGGGCAACCAGAAAAGCAGAGCATGAGTAGCGTTCTGCGGCACATAAGGATAAAGCAGACAGCTGCCGACGGTCAGCAACAAGGCCGCACCTTCCAGACAGGTACTCTGAGCGGAAGTCAGCGCACAAGTCCGTAAACGGGAATAAGCCCGATAAGTGAACACACCCAAGCCGAAATCCAGCAATCGGAACAGCGGATGGATATACAACAGCTGATTGCCATAAAGCTCCGGCAAACGGGCCTGAAACAAGCCGTAAAGCACCATCAGGAGCAAACCGCCACTACCCCAGAACCAGTATCTGCGACGCACTCTGCTCCACCCTCTCATCAGCAAAGGAAAGACGGCATAGAAGAACATCAGATCGGAGAGATACCACGACACGGCATTTCCCGAAAAGAAATAACCGTACCAGGGAAACCAGCTTTGCAGCAACAGGACGTTGGCAACCAACGGGCCGGCAGAGAACTGTTCACCGCGCAGCACACCGTGTACCCACAAAGCCAGCAGCAATGTGAGCCAGTGCACTGGTAACAACCGAGCCATGCGTTTCTGCATATAACCCTTCCAGGAGAAATCCGACCGTATTACCCGTTCTCCGTATCCGGCGGCCAGCACAAACCCGCTCAGCACCAGAAAGAACGAAACACCGCACGAGCCTCCGGCCTCAAACAGATCAAGATGATGAAAAAAGATGCACAGGGCAAAAACCACCCTCAGGCTTTGCAAGGAATAAATCATACGACAAGGGGTATAAGAACAGAAACAGCCTCAGTGATTCACTGAAGCTGTTTCCGATTTATGTTTTTATTCTGTTTCAGAAGGATTAGTCCTGAATCAAGTTCTTACCGGTCATTTCCTTCGGCTGCTCCAGACCCATGATGTGGAGGATAGAAGGAGCTACGTCGGCCAGAATACCGTTTTCAACCTTGGCATTCTTGTTGGCAGTTACGTAGATGAACGGAACCGGATTCAAAGAGTGAGCGGTGTTTGGAGTACCGTCTGCGTTGATTGCGTTGTCTGCATTACCGTGGTCAGCGATGATGATTGTCTCATAATCGGTAGCCTTGGCAGCCTCAACCACTTCCTTCACGCAGTCGTCTACAGCCTTCACAGCCTTCTCGATAGCCTCGTAGATACCGGTGTGTCCCACCATATCACCGTTAGCGAAGTTCACCACGATGAAGTCGTACTTGTTCTCCTTAATCGCAGCAACCAGCTTATCCTTAACCTCGTAAGCGCTCATTTCCGGCTTCAGGTCATAAGTAGCAACCTTTGGAGAAGCTACCAGAATACGCTCCTCACCGTCGTACGGAGTCTCACGACCACCGTTGAAGAAGAAGGTAACGTGTGCATACTTCTCAGTCTCTGCAGTGTGCAGCTGCTTCAGACCCTTGCTGCTGATATATTCGCCCAAAGTGTTCTCCACATTCTCTTTCGGGAACAGGATGTGTACTCCGGTGAAGCTTGCGTCATACGGAGTCATGCAGTAGTACTGCAATCCCGGGATGGTCATCATGCCCTGCTCCGGCATATCCTGCTGAGTCAGTACGATTGTCAACTCTTTGGCACGGTCGTTACGGTAGTTGAAGAAGATCACTACATCGCCTTCCTTGATCGTACCGTCAACATTAGCGTTGTTGATTGGTTTTACGAATTCATCGGTAACACCCTCAGCATAGCTTTCTTCCATAGCAGCCACCATGTCAGTAGCCTGCTTTCCTTCGCCCTTCACGAGCAGATCGTAAGCCACCTTCACGCGCTCCCAACGCTTGTCACGGTCCATAGCATAGAAACGGCCCACGATAGAAGCGATCTGACAGCCGGTCTTCTCGCACTCAGCCTGCAGCTGCTCGATGAATCCCTTACCGCTCTTCGGGTCAGTGTCACGACCGTCCATGAAGCAGTGTACGTATGTATTGGCAATGCCATATTCCTTAGAGATTGCGCACAGACGGAACAGGTGATCCAAAGAAGAGTGTACGCCACCGTTTGAAGTCAGACCCATCAGGTGAACGCTCTTACCGTTGTTCTTGGCATACTCGTAAGCAGAAACCACTTCCGGGTTCTTCAGGATGCTGCCGTCGGCACAAGCGCGGTTGATCTTTACCAGATCCTGATAAACGATGCGGCCGGCACCGATGTTCAGGTGACCTACCTCAGAGTTACCCATCTGTCCGTCCGGCAAACCTACGTTTTCGCCAGAAGCCTGCAGTTCTGAGTTTGGATAGTTCTGTGCCAGATAGTCCATATAAGGAGTCGGAGTCTGGAAAATAACATCACCTTTACCATGATTACCTACGCCCCATCCGTCGAGGATCATCAAAAGAGCTTTTTTTGCCATAATATAAATCGTTTTTAAAAGTTATCTTTCTTGTTGCAAAGTTACGAAATAAATTGAATAAAGCGGATTTCGCTTTTCATTTTTCACACCTTTTTATCTGCCGCTCATTTCCTGCTCGCTGAAGAGCGAAAAATCCTCTCCTCCCAACAGATTATAGCTCATGCGGTGATAGGGACTCACTCCATACTCACGGATGGCCAGACGGTGCGCCTTGGCAGGGTATCCCTTGTTGCTGTCCCAGTGATACTGGGGATATTCCTCGTGCAGCCGCATCATATAATCATCGCGATAGGTCTTGGCCAGAATAGAGGCCGCGGCGATGCTCATGTACTTGCCGTCACCTTTCACTACCGTGGTGTGGGGCGTGTCGTGATAGGGTTTGAAACGGTTGCCGTCGATGAGCAGTGCCTCAGGGCGCAGTTTCAGCTGGTCCAATGCCCGGTGCATGGCCAGAAACGAAGCATTCAGGATGTTGATTTCGTCAATCTCCTGCGGACTGACCACACCCACGGCCCAGGCCAGCGCATCACGCTCAATCTGTTCGCGCAGCAGATAACGCTTCTTTTCGCTCAGTTTCTTCGAATCGTTGAGCATCTCGTTTTCATAATCCTTGGGCAGAATCACGGCGGCGGCATAGACCGCTCCCGCCAGACAGCCGCGTCCGGCCTCATCACAACCCGCCTCTATCAGGCGGGCATCCATATAGGGTAATAACATAAGCGCATTGTTTTTATGATTGTTCTTCGGCTACAAAGGTACAAGAAAAATAAATGCTCCCGATGATTTTTTCATTTCATCGGGAGCATTTTTCAAAATCGTCGGCATGAAATTATATAAAGGGCAAAGAGGCGTTTTTTTGCTTTCAGAAGCGAAAAAAAATTCCGACCTTTGCCGACATGATTATCGTATTGCTTTGCTTATGGATGAGCGCTGCATTGGGCTACATCCTCCGCCGGCACCCCTGGCATTGGGTGTCTTCCATGACTACTTATATCATCTGGCTTCTGCTGTTCCTGCTCGGTATGGAAGTGGGCTCCAACCGTACACTCATCGCCTCGCTCGGCACATTGGGTGTAGAGAGTGCCGTGGCAGCCCTGTTTATGGTAGCAGGCAGCTGTGTGGCGGCCTTGCTGTTTTACAAAAGCATCGGCAAGATGAAACGCGAAAGTGCCGAAACAGGTAGTCCGGAAAAGGCTCCGTCGCTCTCGCACCAAATGAAGGACAGCCTGATTATCGTAGGTTTCTTTCTGCTGGGACTGGCTTCGGGCTACAGTCTTCCCCGCCCGCCTCTGCCGACTGACGCCGGATATATCACACTCTGCGTGCTGATGGGCAGTGTGGGTTTCTCCATCGGACAGAATGACGAGGTGCGCCGCAGCATCCGCCGACTGGACCGCCGACTGATGCTCCTGCCGCTGGTGACGATTCTCGGCACCTGGGGCAGCATGCTGGCCGTTTGTACGCTGATTCCCCGCATCGGGGTGGCGGACTGGATGGCTGTAGGCTCAGGCTTCGGATACTACTCGCTGTCGGGCATCATGATTTCGGAACTGCGTGGAGCGGAAATCGGCACCATAGCGCTGATGAGCAACATTCTGCGCGAAATCATCACACTGGTTGGCGCACCGCTGCTGGCACGCTGGTTCGGTCCGCTGGCTCCCATCACGGCCGGAGGATGCACCACAGAGGACACCACCCTGCCGGTCATTGCCCGTACATGCGGACGAGCGCTTGTTCCGGTGAGCATCTTTCACGGACTCACCATTGACTTCTCCGTACCGTTCCTCATTTCCTTTTTCTGCTCATTGGCCGGATAAGCGGTCAGTTCTCCTGCCGTCCGGCCAGTTCGGCACGGATGCGGCTCAGCGACTGGGGCGTGATCCACAGATAGGAGGCAATATATTTCAGAGGGACATAAAGCAGCAGTTCGGGATTGTCCTCCAACAGGCGCAGATAGCGCTCCTTGGCACGGGGCAAGGTAGTGTTGATGAGCCAGGTTTCCAAATCGAGAAACTGACGCTCGAACAGGATACGTCCGAAATTGGCGGCCTGCACCGAACCGGCAAACCATTCCTCTAATTCCGTACGCGAAATAGCATACAATTCACTGTCGCTCATCGCCTCAATGGTGATGAGCGATTTTCGTCCTCCGGCATAACCCCAGATGGAAAAGACGGCTTCTCCCGCCGAGGCGAACCAAAGGGACTGGTCAATGCCGTCGGCATTCACAAACGAACCGCGCCAGATGCCACTGGCAATGATATAGAAATGACTGTTACACTCCCCCTCGCGCACCAGAAAACTGCCACGGGGATAGGTCACAGGCGTCATGCGCTCGAGCAGACGGGCGGCATCGGTTGCCGTAATGGCATATTTGCTGCAAAAGCGCTCCAAAACTTCTTGCTTCATCGGATTTTCTCATGATTCTTTCCTCCGGCAAAGATAGACATCATTTCTCTCGACGGCAATAAACGGTAACCAAAAAAAGAAAAGTCAGCAGCTCGGCCATCGGTACGGCCAGCCAGATGCCGGCAGCCCCTAACCAAAGAGGAAGCAACCCGAAGCAAAGCACAATAAAGACAAAACCGCGCAAAAGAGTGATGAGCAGGGCCATGCGGTCGCGCTCCAGACTCTGAAAATAGCCGATGCTCACGATGTTCACTCCAAAGAATACAAAGCCGCAGGCAAACAGGGGCAGTCCCTCCACGGCTAAAGCATAGGCCGGATAATGGGGCTCGAGAAACCAACGGACAATCTGCGGACTGAACAGGGCGGTGACTGCCAGACAAAGCGCTCCGGCAGCTACGGCTGTGATCAGCGCCTGGCGCAAGGCCTGATGCACGCGCCCGCGGGCACCGCATCCGTGGTTGTAGCTCAGAATGGGCTGTGCCGACTGGGCAATGGCGTTATAGACCATAAAGATGATGGGAAAGAAGTAGCAGGCTATGCTGAATGCGGCCACTCCGTCCTCATGCAGATAGTGCATGAACACGTAGTTGCCTACAAACATCATGGTGGCAATGGCTGCCTCACAAAGGAAAGAGGAAAGTCCCAGACGCATCATGGTGCGGGTGTGGCGACACAACTGGCACCATCCGCTACGGGTACGTTGCAAGGACATCAGACGCAGGGTGATGTCGGGACGCAACAGATAGCCCACAATCATCAGCGCGCCGAGTATATAGCCCAGACTGGTGGCCAGCGCCGCGCCCATCATGCCCCACCCCAGTCCGAAGATGAACCAGTAGTCGAGAGCGATATTTATGAGTGCGGGCACCACATTGCAGAGCATGGCATAACGGGGCGACCCATCGAGCCGCACAAAGAACATACCCGAGTTGAGCAGAGCGCTGAACACAAAGAAAGGCAGGAACCAGTGCATATATTCCAAAGCCAACGGGAGCAGACGCTCCGAACTGCCGAAAAAGCGGGCCACCTGCGGGGCAAAACAGAGCACGATCCCCCAAAGCAAGACCAACAGCAACGAACCGACGCACACGGACTGGGTGATATAGGCACGTGCCAGACGCTCCCTGCCGCGCGAAAGGGCAATGGAAGCGGCTACCGAAGCGCCCACTCCGAACATCAGTCCGATACCGGTATTTATCAGAAACAAAGGGGCTGTGATATTTACTGCGGCCAGGGCATCGCTACCGATACCGCGCCCCACGAAGATGCCGTCGGTAATGACGAACACGGCCGAAAAGACCATTCCCAACAGCGTAGGGAAAAACAGTTTGCGAAACAGGCGCGACACCTCCATCGTGCCGAAATCAAGTGTTTCCTTCACATTCTCTTTCATAAACTTCCTACTCTTTTTTGACGGCAAATGTAGGAAGGGAAAACGGCATAACGCTTCACATTTGGTAAAAAATACGTTGTGCCTCTAAAAAGAAGATTACTGATGTTTTCATAAAAAAGCAGCCGTATTCCAAAGCTCTGGTCACAAGGCACAGAACCATAGAATACGGCTGCTTCAAACAAATTATATCGCGTATTACTTTTCAAAAAGAATCAGAACATACGGGCCACACGGCGGATACCGGCTACCAGCGCATCGACTTCCTCAAAGGTGTTGTAAAGACCGAAGCTGGCGCGCACGGTGCCTTCGATGCCCATACGGCGCATCAGCGGCTCGGCACAGTGGTGACCGGTACGCACGGCAATGCCCAGACGGTCGAGCAACGTACCTAAATCCAGATGATGGATATCGCCCACCAGGAAGGAAATTACGGCGTCTTTGTGCTTTGGAGTACCGATGAAGCGCATGCCTTCAATAGTGGCCATCTGCTCCATGGCATAATCAGTAAGCGCCTGTTCGTGAGCGTAGATATTGTCCATGCCCAAGGCGGTTACGTAATCCAGCGCACGGGCCAGACCGGTAGTCGCTACATAATCGGGAGTTCCGGCCTCGAACTTATAGGGAAGCTCGTTGAATGTGGTGCGCTCGAAGCTGACATTCTGAATCATCTCACCGCCACCCATATAAGGAGGCAGGCGGTCAAGCCATTCTTCCTTGCCATAAAGCACACCGATACCCGTAGGGCCGTAGATCTTATGTCCGCTGAAAGCAAAGAAATCGCAATCCAGATCCTGCACGTCTACCGCAAAGTGAGGAGTACTCTGGGCACCGTCTACCAGCACGGGCACCCCATGGTCATGAGCCGTACGAATCATCTCTTTCACGGGATTGACCGTTCCGAGCACATTGCTCACGTGGGTGATGCTCACCAGACGGGTGCGCTCGTTGAACAACTTTTCGTATTCGTCCAGACGGAGCTCGCCTTCGTCGGTAATGGGAATCACGCGCAGACGGATGCCTTTACGGGCCTGAACCAACTGCCAGCTCACAATGTTGGAGTGATGTTCCATCTCGCTTACGATCACTTCATCGCCTTCCTTCAGAATGGCATCGCCAAAGGTCGTGGCCACCAGATTGATACTTTCCGTGGTGCCGCGGGTAAAGACAATCTCGGCTGTAGAACGGGCATTCAGAAAGCGGCGCACAGTTTCGCGGGCCTGCTCATGCAGCTCGGTAGCCTGCTGCGAAAGGAAATGCACTCCACGATGCACGTTGGCATTTACATTATAGTATTCGTGCGTCATGGCTTCCACCACCGAGCGGGGCTTCTGTGTCGTCGCGCCATTGTCCAGATAGACCAAAGGCTTGCCATACACCTCACGTCCCAGAATGGGGAAATCCTCACGAATCTTATTCATATCGTAACTCATAATCTTCTCTTGTTTTCTTATATCTTTTTTCTCCGGAAGAGGAGTGCGGCACATCATCCGTGCGCCACAAAGTTCTGCTTACTTGCAGATCTTGCAACCGGAGCAACGGCTCAACTCGCCGCGGAAGCGCTTCTCCACCAGATGATGCAGACGGTCGCGCAGCGCATCGATGGCGATGCAATCAATCACTTCGCCCACAAAGGCAAAGCGCAGAAGCATCTGGGCCTCTTCACGCGAGATACCGCGCTGCTGCATGTAGAACAGAGCCTGCTCGTTCAACTGTCCCACAGTGGAACCGTGACTACATTTCACATCGTCCGCATAAATCTCGAGCATAGGTTGTGCGTACATACGGGCTTCCTTGGTGGCGCACAGATTGGCGTTGCGCTCGTTGGAAACGGTGTGCTGTGCGTTCTCGCGCACCAGAATACGGCCGGCAAAAGCACCTACGGCCTGATTGTCGAGCACATATTTATAGAGTTGGTTGCTGGTACAGTAGCTCACACGGTGATCAATCAAGGTGTTGTGATCCACATGCTGCTGCTTGTCGGCAATGACACAACCGTAGAGGTTAGTCTCGGCACGCTCGCCCGAAAGGGTCACTTCACTACGGTTACGGGTCAGTCCGTTGTGCAGAGTGATGGTATTGAGCGACACGTTGCTGTCGGCCTGCTGGTCTACATACAGATTGCCGAAGCGTTTGTTCTTCACATGAGTTTCCTCTAATTCATAAAGTTGCAGACGGGCATTGTTGCCGACATATACCTCAGCAATCTGGGTGGTCAGGAACGAACGGTCATCGGCTGCATGGTCACAGAACAGAATGCGGGCCTCAGCGTTGTCTTCCAACACGATGAGTACACGGCGGTTCACCATCAGGTCTACATCCGAACGCAGGATATTCACAATCTGCAAAGTGCGCTCGACCACAACGCCACGGGGCACATACACAAAAAGTCCATCCTGGACGAGCATGGTGTTCAGCGCATTGAGAGCGTCTTTTCCCGTACGGGCCTGTTTGCCGTAATAACGGGCCACCAAGTCCGGATACTGCTGCGCCGCTTCACGCAGAGAGCAGACGATCATTCCCTCGGGCAGGGCCACCGCAGGTTGTATCTTGCTGTAAAAGGCATCGTTCACCATAAAGTAGAGCGAGGTGCTCAGATTGGGAACATCGCACTTGAACACTTCATAAGGATTGACCGGAATGTCCAGACGATTCAGGTTCACTCCGTAATCGGGTGCAAAGGCTGCCGGTACATCGGTGTACTTGTAGCGCTCCACCTTCTGCGTGGGAAATCCCTGCTGAAGAAAATCCTGAAACGCCTGTTCGCGCAGAGCATTCAGAACCGGAGCACTATGGCTGTCGATCATCGTGCGGCACTGGCGGAACAGATCGATATATTGTTGTTCGCTATTCATTCTTTCTTCGTTTTTTAATTCAAACTATGCCTCCAACTCGGCCTTGATCCAATCAAAACCTTTGTTCTCGATCTCCAAAGCCAGTTCCGGGCCACCGGTCTTCACAATGCGGCCGTTCAGCAGCACGTGTACGATATCCGGTTTCAGATAGTCCAACAGACGCTGATAGTGAGTAATCACCAGAGCACTGGTCTCGGGAGTACGCAATTTGTTGAATCCTTCGGCCACAATGCGCAGAGCATCTACATCCAGACCGGAATCGGTTTCGTCCAGAATGCTGAGTGTAGGCTCAAGCATCGCCATCTGGAAGATCTCATTGCGTTTCTTCTCACCACCGGAGAATCCTTCGTTCACCGAGCGGTTAGCCAGTTTGCTGTCCAATTCTACAATCTTACGCTTTTCGCGCATCATCTTCAAGAAGTCGCCGGCACTCATCGGCTCCTGACCGAGATACTGACGCCTGGCATTGATGGCGGCACGCATGAAGTTTACCATAGACACACCCGGAATCTCCACCGGTTGCTGGAAGGAAAGGAACAATCCCTCGTGAGCACGCTCTTCGGGCTTCATGGCCAGAAGATCCTTGCCGTTGAAGGTAATACTTCCGGAAGTCACCTCATAAGCCGGATTACCCACCAGTACATTGCTCAGGGTACTCTTACCGGCACCGTTCTGACCCATCAGGGCGTGAATCTCGCCCGGATTGACCGTCAAATTGATTCCTTTCAATATCTCCTTGTCATTGATGCTGGCATGTAAGTCTTTAATCTCTAACATCATAATAGTCGTTGATTTTATCGAAAAATAAACATGGTCCCTTAACGGACTTTATCCTACCGTACCTTCAAGCGATACATTCAGGAGTTTCTGAGCCTCAACAGCAAACTCCATCGGCAGTTTGTTGATCACATCCTTGGCATATCCGTTAACGATCAGTCCCACGGCCTCCTCGGTCGGAATACCGCGCTGGTTGCAGTAGAACAACTGCTCTTCGGAAATCTTCGAAGTGGTAGCTTCATGCTCCACAATAGCGGTGTCGTTGTGTACATCCATATAAGGGAAGGTATGCGCTCCGCAAGTACTGCCCAACAGGAGCGAGTCGCAGGAACTGTAATTACGCGCTCCATCGGCTCCCGGTGCCACACGCACCAGTCCGCGATAAGAGTTCTGGCTCTTTCCGGCAGAGATACCTTTACTGATAATGGTACTCTTGGTGTTCTTGCCCAGATGTATCATCTTCGTACCGGTATCAGCCTGCTGATAGTTATTGGTCACAGCCACACTGTAGAACTCTGCCTGCGAATTGTCGCCGCTGAGCACACAGCTGGGGTATTTCCAGGTAATAGCCGAACCGGTTTCTACCTGTGTCCAGGAAAGCTTACTGTTGGCTCCACGCAGATGACCGCGCTTGGTCACTAAATTGAGAACACCGCCCTTACCCTCGGCATCACCGGGATACCAGTTCTGCACGGTGCTGTATTTCACCTCGGCATTTTCGTTCACCACAATCTCCACGATAGCGGCGTGCAACTGGTTCTCGTCGCGCATCGGAGCAGTACATCCTTCCAGATAGGAAACATAACCGCCATCGTCACAAACGATGAGCGTACGCTCAAACTGTCCCGTATTACGCGCATTGATACGGAAATAGGTAGACAACTCCATCGGACAACGCACGCCTTTCGGGATATACACAAATGAACCGTCGCTGAACACAGCTGAATTCAAAGCCGCAAAATAATTGTCACGATAAGGCACTACCGTACCTAAATACTGTTTTACCAGATCGGGATACTCGCGCACAGCCTCACTGATGGAACAGAAGATGATGCCACGCTCGGAAAGTTTCTCTTTAAAGGTTGTCTTTACGGAAACAGAGTCCATCACGGCATCAACAGCCGTGCCACTCAGAGCCAGACGCTCCTCAAGGGGAATTCCTAACTTATCGAAAGTCTTCATCAGCTCGGGATCGATCTCATCCAGACTCTTCGGACCATCCTTCTTTCCCTTTGTCGGATCGGCATAGTACGAAATGCCCTGATAATCGATTTCCGGCATTTTCAGATGCCCCCACTCCGGCTGCTTCATTGTGAGCCAGTGACGGAAGGCCTTGAGGCGGAACTCAAGCATCCACTCCGGTTCTTCCTTTTTTGAAGAAATCAGACGGACTACATCTTCGTTCAAGCCCTTTTCTATGATTTCAGTCTGTATGTCCGTGGTAAAGCCATATTCGTATTTCTTCTCGGCTACCTCTTTTACAAACTTGTTTTTCTCTTCCATGAATTAATCTATTGAGCTATTAAATATATTGCGAAGTTACAAATATATAGATTATATTTCAAAAAGAGGAATGCAGTCTGTCTTTATTGACAGACCTGCATTCCTGCTCTTCGTAGTATCTTTTTAATACTCATCGGGTTGGGTTTTATTAGTGGTATCAGGCAGACTGTTCCAAGTGGCTTTCAGACAACGGAACAGCAAAGCTCCCGAATCGGCCATGGGACGCACCAGAAGTGACTGCTCCGTACTTTGCGGACCAATCCACTGAAAAGCCGTAAGCACATGCAGCAGGCTACTTAGTACAATGCCGTACTTCAGCACGCCAACTCCGGCACCTGCCAGACGATTTACTCCGCCCAGACAAAGGCATTCAACTGTTTTGGTAAGCAGGAAAGCGACAACAGACAGGGCCATCGGCACTCCTACCCAAATCAGGATAAAAGCCAATACGCGTGCCGCTGTCTGCGGTGCTCCAAGCTGCGGCGCCATCCAGTCGCCCAAGGCGGCATACAACATGCGCGCTACCAGCAGTCCTGCCAGCACTCCGCCGATGGAAACCAATTGCCGGAACAGTCCGCCGCTCCAGCCCTTAATGGCTCCCCACAGGAGTACAATCACCAGAATCAGATCGATTGCTGTCATTACAGAGTTGCCTTAACCTCAATCTCCTGATAAGTTTCGATAATATCGCCTTCGCGAATGTCGTTGTAATTCACCAGACTGATACCGCACTCGAAGTTGGTACCCACTTCCTTCACATCGTCCTTGAAACGCTTCAAGGCATTGATCTGTCCGGTATGCACCACGATACCGTCGCGGATCAGGCGGGCCTTGTTCGAACGCTGTACCTTTCCGTCGATTACATAAGCACCAGCTACGGTACCTACCTTGCTGATCTTGTAAACCTGACGCACCTCGATCGTAGCAGTAACCTCTTCCTTCACTTCCGGTGCCAACATACCTTCCATAGCCGACTTCACCTCTTCGATAGCATCGTAGATGATTGAGTACAGACGGATGTCTACACCCTGTTGCTCGGCCATCTTGCGTGCGGTAGCCGACGGACGTACCTGGAAACCGATGATAATAGCTTCGGAAGCAGCAGCCAGAGCCACATCGCTCTCTGAAATCTGTCCTACAGCCTTGTGGATTACATTTACGGCAATCTTCTCGGTAGACAGCTTGATGAGTGAGTCACTCAAAGCCTCGATAGATCCGTCTACGTCACCCTTGACAATCACCTTCAGCTCCTGGAAGCCACCCAATGCGATACGACGTCCCACCTCATCGAGGGTAAGCATCTTCTGGGTACGCAATCCCTGCTCACGCTGCAACTGCTCGCGCTTGTTGGTAATTTCGCGGGCTTCCTGCTCGGTATTCATTACGTGGAAGGTATCACCTGCAGCAGGTGCACCGTTCAGACCCAGGATAGTAGCGGCTTGAGCCGGGCCGATTTCCTTCACACGCTGGTTACGCTCATTGAACATTGCCTTGACACGACCGTAGTTGGTACCGGCCAATACGATATCACCTACATGCAAGGTTCCGTTGGAAACAAGCACAGTAGCCACATAGCCACGACCCTTGTCCAGTGAAGACTCGATGATAGAACCGGTTGCATTACGGTTCGGGTTAGCCTTCAGATCGAGCATTTCTGCCTCAAGAAGCACTTTCTCGAGCAATTCAGGTACACCGATACCCTTCTTGGCCGAGATATCCTGACTCTGATATTTACCACCCCAGTCTTCTACCAGGAAGTTCATATTGGCCAGCGCTTCCTTGATCTTATCCGGATTTGCAGCCGGCTTATCAATCTTATTGATGGCAAACACGATAGGAACATTTGCTGCCATGGCGTGATTGATAGCTTCTTTAGTCTGTGGCATGATGTCGTCATCGGCCGCGATAATGATAATGGCGATATCAGTTACCTGCGCACCACGGGCACGCATAGCGGTAAATGCCTCGTGTCCCGGAGTATCGAGGAAGGTAATGTGACGTCCGTCCTCGAGTGTCACGTTATAAGCACCAATATGCTGAGTGATACCTCCGGCCTCACCAGCAATCACGTTTGTCTTACGGATATAGTCCAGAAGCGATGTCTTACCGTGGTCTACGTGACCCATCACGGTAACGATCGGCGCACGTGGCACGAGATCTTCCTCATCGTCCTCCTCTTCGTTTACAGCTTCAGATACTTCGGCGCTGACATATTCAGTCTTGAAACCGAACTCCTCGGCTACAATATTAATGGTTTCTGCATCCAGACGCTGGTTGATAGACACCATGATACCCAAGCTCATGCAAGTTCCGATAACCTGAGTGACAGGAACATCCATCATCGATGCCAGCTCGTTTGCGGTTACGAACTCAGTAAGCTTCAGGATTTTGCTTTCTGCCTCGCGCTCTTCCATCTGCTCCTCCATATTGGCACGGGCATTCTCGCGCTTCTCCTTACGGTATTTGGCACCCTTGTTTACCTTATTCTTGCTGGTAAGGCGTGCCAGAGTTTCCTTAACCTGTTTTGCTACATCCTCTTCAGTAACCTCGGCTTTTACGACCGGCTGCTGGTTTTTCTTCTTGTTATGCTTACCGTTCTGCTGTGCGGCGGCATTCTGCGCAGCTCCGTTCTTCTTACCCGGCGCAGCGTTGTTCTGTCCGCTCACGGCATTCACGTCCACACGCTCCTTACCCACACGCACGCGTTTCTTTTTCTCTCCGCCCTGCTGTGCGGCACCGCGTTCGCCGGCTCCGTTCTGGCGAGCCTTAGCATCCTGATGCTGACGGTTTTTCTCCTCGCGCTCCTTGCGTCGTTCGTCCTTTGATTTCTTTTTCGGGCGGGTAGACTGATTCAGCGCAGAGAGGTCGATGTGTCCCTTCACCTTGAGCTGTGGCGCTCCTCCAGCCGGAGTATTCAGGCGGAACACTCCATTCTCTTCCGTGCCGATTGTCTTTTCCGTTTCGGTAGGTTTATCTGTCATTTCTTCTTTAATTACTGCGGGAGTTTCCGGAGTTGTGTCCTCCAGTTGTGTCTTTTCGGCCTTCGGTGCCTCAGTATTCTTTTTAGCAGGTCGATTCAGTGCATCAAGGTCGATGCGTCCCACCACCTTAGGTCCCTTTGGAGCGGCAGCTGCCGGATGTGCGGATGTCACTTCCTCTTCGGCTATCGAGATAGTTTCCTTCTTCTCCTTGTTCTGGCGCTGGCGACTGATCAGTTCGGCATCCTTACGCAGTCCCTGATCGGTCTTGAAGGCAGCCACAAGCATTTCATACTGTTCTTCGGTGATTTTGGTATTCGGATTTGCCTCAATATCGGTAAATCCCTTCTTCTGCAGGAACTCCACAGCCGTCTGGAGGCCCACATTACATTCCTTTGTTACTTTATTCAGTCTAATCCCCATATATTACTCCTCAAATTCTTCTCTTAAAATTCTTAATACTTCGTCTACGGTCTCCTCTTCCAAATCGGCTCTGTTGATGAGTGTTTCACGCGGAGTGCCGAGCACGTCCTTGGCAGTAACCATGCCGATTTTCTTCAATTCCTCGATGATCCAAGGATCGATGGCGTTAGAGAACTCATCGAGATATACATCGTCTGACTCTTCCTTGTTGATTTCACGGAACACGTCAATGGTATATTCTGTAAGGATACTTGCCAATTTGATGTTCAGACCATTCTTACCGATAGCCAATGACACCTGATCCGGATCAAGATATACCTCAGCCTTACGCTCCTCTTCATTAAGACGGATGCTGTTTACGCGTGCCGGACTCAGGGCACGAGTAATGAAAAGTGATGTATTGTCTGTATAGTTGATCACATCGATGTTCTCATTACGCAACTCACGCACGATTCCGTGTACACGGCTACCCTTCACACCGACACAGGCTCCTACCGGATCAATGCGCTCGTCGAAGCTTTCTACGGCCACTTTGGCACGCTCGCCCGGAATGCGGGCAATCTTCTTGATCACGATCTGACCGTCGTGGATTTCAGGAACCTCAGCCTCGAGCAGACGCTGCAAAAACACCGGTGATGTACGGCTCAGAATGATCTTCGGATTGTTGTTTGTATTGTCTACACGGAGCACTACGGCGCGTGCAGCCTCACCCTTACGGTAGAAGTCGCCCGGAATCTGTTCTGTCTTCGGAAGCAACAGTTCGTTGCCCTCATCGTCAACCAACAGCATTTCCTTTTTCCAGACCTGATATACCTCAGCGCTCACCACACGACCAACCTTGTCCTTGTACTTGTTGTACAAACTGTCGTGCTCCAGCTCCAGAAGCTTGCTGGCCAGAGTCTGACGCAGAGTCAGGATGGCACGGCGTCCGAAGTCACGTGCGAAGTCCACGCTCTCGCTCACGTCCTCACCGATTTCGCAATCGCTGGCAATCTTCTGTGCGTCGGTCAGGGAAATCTCACGATTAGAATCCTGCACCTCTCCGTCAGCCACCACGGTACGGTTGCGGTAGATCTCAAAATCGCCCTTATCCGGATTCACGATTACGTCGTAGTTCTCGTCGCTGCCGAACATCTTGGCAATTACGCTACGGAAGCTGTCCTCGAGCACGCTTACGAGTGTGGCGCGATCTATATTTTTGGTTTCCTTAAATTCAGAAAATGTATCGATCAAACTTACGGTTTCTTCTTTCTTTGCCATAACGGTTTTACTTAAAGCTGATTAAATATTTAGTATATTTTATTTCGTCATAACGGAAGGTTACAAGCTCCTCCACCATACGCGGACGCTTGGCTCCTTCCTCCTTTTTCTTCACGGTGCGGAGGATAGAAAAGGTATCATCGTTCACTTCATGCAGTCCCCCCTGATATTTCACTCCGTCGAGTGTCAGCACTTCTACATCTTGGCCCAGATGGTTTACATACTGCTGATGCACCTTAAACGGCTGACCGATACCCGCGCTGCCAACTTCAAGCTCAAAGTCTTCTTTCTCGCGATCCAGCTTGCTTTCAATAAAGCGACTCAGCTCCACACAATCTTCGATCCACACGCCTTCGGCATGATCAATCTCCACTACAATACGATTGTCATTACTTACGGACAGATCTACCAGGAAGTAGTCCTTGTCCTGCAACCATTCTTCAACGATTTGTTTTACAATGTTCTTTTCTATCATCTGATCTGAAATACAATTAAAAAAACAAAGTGAGGAACTTGATCAGCCCCTCACTTCATCCTACTTTGCAAAGATACAAGTTTTCCGTCAGTCCGCAAAAAAAATAAATGCATTTTTTCCTTTTGCAGAAGCGGAATCTTATTTTTTTCTCATTTTTATCTCCTCATTATCATGCCAAACCGTGACCGGAGAATCCTCGTCAGTAATCTCGAAGGTTACCAGTTCGTCTGTCCGGAAACTTCCCACCATCAGCACGGCCTGTTTCTCAGGATAATCGGAACCAAGAATACAGGTATCGCCTTCAACCGCTCCATTGAGCAAAACCTGATCATCGAGCGACACCTGCAGGCTGTCGCCCTGAAAGCCCACCAAATGAATCGCGTAGCGTTTTGCCTCGGGTTTGTCGGCCGTTCCCTGTGGAAAGCACCACAGCCAGAACAGGATCACCACACCGATTACCACCAGTGCCATGGCCATGATACCAAACATAAACTGTTTGTTATGATTTAATTTCGCGTGTTTCATAATCAGTCTTTGATGTTAAGTTTCTCTTTATACACCTTTTCATCGGCCAGCAGGCTGCAAGCCTTTTTCAGGTCTTTATCCTCACGAATGCGAAGTTCTATTCCACCTTTCTGATAATAATAGCGGCGTACGATCTCATCATTCAGCAACAGTTTGATTTCTTTTTTATTACGCTCCATATCCGCTTCCAGGTTACCTTTGAAGATGGTATCCAACTGATTGAGCGCCTCACGAGCCTCTTCGGTATATCCTTCCGTTTCGGCTGTCTTGGTCAGCAGCTTCAACAATTCACGTCCGCGCTTGTTATAGGTAAAGCCGCTTTCCTTGACCATCTTGACAAACTGGGCATAATCCTCATCGGCCACATCGAAGCTGGCAGCCGGAGCTATTGTATCATGATGGGCTACATACCAGTTTCCGAACTCTGCCACCACATCGTTTACAGCCAACTCTACAACCATAGACGGCAATGTATCGCTCGAAGTGACGGTTACATCCGGGGTAATACCTCCTCCGTCGCGCACTTCGCGTCCGGCCGCGGTATGGAACACACGGGTCAAGCTGTCGGGCACCGTACCCACTGATCCGTCTTCATTCAAATGACGATAGTCATAAGCCTGAATACAGCGTCCGCTCGGAATATAATAACGGCTGGTAGTCACCTTCAGGCTACCGTTATAAGGCACCTCACGCGGAGTCTGCACCAGTCCTTTTCCATAAGTGCGTGTACCGACAATCAAGGCACGGTCAAAATCCTGCAAGCTACCCGATACGATCTCCGACGCTGAAGCCGACCAGCGGTCTACCAGCACGGCCATCGGCATCACGGTGTCCAACGGTTCCTTACGGGTGGTATATTCCACATTGGCCGACTGAACCTTACCCTTGGTATAAACCACCTTGCGTCCCTTTGGAATAAAGAAATTCACGATTTCCACAGCCTCACTCAACAGACCGCCACCGTTTCCGCGCAAATCCAGCACCAGCGAACGGGCGCCCTGCTCCTTCAAGCTAACCAGCGCACGGCGCACATCTTTTGAACAGTTATCTGTAAATCCGGTCAGAACGATGTAACCCACGTTGCCGGGAAGCATACCGTAGTATGGCACTGAAGGCAACTGTATATTCTCACGGACAATCTTGAAGGTCAAAGGCTTCTCCACTCCGTAACGACGCACCTCCAGAACGAAGCTGGAACCCGGTGTACCTTTCAGCATGGTAGTCACCTTATCCACCGGCATGCCCTTTATATCCACTCCGTCAATGGTCAGGATCAAATCGCCGGCCTTCACTCCGGCCTTGTAAGCCGGCGTTCCCTCATAAGGTTCGTCGATAGCCACACGGTCTTCCTTCTTGATAAAACGCACCACAGCACCGATACCGGCATACTTACCGGTAGTCATGGTCTTGAGTTCGTCCATATTATCTTCTGAATAATACACCGTAAAAGGGTCTACCTGGCGCAGCATGGACTGAATAGCCCAGCCGATCACCGTATCGGCATCCAGCGTATCCACATAATACATATCCAGCTGGCGGTATATATCACTGAAGATCTCCAGATTGCGGTTTATCTCAAAATTATGGTTCTTGCTCTTCTGAGCAAAGACACTACCGGCTCCCGCCAGCAGCACACTAAGGATCAGTACAATTTTTTTCATAACTGCAAAGTTAAGCAAATCAAAAACGCCCGTTTAATATATCTTTCATTTTTAACCTCATTTCATGCCATTTCTCTTCCGGAAGCGAAGCGCCCAGATGACCGATTACCGTACCGCCCAACAAGGAACCGGCCTGCAGACACTTGGTCAGTCCGGCACCCCGGGTCATGGCATAAAGGAAACCTCCGGCAAAATAATCGCCGGCACCGGTTGTATCCATCACGGTGCAGCCGGGCAACGCGTCGGCAAAGAACACATCTCCCCCATGATAACGGGCAATGGCACCGCGCGAACCGAGCTTCACAATGGCCAGTTCGCAATGCTCGGCCAGGGCATCCAGTCCCTCATACGGGTCAGACACCAAGGTAAAGGCCGCGCACTCTTCTTCATTGGCAAAGACAATATCCACATAATCACTGACCAGATGACGGAAAAACTCATAATGGTCGCACACCACATTATAGCTGGCCAGATCCAGAATGATTTTCAGACCGGAACGGCGAGCCTGTTGCATCACAGCCTCCATCAGGTCGTATTCCTGCACCAGATAGCCCTCGACAAACAAATAGTCATAACCGGCAAACGTACGCTCGTTGATGTATTCGGGAGCCATCAGCGAAGCGGCGCCCAAATAGGTTCCGAAAGTACGTTCTCCGTCAGCCGAAACCAGTGTTGTCGCTATACCCGTAGCCTCGTCCATCTGCATGAGACGCACCTCTAGCCCGGTTTCGCCGCAGCATTTGCGGAAGATCTCTCCATAACGGTCCGGCCCCACGGCACCTACAAAACCGGCCTGTCCACCCAGATGAGAAAGGGCCTGCATGGCATTCGACGCCGATCCGCCTGCCGCCTCGGCCGACGAAAGTCCCGAAAGCATCTCTTGCAGGCGCAGGCGCTTTTCATTATCTATCAGCTGCATGCTCCCCTTAGGCAAATCGGCCTTACGAAGCACTTCATCCGAGGCGATCGGCACGATAATATCCAGCAGAGCATTACCTATTCCAATTATTTTTGTCATTTTCCTGAAATTTTTCTGCAAAGATATTGCATATTTCAAAATAAACTACTACTTTTGCATCGCAATTAAGAAAAACAATAGCAAAAACTGCTTCAGTAGCTCAGTTGGTTAGAGCACCTGACTGTTAATCAGGGGGTCGTTGGTTCAAGCCCATCCTGAAGCGCAAAAGCCTTCCGATTTTTCGGGAGGCTTTTTTGTTATTACCAACTACCCCGACCGAAAAGCTATTGAACTTCGGGCCCTCCAGTCACCTTTCTTTATTGAAAACGCATCTTTATCCCCGGAAAAATCCCTAAAAAGGATATTTTTTGAAGAAAAATCAAAAAAATATCAGATTTGATTTGGAGGATAACTGAATAATGCCTATCTTTGCATCGCAATTGAGAAAAACAATAGCAAAATCTGCTTCAGTAGCTCAGTTGGTTAGAGCACCTGACTGTTAATCAGGGGGTCGTTGGTTCAAGCCCATCCTGAAGCGCAAAAGCCTTCCGATTTTCGGGAGGCTTTTTTGTTATTACCAGGCACTCCGGCCGAAAAACCTATCCCCCGTTCTAAAATACAGACAAAAACCGTTTTTCCTTTCTTTTTGCATACCCAAAAGCCGTTTTCAGAAACACACCCCGCATTCAATTCTTTTCATCCAGAAAAGAAAACGCATTTTTATACGCTGTAAAACCGTACTTATACCGTATATATACAGAATTTATACAAAAAAGACCTCTTCTTTTCTCATCAAAACACAAAGGAACCTTGAAAAAACACCACGGTCATTACCCCAAAGCACCACGTCACTCTCCAACAAAGCTCCCGTCATTCCCAAAACAGCAATGGAAAAGGCGTAAAAACAGACCAAATTCATCTGAATGCCTTCGCAAAGAACAATACCCCAAAAGAAGTAACAAACTGCATTCGAATCACTTAACGCCAAAAACACACCCTGAGAAGTCCGTTTTCAGCAACGAGCAAATCCTGTGTCCATAAAAAGCAAACTTTCATCCTTCTCAAAATACAATTTGTCAAAATGTCAAAAGCCATGCGGGCATAAAAAAAGTTAATTGGAAAAGCGTGTGTTTGATTTTTTGTCCTCGGACAACAATTATTTTATATTTATGCCTATCTTTAACGCATTGAAACCATTAATCAAGATTATGAATTCTCTATTTACTTCCATCATTCGCTTGCCATTTGCCCGAAAGACTTGGGTAAGAGGGGGCATTCTGCTTTCTCTGGTTCTATCCACCGGAATCCTGTCTGGCTGCAAGACTCCTGCCCATACCGCTGCTCTCAATGCAGTCAAAGGTCAAGAAGAGCTTTCCGGCGAGTTTAATCAAATCAGTTTCCTCAATGGTAACTACCTGATAAAGAAAGATAAATTCTTTGGACTATACTCCAAAAGTGGAGATTGCATTATTCCCTGCGAGTTTGATCAAATCAACCTTTTCAATGGCGACTACCTGGTAAAGAAAGGAAACAAACAAAGCTTGTACAACGCCGATGGTCAAGAGATACTTCCTTGAAAATACGAAAAATTACGAGGAAAAACGGCAGATAGATCAAAAATTATGAATAAGAGAGAAATGAAACAGGAATCCACCCAAACAAACAGCGCGGACTGCAAATCCGGCCAAAGGAAAACTTTCATCTCTTTCAAAATATAAATTGTCAAAAGCCATACGGCAATAAAAAAGAGATTCGGAAACATTTTTCCGAATCTCTTTCATTTTATATGATCAGAATAAATTATTCTCCCTTGGCACCGCCTTCCGGACGACGCTTACGCTCCGGACGCTCACGACGGATTGGACGCTCTACAAAGTCAGCAGGCTTCTCCATCAATACACGGCGAGAGAGCTTGAACTTACCGGTCTTAGGATCGATTTCCATCAACTTCACCTTTACCTTGTCGCCTTCTCTCAATCCAGACTCCTCAACGGTTTCCAGACGCTTCCAGTCGATTTCTGAAATGTGCAACAGCCCGTCCTTGCCCGGCATGAACTCCACAAAAGCACCGTAAGGCATGACACTGCGTACAGTTCCTTCGTACACCTCACCAACTTCCGGAATAGCTACAATAGCCTTGATCTTAGCCATAGCAGCGTCGATCACATCCTTGTTGGCACCGCTTACCTGAACCTTACCTACACCGTCAACCTCTTCGATAGTGATGGTAGCTCCGGTTTCTTCCTGCATACCCTGGATAATCTTACCGCCAGGACCGATCACAGCACCGATAAATTCCTTAGGAATGGTGATCTGCTCGATACGTGGCACGTGCGGCTTCAGCTCTGCACGAGGCTCAGACATGCACTCCATCATCTTGCCCAGGATGTGCTCGCGTCCGGCCTTAGCCTGCATCAAAGCCTTCTCCAGAATCTCATAGCTCAAACCGTCGCACTTGATATCCATCTGAGTGGCGGTCAAACCGTTTACAGTACCTGTAGTCTTGAAGTCCATATCTCCCAAGTGATCCTCGTCACCCAAGATATCGGACAACACAGCATATTTGTCTTCGCCCGGATTCTTGATCAGACCCATCGCAATACCGCTCACCGGATTCTTGATAGGCACACCGGCATCCATCAGAGCCAAAGTACCGGCACATACAGTAGCCATAGAAGAAGAACCGTTAGACTCCAGAATATCTGAAACTACACGGATGGTATAAGGATAGTCGGCCGGAATCTGTCCCTTCAGACCTCTCCATGCCAAGTGACCGTGACCGATTTCACGACGGCCTACACCACGCTGCGCCTTAGCCTCACCTGTTGAGAACGGTGGGAAGTTGTAGTGCAGCAGGAAGCGCATCTTGCTCTGATCCAGCACGTCGTCTACAATCTTCTCATCGAGCTTGGTACCCAGCGTACAGGTAGACAATGACTGTGTTTCACCACGGGTAAAGATTGATGATCCGTGAGGTCCAGGCAGCGGACTCACCTCGCACCAGATCGGACGGATATCAGTTGTGGCACGGCCGTCCAGACGCTTGCCCTCATCGAGCACGCAACGACGCATGGCATCGCGCTCCACATCGTGATAGTATCTGTCAATCAAAGCACTCTTCTCTGCCAGTTCATCCTCGGTCAGATCCGGATGTGCTTCGGTATAAGCCAACTTGAAGTCCTCGCGGATCTGCATGAAAGCGTCCTCGCGGGCGTGCTTGTCGCGGTTACCTTCCTGTGCAATAGCATAAGCCTTGTCGTAGCAAGCCTTAACACACTCGGCACGCAACTCGTCGTCGTTCACCTCGTGGCAGTATTCGCGCTTCACGTCCTTGCCCAATTCCTTGGCCAATTCCTTCTGCAACTGACACATTGGCTTGATGGCCTCGTGAGCCACCTTCAGGGCCTGAAGCAGATCCTGCTCGGATACTTCCTTCATTTCACCCTCAACCATCATGATATTTTCTTCTGTGGCTCCAACCATGATATCCATATCGGCGCTCTCCAACTGCTCGAATGTAGGATTCACTACATACTCACCATTGATGCGAGCCACACGAACTTCAGAAATCGGGCCGTCAAAAGGAATATCAGATACCGCCAAAGCTGAAGAAGCCGCAAAACCGGCCAAAGCGTCCGGCATGTCTACTCCGTCAGCAGAGTAAAGGATCACATTCACATAAACTTCAGCGTGGAAATCGCTTGGGAACAAAGGACGCAGGGCGCGGTCTACCAAACGACAAGTCAGGATTTCATAATCCGAAGCTTTACCTTCTCTCTTGGTAAAACCTCCCGGAAAACGTCCGGCTGCTGAAAACTTCTCTCTGTACTCTACCTGTAAAGGCATAAAATCTGTTCCGGGAACGGCATCTTTTGCGGCGCAAACAGTGGCCAAGAGCATGGTATTACCCATGGTAAGCATCACAGCTCCATCGGCTTGTTTCGCCAATTTCCCGGTTTCGATGCTGATGGTTCTTCCATCAGGCAACTCGACGGTCTTCTTAATTACGTTCATCTAGATATATAAAATATGTTTTTTCGAAATTTCAAAAAATCCGAGCAAAGTTAAGCAAATATATTTATTAAGAAAGAGCATTGCCGAAAAAATATCACTGAACTTCCGTTTTTTAATAAAAAGAAAGGAAATGAACATGCAAAATAGGCGAAAAAGGGATATCTTTGTCCCTACAAAAAACAAAGTTCATGAAAGCAAAAAAACTGAAATACTTATTTTTACCACTGTGCCTGGTTGCCCTCACCACGGCCTGTACGCAAAAGGAAGAGGGCTTCACCGTGAGCGGACAGATTGCGGACGCAGATGACAAAATGCTTTATTTTGAAGCGCTCTCGCTCAACGGAATACAGAAACTGGATTCCACCAAGCTGGACGACGAAGGGGACTTCTCCTTTCACGGCGCACGACCCGGAAATCCGGAGTTCTACCGCATCCGTCTGGGAGAACAGATCATCAATCTGGCAGTGGACTCAACCGAAGAAATCCGCATCAAGGCCAACGCTGCCGATATGGGCGCAAAATATTCGGTAGAAGGGTCGGAAAGCTGCGTTACGCTGCAAAAAATCGGACAAAAGCAGATGAATGTGGAAAAGGAAATCCGACAGATCGTACAAATAAAGAATATGACACTCGGCGAAAAGGAACGACGGATCACCGATCTGGTTCACAATTATAAAAAAGAAATCAAGAAGGATTTTATTCTGAACAACCCGGCGGAACCGTCATCTTACTTCGCCCTGTTCCAGACCATTCACGGCGAACTGGTGTTCGACCCGGTGAACGATGCGGACGATGTGCGCTGGTTTGCTGCCGTGGCTACCGCATGGGACAATCTTTATCCCGGATGCGCCCGAAGCGAGAATCTGAAGAACATCACGTTGCAAGGACAGCGCAACACGCGCCTCCCCAGACAGATAGATGTGGAAATCACCAACGAGAAGATCCACGCCACCGGAATCATAGACCTCAGTCTGAGAGATATCAACGGACAGCCCCGGAATCTGTCGGATCTGAGGGGCAAGGTGGTGCTGCTCGACTTCACCGCTTATGCGCTGCCCACCTCAAAAGAACGCATTATGGAGATGCGCCAGCTCTATCAGGAATACCGCGACCGTGGTCTGGAAATCTATCAGGTATCGGTAGACGCCGGCGAGCATTACTGGAAAACGGTAAGCGACCCGCTGCCGTGGATCTGTGTGTTCGACCCTCAGGGCACCGCCTCGGACAACCTGTTATTATATAATGTGCAGGAACTGCCGTGTAGCTTCCTGATCGACCGCAACAGCGATTTGAAGTGCCGTATCACTCCCGACAGAAATATCCGTCAGGAAATAGAAAAACTCTTGTAAAACAGACAGAAAGGATATTTTTAACCGAAAAGATTTGTTTTTTAGAATATAAACATTACCTTTGCAGTGTTAAGATTTTAAACAAAGGGTTCCGGCAGGTTCTTGCCGGAATTCTTTTGTTTTTATCACCAATAATATTTTTAGAAAATCATAAAAACAGAAAGGAATATGGCTTACATGTCACAAGAGGGCTACGACAAACTTGTAGCCCAACTAAAGGAAATGGAAACAGTTCAGCGCCCGGCAGCATCAGCAGCTATCGCCGAAGCACGCGACAAGGGCGACTTGAGTGAGAACGCAGAATACGACGCGGCAAAAGAGCATCAGGCCATGCTGGAAAGCAAGATCAGCCAGCTGAAAGCCATCATCGGCGATGCCAAGATTATCGACACTTCAAAACTGGACACCAGCACCGTGCAGATTCTCTCAAAAGTGGAGATGAAGAACGTGAAGACCGGCATGAAGATGTCTTATACCATCGTATCGGAAACGGAAGCCAACCTGAAGGAAGGCAAGATTTCTATCCAGACTCCGATCGCTCAGGGCCTGTTGGGCAAGAAGGTTGGCGATATCGCTGAGATCAAAATTCCACAGGGTATCATCAATCTGGAGATTCTGAACATTTCATTCGACTAACAGAACTTTTATAACTGCATCATATTATGGCAACAATATTCACCAAAATAGCAAACGGAGAAATCCCGAGCTATAAATGTGCCGAGAACGAACAGTTCTATGCTTTTCTCGACATCAACCCGCTGGTAAAAGGACACACTTTGGTCATTCCAAAGCGTGAAGTGGACTATATCTTCGACCTGACTGACGAGGAAATCGCAGCCATGCAGGTGTTTGCCAAGCATGTGGCTATCGCCATCAAGAAGGCTTTCCCTTGCATCAAGGTGGGTCAGGCCGTACTGGGACTGGAAGTGCCGCATGCACACATCCACTTGATTCCGATGCAGAGCGAGAAGGATATGCTCTTCAGCAACCCGAAACTGTCTCTCTCTCCAGAGAAGTTTCAGAGCATTGCCGAGGCTATCCGCAAGAATTTTGAAAACGAATAAGGATTTTTCCTTTTCCGAGAAAACGGGAAAGAACACATTTTTATCAAACACGAAGCAGAAAGAACGGTTCGTTCCGTCTTCCTGCTTCGTGTTTTTATAGACAATGTCTGTTTCGGTCTTTCTTTGATTGCTTTTCGAAAGCCTCCTTAACTTACTATCGCAAGGCGCTCAGATCAAGATGCACACGACAATAGCAGGAAGCATTCTGATTCTGTTTCTTGGCCGGAATCAGTGGTTGCAAGGCCGCAAAAGCCTTTGCGAGCGCCTGCTCAAAAGCACCGCGCTGCGAATCTAACACCCGGAAATAATGTATCTCTCCCTTATCAGTCAACCAGAATTCACACACATAGCTGTCTTTGTCGGCTCCCGGACAAGTGGAAAGCTGCTTCTTCAGATTGGCAACGAAACCTTCCGGCCATTGAGGGAAAGCCGAATATTCCGATCCATGGAACACTTGCAGACGAGGTTTCCACACGCCGGCCTCCTCATCCGTTCCCTGTGGATTGTCCGTAAACTGGCGGGCTTCATAATGGACAAGCGCGGGCAACCTGTCGGCGGAATCCTTCAAAATGGAATCTTTATCAAAGTAATGAGTATAGACAGCAGACTCGGCAATCTCCGGGAATGGCACCTGCTTGAAAAGCACTGCTTTATACAAGCGAGCCGTATCAGCATATTGAGGGTCTTGAAGCAGACTGTCTATCGAACGCTCATAGGCATCCCGACCATAAAGATAAAGAATGCAGAGTGTACGGTTCAGGGCATCCTGATACAAAGGACGTACTTGCAACAGGGAATCATAAATATGCAGCGACCGACGGATTTCGGGAACAGCAGCCTCCTCTTGCCCGTCACAATAAAGCATGGCTCCTTTCACAAAAGGAATATGAGGATAGTCGGGAGCGATCCGCTCACATTTCTCAAGCGCCCAAAAAGCCGAATCAAACTGACGAACACCCAAATACCATGCAGCTTCAGTCAGAAGTACACTGTCTTTATAGGCCTTGGAATAAGGAGAAACCGGTTGCGCCGAATGCTGGCATCCCCAAAATGAAAAGCCTCCATAAAGTACAAGAAGGCAAAAAATGATTTTTCTCGTAATTTTTTCCATATTCTTATGATTTATATTATGTCCAAATGTTTTCTCCTCAACCACCATACAAAAGACAGCAGATGCCTGACACTCAATCCGGAAACAGTCCTCTCAACGAATATTTGTTGACGCAAAGAGAATCCCCTTTCTTGCCGAGCAGATACAGGTAATCATCGGCAATCTTTTTGTGCTCCTCGGGATTACCTTCCGAAGAAGCCATCATCACTTCTCCCGTATCCTGACAATACAGTTCCTTGCTTCGTTTGATTTCCTTTCCTTGTTATCCAAAAGGCAACAGGATATTTTCCTCTCCCCGCACCCGAAACAAAGGAAATAACATGAAAGCAAATAATGCTAAGGGAAACAAATACCAGTTTCTGACACCTGCCCATTGGTTGCTTTAGATCTTTTTCATAATCAAGCAATTATTACAGTTTATAAAAAGTCAAGGAGCGAAAGTCCTTACCATCATTCCAGCACAAACTTAATTGGAAGACTGTACTTGACATCCACATTTCTCCCCCGGTGTCGCCCGGCAATCCAAAGAGGCATCTCCCGGATAAGCCGAAGAGCCTCTGCATCTAATAAAGGATGTGCGCTTCGGGATACTCTCGGATAAACAATCTGCCCTCCCTTGTTCACAATAAAGGTTACAAGCACCCATCCTTCAATACCCTGAGCTGCTGCTTCGGAAGGATAAACAAGGTTCTTATCAACATATCTCCTCAACGCTGTTTCTCCTCCAACAAAAGATGGCACATGATCCACTTTTGTATATAGTGTTTGTATCGAAGTGTCTGATAAAGAAACTGCAGACGATTTATTGCTTTCCAGCTTCATCGAATGTCTTGGATTGGAAAACGCCAACAAAAACAAGGATAAAATAGCTACCGGCAACGCATACAGACATCTGGTCCATCTCCAAAAACCGAACGACCTACGCTGCATCATCAGAATGCGTTTCTTCAAAGAATGATGACCGAAACGGTTTGTCAAGGTATAGAACTCAGGACCGGCTGCCTTTTGTATCAGCAACAACTGATAATCACGAGCATCGAAACCTTGAGACAGAACATACCGGTCGGCTTCATATTCATGCACTAAAGACAAATCTCTCTTCAAAAGCCACGCCGCAGGATTGAACCACTGAATGCAAAGCAACAGCTCTGCCTGAAGCAGATCCAAAGAATGATGCAACAAGACATGGGCATGCTCATGAGCCACAACCGCACGCTGTGATTCTGCACTCTCCTCAGAAAGAATAATATGCCCCAACCAACTGAAAGGACTGATCTTTCCAGGATATACAAAAACAACGCATCCATCAGGAAGAACTTTCCGATGGCATTGGCGCAAAATACGACTCAAATAAAAAGACATGGCTATATTCTTCAGAAGCATCAAGGCAACACCCAGAAAATAAATCACGGTAAGTATCTCCCACAAGGAAGTTCCCGAGTCTGTATTGGTCTGATTGGAGAAGGAAACAACCAGATAATCTTGTATCGGAGCTTCCCAAACAGAAAAAGCATCTCCGGAAACCGACAAAGCTTCAGTTCCCCACTCCGGAAGTTCCAATAAAGGCAAACACACGGCAAGCCATAACGAACCCAACAGCATGATCCGCTGCATCCGATGAAAAGTTTCTTTCCGGAGAAAGAGCCAGTAGAACACTTCATAAAGGGCCAGACAGACGGATGACTCAATCAGATAGTAAAACAGTGTTTCCATGATATGCAGGTATTATTTTCTTTTCTTACTCTTTCTTTTTTCCTTCTTCAACCGAACGAATCAGTTCCTTCAGTTCTTCAACCGAAACATCTTCTTCTTCGACAAAAGCCGACACAACTCCCAGAAAAGAATTGTTGAAATATTTCCCGATAATTTTCCGCAAGGTTTTCCGCTTGAATTCCTCCTTTGAGACAATCGGATGGTACTGATAAGAATTTCCGTAGGCCGTATGTCCCAAAAAGCCTTTCTCTTCCAACCCACGTACGATGGTGGAAAGGGTGTTGAAATGCGGACGCGGTTCCTCGTAGAATTCAAGTAACTGTTTCACAAACAAAGGACCCTTCTCCCAAAAGAATCCCATAATCTCTTCTTCTTTTTTTGTCAATGACTTCATAATCCTCTGGTTTGTTTTTCCAAATAACGGTATTTTTCAGTTTATAAAACTAATTATTATAGTTAAACAATGCAAACAACCTGATTTTTAATGGAAATAACCGTTTTTACCACTCGCTAACTTGCTTCAAACCGCGGCGATTCACCTCCAGGCGATAACGCTTGTAGTAAATATGTCCCTGATAACTGAACTGAACGATGAATACCAAGTGATACAGACGTTCTACCTGCACTTCCTGAAAATCTCCCGTTTTCTGGAACACCGGTACCCCTGTGTGCGGATTATCCATACGGCGCAAAAAATCCTTCAGATTGATACGGATAATCTCATTCACTCCGGGAAAGGCATAACGGCTGAGCCGTGACAGGCGACGACCGAAAAGAATCATGCGGCGCCGGTACAACAGGATGGATTCGGGAGGAACCGAGTCGGGATCTTCTTCGCCCTGCATACGCAGATTCTTCACTTCTTCGGGGATACGGGTTTCATTCACAAAATCAAAGCCTTCCTTACCCTGCCCGATATATTTTCCGCGCATGTCGAGCTTGGTGCGATAGTCATAATATTTGCTGCCTAACTTATTGGCAAACCAATAGCGCAGGAAGTCTTTGATACGGTCTTTAAACATATAACTCACCACCAGGGCAATAAACAGCGGACGGGTGAAATTGCCGTAAGTCTGCTGAAAAGAAAACGACACAATAGTAGCAAAGATCATGCTCAGTCCCGCCGCCAGCATAAACAGAATCTGCTGTGCCAAAAAAGTGTTGTTCTTCTTACGAACAAAAAGATAAAGGTCGCTCTCCACAAAACGGCGCAGAGCAGACATCTGCTTGAGATACTCCTGATTGCGCAGCTTTTCGCGCAACATCGGCACCGAATATCCCTGTGCCGTCAGGTATTCCTGCTCCGGCTCAAAATAGGAGACAAACAGATTCTGTACCGCTTCGCGTATCGAGCGGTGGTGTTCCTTCATCATCGTGGACACTTTGCTCAGATAAAAGGCTACCGTACAGGCTATATAGGCATCCGTCTTTCGGAAAGCAGAGGGAAGTTCGGCAGAAGATTTTGTCTTATTTTCCGAAAGGAATAGCGTACGCAAACGGGATTGTACAAAGGCTATATCCTGAAAGGTTTCGGTAAGCAGGGAAAGCGCGCGCCCGGAATCCTTCTCCAGAGCCAAAGCCCTACCCCGCGAACGCAAGGCACTACGCACGATATTGCCCAACATCTTCAACTGATGTTCCAATTCTTTCCGGTTCTCCAAAGAAGTTTCCTGGCGATAATTCTCCCAGGAAGCCGCAAGCAACTGGAAAGGCTGACAGTCCGCTTCCACCAGTTCGTGCAGCGAATAGATGGGAGTCATCAGACGGATATGCGAACGTGTATCCCGATAAAAATCTGATTTTGTATAAGTTTTTTGATTGATATACAAGGAATCCGGTATGAACACCCAGGTGTTCATAACAAAATCACTCACCGGAAAGCGCTGGTCGCCGTGAGAATATCCCACTTTCAACTCCAGAGTGAACTGATCATGCTTCTTGGTTTCTATATTTAGCATGGCGGTATCGGATTTACGGGATTCCCTTACAACCCGTTGGCGGAATTAGATTGATAAAAGATTTATGTATAAAAAGTTGTGCATATTATTGATATTTAGTAAATT